>JAZQMW010000063.1:0-5884 GCA_045627025.1 Treponema sp. | reverse complement strand
AATTACCTGTTTCAACTAAAAAGAAGAATCTGACAATCGGCAACAAGCATACACTTTGCTCACAAAACGAAAAATGCCTGCTTTATGCTCTCCAACAACTATAATGCGTTTGCCCTGATCTTCACTCAAACCACGCTTTCTGTACAGGTCTGCGTTGTGTTCAAATTTTGTGTAAGTTTCTTCGCCGTCTTTTGTAAACTTTTTTACATTACAAAATGCTTTAGGAGAAAAAAGACTGTCAATTTCATCTTTTGCCAATGTTTCATTAAAGAAAACTTCACGGCGTTTATCTGTTTTTTCAAAAGGAACGAAATGTAATTAGACTTCAAATTCAATGGTTTTTGCGATGCAGAAACCATTGAATCAAACATTTACTTTGTTAAATTTAGAATTTCATTTTTTTCTATTTAACAACTCTTCGGTTGTTATTACTTTTGCAAATGCAAAATTCAAGGCAGCCATGGAAGACTTTTTTCTCTGAAATAATCAAGAATCTTTCTTGCATTCTGCGCAGTTTTTTCAGGTTCATGCAGCTGCATGATTCCTTTTGTAAAATAGATATTCTGAATATCAATTAAAACTAATGCTTCTTCTTTCATATTTTAATCTTCTCCTTTTTTCCATTCTCTTTTGTATAGCTTCATCACTTTGTTAGCGTCAACAATTGAAATGTAGTTTTTGTTTTTGCTCATAAGGACGTCAGTAACAATGCCGTCAATTGTATTGTCAACTATACATGAACTCCATGTTTTGCCGCCGTTTTTTGTTGTAAAGTGAACAATCTTTGTTTTAGAACCAAGAATTGAAACCGCCATTTCTCCTGTATTTACATCTTCAAAATTTACGTCACATGCAATTAATTCTCCATCTCCGGAAGCTTTCTTAAGCTTCTTAACAGGTGTTATAGTCCAGCTTGAACCCTTGTTTTTTGTAAATATTAGGTCACCGCCTTTTGTAATTCCATAGCATGAGCCGTCTTCTAAAACAGAAACAGAAAGAATCTTACCGTTAAACTTTTCGTTTTTAAGTACTTCCCATGTTTTGCCACCGTCTTTTGTTAACGCAATTTTGAAATCTGTTGCAACTAAGCCCACGTGGCAGTTTGCAAAATCGATGGAACGATGTGTACTTCCGAGCTTACAATCGTTTACATTCTGCCATGTTTTTCCACTGTCTCTTGTTACGCGAACATGATTCCCGTTTCCTCCTGACCATGCTGTTTTTTTATCACATATATCAAGGCAATATCTGCATAGAGAGCTGTTTTCGGCCTTTTTCCATTCTTCTGTTTCTGGACTGTAGAAAAAACTTTTTCCTGCATATCCTACAGAAATTCCTAAATCTTCATCATACCATCCTGCAAAATGCGATCGCATATCTTGTGCAAGTGTAGTTTTCTTGACAAAGTTCCACTTTTCGCTTTTGCCGCAGCTAAAAAATGACAGTGTAAGCAAAGTTACTGCAAGTCTAATTCCTGATTTTCGAACCAGGGATTTAATAGTTAATTCAGTCTTTTTCATTTTTTTTCTCCTTACCAATCTGAATTTTACCGTCTGTATAATTTCACATTTCCCTTCATATCAACAAAAGAAATGTAATTTTTGGCCTTACTCATAAGAACATTTGTAACAGTTCCTTCTATCTTCTTTTCAACTAGTTCTGTATTCCAGATTTCACCACCGTTATTTGTTGAAAGATAGAAGATTGCATTTGTTCCGTCCTTATTGAAAATCGATGCAACCATTTTTCCGTTCATCTCGTCTTCAAAGTTAAAATCACAGGCTGCAAGTTCTCCGTCCTTTGCAATATCTTTTAGTGCGTCAATTTTTTTTGTTTTCCAGTTTTCGCCTTTGTCTTCTGTAAAATGGAGTTCGAAATTCTTTGTGAGGGCATATCCTGATCCGTCTGCAAGACATGATACACAGAGAATTCTATCTTTTAAGTCATTGCATTTGAAATTTTGCCATGTTTCTCCGCCGTCCTGTGTCAAGGCAATATTGCAGTCAGATGAAACTAAGCCGACAAAACAATCTGCAAAGTCAATGCATGTCTGATTTTCAAAAGGAAGGCAGCTCGGTACGGATTCCCATGTTTCTCCAAGGTTTCTTGTAACCTGAACTTTACCTTCCTTTCCGAATGTCCATACAGTACCTTCATTTGTAATATCAATGCAGCATACAGGCTCTGCATTGTTTTCTGATTCTTTCCAGTCTGAGTTCTCCCCGTCGATTACATACATTTTGCCTTTGCAGCCGACTGATACAGCAAATTTTTCGTTGTACCATCCGGCAGAACGGGATGCCATATTCTGAGTCAAAGAAACTTGTTTTATAAAGTTCCACCTGGATCTTTTTTTTAAGGAAACAATTTTATCGCAGCCTGTTAGCTCAAGACCTGTTAGGCAGACTGCAATACAAAAAAATAACTTTGATATGCGTTTCATATATCGCTCCTCGTGATTTGATATATGAAACTATAAAGGAGAAAGCTGTATCTGATAATTGCGAAAATAAAATTTATATATGCTTTTTAGAAATACTGTTCATTGACAAACTGTTTTCTGAAAAGAGTAGGCGTTGTACCTGTAAATTTTTTGAAGGCACGGTTAAAATGGGATTCATCATTATATCCTGAACGGTCAATGATTTCACTTACAGAAAGATATGTTTTTTTCAGCAGAAGACAGGCAGTCTGCATTCGTAGAGAAATGATATAAGACGTAACGGTCATGTTCATTTCTGATTTAAACTTCATATTTAAGGTTGTTTTGTTTGTGTTGAATTTTTTTGTAATATCTTCAAGCGTTATTTTATTCTGAAAATTCTGATTGATGAATTCAACTATATCCTGAATCTTTTCGGATGCCCTTACCATCACAGGATTTGCAATTTCTCCGGTTTCTGAAAAAGATGTATTCACTGTTATTATAAGTTCAAGAAGATACGACCTACTTCTGCACGGCCAGTTTTCATCCGGCTGATTTTCAAGAATATCCTGCATTGTATCAATAAGCATTTCAAATCGTTTTGACATTTCCTGGCGAATTGGAATCACACCTATAAAATTATCTTCCCGTGTAAAAAAAGGTCGGAAATAAAAATAATCGTATCCAAGATTTTTTTTCCACTCGTCGTAACTAAGTCTTTTCTCATACCGTTCAAAGCAAAGCGGGGAAAAGTATACGATGTCCATGTTAAGGTCATCTTCATTTGCAAGTAAAGGTTCGTCGTCAAAGTTCAGTGCAATGACTGCAGGGCTTGAAACAAACTGAGTTTTATCTTTATTTGTGAAAGTAGTATTACCTCTTTTAAGAAATACAAAGCGGAATCTGCTGTTTAGCTTTACAGGTTCAAGAGAAGTTACATCATGCATAGATGTTATTTCCATTTCATGTCCGGCATGAAAAGTTTTACCGATTACTGAAAATTTTTTTGTTTCTTCTTTCATACAAATATTCCTGTTGGACGAGTTTAAGGCCTTGAAATTGCAAGGCTTTAAACGTCGCATTTTCGAAGTTGTTCCTAAAAATTGCAATTTTTAGAGACTCCATTAATTTCTATCAGAACCTATTATAGACTGATAAGAGGTATTATACAACTCTTCATATTTAAGAACTGATTTTTTTGCTTAGCCTTGAAATTTTTAATTCTAGAAAATGCTTAAAGATATGCCTGCCATTTTTTGCACGTGTAAAATTTCTACTCAAACCTCATCACGAAGCCTTTTTTGCATTCACCATCGAACCCGATTTTTTCATAGAACTTATGAGCTTCAGTTCGTTTTGAATTACTTAAGAGGCAAACCATGTAACAGTTATTTTTTTTGCATCATCAGTTGCCATTTGAATTACTTTCTTTCCAAGACCTCTTTTTCTATAATCTTTGTGTGTGATAACATTTTCAATAAAACAGATTTGGCGCCCGTGATGAGTCATATTCGACATTAAACATGACCAGCAGGTTGAAACAACTTTATCTCCGTCAACAGCGACAAAATATTTTATGCTTTTATTTTCAGATATTTTTTCAAAGATTTCTAAGGATTCAGAAAGATTTAGACTTGCATTGTTTACAGGATCAAGCTGCTTTTATAATTCAATAAGAGAAGGAATGTCGTTTTGGGTTAGTGTACGGAATTCCATGTTCATGCCCCAATTAAAATAAAAGTTCAACTCAAATATAGCATCAAAAAAATTTGAAGTCTATAAAAAAAACGCCTGTCCTCAAACCTAAAAAGCGAGCGCCCTGCACTCAAACGAAATCCATTTTTCCAACTCAACCACTGGTTCATGTTATAATAGAACCCATAGTGATATATTTTGTCTATCAACAGACAGAAAATCTGCTGAAAACTGAAAAAACGAGGTAACGAAAATGAATCAGATTAAAATTGGAAAGTTTATTGCAGACTGCAGAAAAGAAAAAGGGCTCACTCAAAGCATGCTGGCTGAACACTTTGGAATTTCGGACAGAGCAATATCAAAATGGGAAAACGGAAAATGTCTTCCTGATGCAGGAATTATGATTGATCTTTGTAATCTCCTTGGTATTTCAGTTAACGAACTATTATCAGGAGAAAAAATCACTATGGAAAATTACGCTAAAAATGCAGAAGAAAATCTTGTTCAGCTTAAGAAAAGAAACGAAGAATTATCAAAACACATGCTTAACCTTGAAATTATTTTGATTGTTATTGCAATTGGAATTGTAGTTGCAGGTACATTACTTTCAATGACTGTCTTTACTATAACATTTCTCAAAGTCATTTCAATTGTTGTTTCATTTGTAATCTTTTTTATTGCTGTTTTTGCTTCAGTAAGAATCGAACAGAAAGCTGGCTTTTACAAATGCAAAGGCTGCGGAAAAACTTACGAACCAACTTATAATCAGGTGCTCTGGTCTATGCACATGGGAAGAAGCCGCAAAATGAAGTGTCCTCACTGCGGTGAAAAACACTGGGCCATAAAAGTAGTTTCTGAAACACTGGAATAGCAGATAACTAAAAAATCACACCACAAAAAAAAACGCCCGTCCTCAAAAAGAGAATGGGCGCCTTCACACACAATAGTGCATTATCTGGTGGTTTCGACAAGCTCAACCACCGTAAAAATTATTTCAAGTTGATCATCGACTTATCATAATCACTAGGTGGCACAAATCCCATAAGCTGCATCAATGTGCTTGGCCAAGAAGAGATTCCGAGTCCGCTGTTGAGTTCAAGTTCATATTCACCTTTGTATTCTGGGTCGTAGATGATACCTGGAACTGGGTTCAAAGAGTGAGATGTCTTTGGTTTTGGTTCACCATTAGCATCTTTTGCAACAGAACCGTCTTTTTTGTGTTCGTACATATCGTCACTGTTTCCGTGGTCAGGTGTAAGACAGAGGATACCACCTGCCTTTTCAATAGCAGCCTTAAGACGACCGAGCTGGAGGTCCATTCCTTCCATAGAACAGCAAACAGCGTTGAATACACCAGTGTGTCCAACCATATCACCATTTGGATAGTTCAAACGGATATGATCATATTTTCCAGATTCAATAGCTTCGATTACTTTGTCTGTGATTTCAGAACATTTCATACATGGGCGCTGTTCGAATGGAACAACATCAGATGGAACTTCAACATATGTTTCAAGGTTTTTGTCGAATTCACCAGGGCGGTTACCGTTGAAGAAGTATGTTACGTGACCGTATTTCTGTGTTTCAGAAATTGCCATCAAATGTACACCAGATTTTGTAAGGTATTCACCCATTGTGCGGTCAATGCTTGGTGGGTTTACAAGGAACTGAGCTGGCTTGTGGTTGTCGCCATCGTATTCCATCATACCTGCGTATTCAACAGCTGGGCGGCGAACACGGTCAAAGTGTGGGAAGTTGTCTTCT
>JAZQMW010000062.1:0-2310 GCA_045627025.1 Treponema sp. | reverse complement strand
AAGGCAGATATCAAGAATGTCATTTCAGCTATGCCAGCAAACGAAAAATTCACTGTGCAGCATGGTGGAAATATGTTCAAGGCAAAGTTTGGTGCGGATGGCAAGTTCGTGGGTAAGTTAGCAACTCATTTTACAGTTCTTTCTGGTTCCTACTATCCTGAGGAATTGCTTAAAGATAATGGCAATGGCACTTTTGGATATGATGTAGTAGCAGAAACAATTCAGGATTGCATGTTTTAATTGTAGTAGTGCTAAAAGGATGATACCACATCATAATAAATAGAATTATTAACAACTTTAGAATTATACAACTATGAATCCAATTATTTCCATCCTCATCATGCTTGGTTTGTATTAACAAACCGATTCATACATTACCCGTCGCTTCTCCTAATTGAGAGCCGCATCGCAGACAGTTCTGAATTGATAAGTATGTAACATTAATAGAAATAACTAAAAAAGAACTCCGATTACAAAACGTAGTCGGAGTTTTTCGCTTTATTAACCAGCCTTTGATACTTTGGCCTGAAAGATTGCTTGGATTGTAAGCAAAACCCACCCTTTTGCTTACAATCCGTATTTTCATTCCCCCTTCAGAATCACGCGAAATCATTCGTCGGAATCTTGCCCGAAAATAACGCCGTATTTCGCATTTTCGTATCTCCTTAATGCTCAATAACTTAACTTTTTCACCATGTAAAAAGCGGTCATTTTCGGCTCATTTTCGCCCATTTTCCATGGGCTTTTCGGGTAAAAAGTCCCACAGTTTTGAAAATATCTCTTAGAGTTTTTGATAAAAAGCTCTACGAATTTTCATCCACACCCCGAAAAGCCCTTCCATTCCCCATATTTCCGCCTTCCCCATCTCCTAGTTGAAGCAAAATCTTGCGGAAACTTCAACTTACAATCCGTAAGCATTTCCGCTCGATTCTCTTACAGTCCACATTACGCATTACGCATTGATGTATCCTCATCCATTAATGCAATTACTCTGTCATGCAATGATGGATTTCTTGCTATCCATTCCTGAATGGCTTGCGTTGACACTTCCGGATCAACGTCTATGGCAAGTTCCTTTGTTCCATCTTGCATGATGGCATAAAGCGTATCACCATCCATCACTAGCTTCTTGATGCTCGTGGTGTTCATCTCAACGGATTCGCTTTTGCTTGCTTCAAGCATAAAGCTCATGTAGCAGAAGTTCACACTCTGCATTTTTATGTATTCACGTGTGTTCATAATCTAAAATTCGTCCCAGTTATTGAAAGGTCTTGCAGTTTGATGAATGCGGTAACAGATCGCTGTTCCCAAAGAGAAACGGCTATTGCCTTGCCCCATTCTCTGAATGTAAACATAATAGCCTTTGTCCTTGAAGTCTTGTGCCACTCTGTCGGCTATACTCCTTGACGGACAATTCTTATACCTATCGTTGCATACACCCCAATCTATGTAAGCCGTGCCTACAGCTCCTTCTCCATACTTGTCTTGTCCAGTAGTAAGCTGGCTCAGCACATCTGCCACAACTTTGTCGTAGTCAGATTCAAATCTTTCGTTTGTTGGAATTTCTATCATAATCATTAGTTTTTATTAGCGGCGGCAAAGTTACAAAGACCGATTTTTTCATGCAACGGTCTATAGTGCACATTTTCATTTTTGCGCTTTTCCTATGTCAAGAAAACAAAGAAAAAACGCTCGTTTTGTAATCCCCACTGGCGATTTCAGCCTGTAAACAAGTGAATTTCCTATGATTTTGCCACATTTACATAGCAAGATTTGGAATAGTTCATAGAAATTCCTACCTTTGCACGCGTAACCTAATGCGTGCGTACGTCATGAAAGCACTTACGCACCTTGACTTACACACAGGCAACAGTTCCTATAAACTGCAAACTCGACTGATAGTAAGACATCATTATTCGCCGTTCAGATCTGGGAAATCCAAACATTTAGAGGAAGTGATGCATTGATGTCCTCGTTGTGAAAAAAACTAATAATCACAGCGTGGAGTTCTATTGCATTAACTCTAAAAGGTTTCCCAGAACCTGAACGGCTTTTTGCTTTAGCCTCCACGCACATTTTCAATTGCTATGAAGTTGAAAGTATTTGAATCTTTTGCGGGTTATGGCGGAGCTTCTTTTGCTTTGAAAAGACTTGAAAGACTTCATCCTGGGTGGTCTTTCAATGTTGTTGGATACTCAGAAATTTCGCCATCTGCAATTGAATTATATAATGCGAATCATAAAGCGAAATCGGGAAAACAAATCAAGAACTGGGGAGACATCACTTCTATCGATGAGAAGAAACTTCCTG
>JAZQMW010000061.1:0-38870 GCA_045627025.1 Treponema sp. | reverse complement strand
CGACGACTTTACATCTGCCATCAAGCAGAGTGTTGACAACATCAAGCACACTGAAACATTCAGGACGGAGTATTTGAAGATGTACATTGGAATGGAAGACGAAAAAAGAAGGGCCGTGAAAGAAGCTGTCACCAAAGCCGTAAAAGAAGCCGTTGACGAAAACACAAAGAAAGTGACTACAGAAATCGTCATCTCCATGTTAAACAACAACATCCCGCTTGAAACAATTTCCAACTGCACTTCACTTTCTGTTGATGAAATCGAGCAGATAAAGGCAGAAACAAGTATCTAAAAAAATGGGGCTGTGCATCTTGCATGCACACTCTCTTTAAAATGTTGAAAAAATGCCTTTTATCCTATATAATGCTTGTTAACGATTTTGACGGTTGCCGTAAAAACAATGCTTTCCTTGAAAAATATTTGAATCGGGTTGCCGTTATTTAAAAGTCAATCATCATAAAAAAGTATTTTTTAGAGATGTACTTAAGAATTGTGTTATGATTTCTAAGTTTGGATTTACAGTAAGGCAAAAATTCTCTTTGTTTCCATATATTCTTGGATATGTGGGAAAACTTTTTGCATCATCGGCATTCTTTTTTGTAAGGGAAAAAGCAGCAAGAAAAATCCTTATCATGCAGCTTCTCTTTACATTCATTGAAGCACTTTCCCTCATAGCATTTCTTTCGCTTGCAATCGGTTCTACGATATATCTTGCAGGAAACTCATTTCTCATGTCCATCGGTCAGACTGAACTCATATATGACGCACTTGTTGTAATCATAGCAGAGGAACTTGGCCCAATTCTTGTTGCTTTTGTCGTAACTGCACGTTCTGCCACTGCAATTGCAACTGAAATTGCAAGCATGGTAATTTCACATCAGATTGAAAGCTATGTATCAATCGGAGTCGATCCAATCGGTCATCTTGCAGCCCCTCGATTTCTTGGTGTAACCTTTTCCGTTTTTTTTCTCAATTTGTATTTTTCCCTTTGCGGATTCATTGGTCCCGGAATAATTTTGAGGGTAGTAAATCCAGTCCTTCTTTCAGAATATTTTTCAGGGCTTCTTAATCATCTTACGTTCATGAACATTTATGTCTCCATATCAAAAAGCATTTTGTTCGGCATGATAATTTCAACAGTTGCGACATATTTCGGATTTAACGTTGAGCGTGCATCTACTGAAGTTCCTGTTGCTGGAATACAGGCTGTGAGCAAGTCGTTCATGTACATAATACTTGCAGACGTAATTTTCATTGTTTTGAGGTTTGCTTTCTGATGGCTTTGTTTGAAATAAAAAATCTGGAATTCAATTCTAAATCATCTAGAATAATAAAGGATATAACTCTCGACATTCAAAAAAGCATACCTACATGTTTTTGGGGACAATCAGGATGCGGCAAATCGACGCTTCTGAAACTTATTGCAGGAATTTATGTTCCCAATCATGGAAAAGTGATTTATAATGGACGAAATATTGCAGATTTTTCAAAAGCACAAAATCTTGAATTCAGAAAAAAATCTTCATTTGTCTTTCAGGATGCAGCTCTTTGGGCAAATCAGGATATAAGGCAGAATCTTATGCTTCCGCTTAAAATTCATTTTCCAAAGCTTTCCGAAAAAGAAATAAATGATAGAATTGAATATTACACCATGAAGGTTGACTTTGACAAGCCTCTTAATCTTCGTCCAGTGGATCTTTCAAGTGGTGAACAGAAAAAAATTGCCTTTGCAAGAGCTCTTGTCAGCGAACCTGAAATACTTTTTCTTGATGAGTGTACGGCATCTCTTGATACTGTGGGATCTGCAAAGTTTGTTGAAATCCTTCATGAATTCGTGAATAAAGGAAACACGATTATTTACGTGACCCATTCGAGTTCTTTTGTGGAAGAATTTCCTGGTGATATTTTTCTGATTGAAGATGGCAGTGTGAAAGAAAAAATAGGAATAAAAAAGTTTTTAGAGGATGTAAATGAAATTCAAGATAAGGTATGCTGACCAGATAGTCGGCATGTTTTCAATAATTTCCATTGTAGGACTCATAGTTCTTGTATTTGCAATCGGTGCAAGACATAATATTTTCATAAAGAAGAATTTTTACTATACGGAACTCTCAAGCGGTTCTGGCATAAAAGCCGGAATGGACATAAATTACAAAGGTTTTTCAATCGGCAAGATAAAAAATGTGGAACTTAAAAACGACAGGGTAACGGTTTCGTGGTTTATACTTGAGGATTATTTTGATTACGTAAAGGAAAATTCTCTTCTTGAACTTAGTGCAAGTCCGATTGGGCTTGGATCAAGTTTTATTTTTCATCCGGGAAATGGAACTGAGCTTGTGCCTTCCGGTACTGAAATATTTGAACTTTCAAGTGAGATGGGTAAAAAAATCGTGGCTGAAAAAAAGTGCCCTGTGGAAAAAGGTGCTGATGCAGTATCCCAGCTTCTTTCTCAAATACCGGATCTTCTAAATTCCGTGCAGACTCTTTTAAATGACATAACTCTTGCAGTTGAAGGAAAGGGTGACAATACTCTTACAGTCCTGCTTAAAAACATTTCGGGAATTACCGGCAATCTTGATGTTGTCACAAAATCCATGGCGCAAAAAGAAGGCCTTCTTCCTTCCGTGATAGGTGTCGATACCGGCAGTGAAGTAAACAAGATACTTCAGCAGGTAAATGCCCTGGTGGGAACAGTCGACTCTCTTGGTGGCAGCGCAGACAATATTCTTTCTTCAAACACCAAGACCATAAATGCTCTCCTTTCAGAAATAGGCACTCTTCTTCTTGAACTTGAAGATACGCTTGAAGGCGTGCAGAACAATCCTCTTTTAAGAAAGGGTGTTCCTGACAGGACAAAGACAGACAGTTCTCTTGTAAATGTCAGGGGAGATTTGGAATGAAAAAGTTTTTTTATGTTCTGACTGTCATGTTATTGGCTTTTTCATGTTCATCGGCTCCCAAAAGGATGATGGTTTCGGAAACGAATTCATCACACGGATATCATTACTTCGAGCAGGCAAACGGATATTTTGCATCAGGTCAGTATGATCTTGCATGGTCAATGCTTGACAAAGCATATAGAATCGGCGTGCAGTATGACAACAGCACTCTTCTTGCAAAGGTTTTGTTTTCTGCAATTTCAGAATCGATTACATACGAAGAAAATGGAATTGAAGTCTCTAGGGAAAAAACAATACTGACGCCAGATGTTGAAAAACTTTTGTCTCTTGCAAAAAGTGAAATATGCTTTATTGAGAATAACGAGTTTTACGTGGCCGTATGCAGCCTTTATGAAGTGCGTCATTTGCTTTCGCTTAAAAAAATGAAAAAAACAGATGTGGATTTTGTTTTATGCAAAAACAAACTTGAAGGCATTGAAAAAAAACTTTCAAAGGAACTTTATTACCTTGGATATTTTTACAGGGTTCAGGGAGAACTTTTTCAGGCATTTGAAAAATATGCTGATGCTCTCCTGTGTTTTGAAAAGGCCGCAAAAATTTTTGTTGATGCGCGATATCTTTTTGAAATAGCCTCAAATTATTACGATGCGTCAAGATGTGCCGTAAAGCTTTCTGACAGGGAAAAAGCACTTCATCTCATAAAGCTTGCTCTCAAATATGACCGTGACAGTGAAAGCTCGTCATGCATTTCCATGGATTATATTCTTCTTTCAAAAATACTATTGATGGAAAATCCTTCTGAAGATGACAAAAAACTTTCCGATTTTTATGCAAAACGTGGACAATGTATAATTGAAGCCGGCATTTATGATGATGAAAAAAGCCAAGTTCCCCAAACTGTTTTGCAATAAAATGATTGAATGCTGAAATCAAGATTTTAAAGTGGACAAATACAAAAAACTGATGTACCCTGATATGGAAATATTATTCCTTGAGATTTTGGGAAAATATTAAAACTAAAACAATGCTCGATTTTCAAGGCATTAGGGAGAATTGTATGAATAAAAAAATATCTTTGCTTGCACTCGGTGTGTCCATGTTTGCATTTACGTCAGTTCCTGCTTTTTCTCATGAATGGCATGGTAATTGTCCTAAGGATAATGGCAAAAAATTCGAGAAAAAACATCATTTCCCAATGAGCAACATTTACTCTGGAAAAATCAAAAGTTATGATGCAGAAAACAACGTGCTTGAACTTATCGACAAGGATGGCGTTTCAATTTCCATAAAGCTTACGGATGATTCTGTTGTGTCAGTTTCACAGTGGAAAAAAAGAAATGAAGCTCCAAAAGCTGATGCCGAAAAAAATGATGCTGAAGTTCCAACAGAAACAAATTAATCAAATTCCTGCATGATGGCGATTGCTTGTCTTTTTTATATGTCAGTCACCATCATGCATTTTATAGGGAGTTGTTGCTTTTTTTTTGCAATGCATTCCCAAATTTTTAACGGATTGTTAAGCCGTTAATTGCAAGATGATTTTTAGGTTCAGTCCCTTTCAAGTGCAAGTGATTTCCGTATTTTTTTCACACGGGAAATTTTTGCAATTTCAATTTCAACATCTGCATCATTTTCGGAAATGTTTTTCCTATGCACAGAAACAAATGCCGGTTCTGCATTTTTCACTATGCTTTTTATGGAACAGACAAACTGCTCTTTTGTACCTGCAAGTTCCATTTCAATGAGATTTTTGTTTTGAAATGCACTTTCAAGAAGATGAATCTTTGCCGTAAAATTCATGCCTGTAGCTTCCATCAGTTCAAATCTGACACTTTCCGGGCGGAGCTGTTCTGGATTTACGATTACTTTCCTTTCTATTCGGTTTAAAAGTCCGTCTTTTTGCTCCATTGTAAGTTCAAGTTTTGAAAGGTTTTCTTCAAGATTGCGCAAGATGTCTTTTTCATTTTTCACATTTTCTTTCATTGACTTTTCAAGGCAAAATATCTCTTTTGAAAAATTTGATGTTTCACGCAATGGCGTAAAACTTAAGGCTGTGGATTTTTCACTTATCGTGACGGCATTTCCTATGAAATCAAATCCAAGTTTCAGAAGTTCTGCCTGTGCGTCATTTTCATTTTTGAAGTCAAGGAAAAAAACACCAGGTGCAAGAACTTCTTTTATGTGGCTTGAAAATGTTTCGCTTCTTTCTGCTATGAAAGCATTTTTTTCTGAAAGCTTCAGGACAAAACCTTGGTAAAGCATGCCGGAATTAAATGCATCGTACCATTCTGCAAGAGATTCCGTGAGAGGTTCTGGAATGGAAAACTGCATGTACTCTTTTAAAATCTCAATTATTTTTTTGTCCGTAAAACCAAGATTGAAGCTTTTCATGACAGATGCTTTTGTTATTTCAAAAACTGCCGCAACATCAAATCTTTGTATCGTCATGAATCTTAAAAGAGGAATAAAATCTTTCAATGAAAGGCCAGGCATTATGGTTACCGTAAATCCTGCATCAACGTTGAGGATGTTTTTTTTGTCAGCGTTTTTGTTTTTTGGAACTTCCTTTGCAATCACGAAATTGTTTTTGGCTGAAAAATATCCTGCAGCAACCGCAAAGTCAATCATTTCGTTCATTATCTGAAAGTCAAAATTTTCATGCTCTTTGTCTGAATTTTTATTTTGTATCGACATCAGCATGCGTGAAAATCTTGATGATGAAAATTCTTTTTCGCCTCCATTTTGTTCCTTTATGAGAAATGCAAGTTCAAAAATTTTATTCTTTTCAATTTTCTCTCCGGAAATCAGCATGAAAGTTTCCTTGAAAAGTTTTGCATTCATCTGTATTGTGCGGATTGTTGCCCCTTCAATGCTGCCTGCCGCAAGATATGAAAGCTGCTCGATGAACGCAAGGTTTGAAAACTGTTCCAGTTTCTGCAAGTTGATTTCGTCATTGTTTAAAATGAGAAGATTTTTTAATGACATAATGAGTTTTTGGAATATGAGCATGTCATCTTTGTTGAAAAGCACTTTCAAATCATCAGCTGTTTTCTTTTTAAGCGTCTTGTCTGCCTTGCAAAAATCATTGTGGTAGAAAAGAAATGAAATGAATGCGCATAAAAATTCTTCCGTAAGAATTGGGGTGCTCTTTTTTTCAGCATTCTCTTCGTCTGTAATTTCCCCTGTGCTTACAAGATTTCTTAATTCAAGGTATGGCTCAAGGTCGTCTTCAAGCAAAGGATTTATGGATATTACTTTTTCTCCTGAAATTTTATCAATTTTCGTAAATATTAAAAGTCTTTCTTCAAGACTTGAAATTCTTGAGTAAAGATTTCCGAGCATGAATTCAAAACCGAAGAATTTTTCAATTTTTTCAATGTTCGGGTTTCCGATAAATTTGACGGCTGTGAGAATTTTAATGTCATCATCAGAAAGAAGTGCAATTATGTTTTCCCTGTTTTCCTTGTTTCTCAAAAATGATGCGAGACTTTCTATGAGTTTTTGCTTATTGTAAGGTGTCTTTACTTCCCCAAGATATATGTGAATGAGTTCAAAGAAATAATCATTTGGCAATGTGTTTATTGTTTCCCGCCAGTCAATAATTTTCTGTGTCCTTTCATCCATTGTTTTCCACCTTTACGCATGCAGTCAAATCATCAAAACTTTTTTCATCCGAATATCTTATGATTCTGTAAGAATATCCCTGTTCCGCAAGAAATTTCTGCCTGTTGTTGCCAAAATCCTCTTCAACCGTATTCTTTGTAATCAGTGTAAAAAATCTAGACGTCCTTTCTTTGGGTCTTAGAATTCTTCCTAGACGCTGGGCTTCTTCCTGCCTGCTTCCAAATGTTCCGCTCACCTGTATTGCCATGCTTGCATCCGGAAGGTCTATTGCAAAATTTGCGACTTTGCTTACCACAAGCACTTTTATTTTTCCAGACTTGAAGTCACTGTAAATGGCATCACGGTCTGCATTTTTTGTTTTTCCCGTGATGATTGGCACTTTAAGTTTTTCTGCAATTTTTGTAAGCTGCGATATGTACTGTCCGATGATGAGAATCTTGTCATCCTTGAATTTTTCAATGAGTTCGGAAACAATTTTCTCTTTTTCAGGATTTTCGCTTGCAATCCTGTGTTTTTCACGTGAAGATGCCACTGCGTACTCAATTTCAATGCTTTCTGGAAGTGAGAGCCGTACTTCAATGCATTCTGCTGATGCTATCCATTTGGATTTTTCAAGTTCTTTCCATGGAACATCGTACCGTTTCGGACCAACGAGACAGAATACGTTTCCTTCAAGTCCATCTTCCCTCACGAGAGTTGCCGTAAGTCCCACCCGGCGTATTGCCTGAATTTCTGCCGCCACCCTGAATATTGGGGCTGGTAGCATGTGCACTTCATCGTATATGATAAGCCCCCAGTTGTTTTGCCTGAAAAGCTCAAAGTGTGGATAAGGGCCTTCTTTGTCCGGTCTCCATGTAAGCACCTGGTATGTTGCGACGGTAACGCTTTTTATCGATTTGTTTTCGCCCGTATATTCTGCAATCTGGTCTTTTTGCAGGTTCGTTTTGTCCAAAAGTTCGTCAATCCACTGGTGAACTGCACTTATGTTCGTCGTGATGATGAGCGTGTTTGTCTTGAGCTTGCTCATTATGTTCATGCCGACGATTGTTTTTCCAGAGCCGCATGGAAGCACGATTGTGCCGAATCCGGTACCAGCTTTTTTATCTCCCACAATTGAATCGGCGGCTTCTTCCTGATAATTTCTGATTATAAAATCATTTCCGTTTGAAAGCTTTTTGTTGAGCGTTATTTCGAGTTTTTCTCCGTCCTTTAGCGGAACGTCATCTTTTAGCGGCCATCCAAGCTTTAAGAGACTCTGCTTTACGGTTCCCCTGTCTGTCAAAAGCAGCTTGAAACAGTAATTTTTCTCAGCTTCTGAAACAACAACTGAAGAATCTGCATTTTCTGGTGCAATATATTCTGATGGCACAAGCATCTTTCTCACAAAAGGATTTGAATCAATTTCCTTGTACACATATGGCGAGGTGCAGACAAGATAAAGATATTCTTCCTTTATGCCTTCTTTTGTCGTTATGAATGGAGCTTCCACAAGCCTGAGTTTTCCAAATCTTTCTGCGGTTTCCTGAATCCATACGATTACATTTTCAGGCACATCATATCTTGAAAATTCCTTTAAACACGAGATGGCATCGTTGCTTGAAAAATGTGCACTTGACGCATTCCATAGTGAAAGAGGTGTGATTTGGTATGTATGAAGGTGTTCTGGTGATTTTACGAGTTCGGCAAACGGAATCAGCGCGTTTCGGCATTCTGTTGCGTGCGGTGCATGCACGTCAAGTAAGAGAGTTCTGTCGGACTGTACGATTAAAGGGTTTTCCAAGTTCATAAACATTTATTATACAAAATTTACAAGAAATAAAGAAGTATTGCCAGTTTTTTTGTGTTTTTTAAGACGTAAATGCAAAAAAATCCGTGAATTGACTTTTTGAAGGAGAGTTTCATCTTGAAAAATGCAGGTTTTTTGGGGGACATTCTTCCATATTTGAAAAAAAATTCTGTTTGAATTTGAATTTCAATGTTCATGACTTATAATTCTATTGGAAACATTCAAAAAAATTCTTGTTAAAAATCTGTTTTTTAGAGTCGTTTTGGGAGAGGGAATTATGCAGACGAAAAAAAATGATGCAAGATTTATATTACTGGTTTCTATAGAGGTTCTCTTCTGTATTTTGGGCTTTGTCGCCGCTTTTATTCTGTTCGTAAAAAACAAGGAATCATCTTTGTCAATTATTGTTGCAATTGCATCGCTTGCCGCGGTCACTGTGATTATCTTTTCAAACATCATTCTTTATGGAAAAGTAAAATCTGAAAAACAGCATTGTATGGATTTAATGGAAAAAAATGATGTGGATGAACTGACGGGGCTTTTGAATTGTTCCGCATTCATCCGGGATGCTGAAATGATGATACATAATGCCGAAATCGGTTCTTATGCAGTTGCATGCCTTGACATAGACCGTTTCAAGGAATTTAACGATCGTTTTGGCTATCAGGAAGGAAACAGACTTCTTAAATTCATAGGTGATGGTGGAAAAAGATTTGCAAAAAAGTTTGAACCGTGCATAGTTTCGCGTGTATATGCAGACAGGTTCTTTGTTCTTGTAAAATCCGACATAAATTTTGAGGATGTTGAAAAGATATTTGACAAATATATGGAAGATTTTGAAAGTCCTTTTAAGGTTAATTATCATTGTGGCATTTACATAGTGGAAAACCGCAGCTTGATTTTCATCCAGTGCATGGACAATGCCCTTTCCGCAATGAAACATTCAAAAAATTTTCATGGAAAAAACATCTCTTTTTTTGACAAAAGCATTCATGAAAAATGGCTTAGAAAACAGCTTATCATCGACAGTGCGGCCAAAGCTCTTGCAGAAAATCAATTTGAGCCGTATTTCCAGCCAAAGTATCATTATTCCGTGGGAAAAATAATAGGTGCGGAAGCTCTTGTAAGGTGGAATCATCCAGAACTTGGACTTTTGATGCCTGGCGAGTTCATACCAGTCTTTGAGGAATTTGGATTTATTCGAAAACTTACGGAATACATGCTTGAGAATGTATGCGTGTACATAAATGAATGGAAGTCAAAGAATTTGCCGGTCATGCCTATTTCCATAAATCTTTCTCGTGCCGACATCTGTGACATGGAGCCTGAAAAATTTGCCGAAAGACTCAACAATATCGTAAAGTCCCATGGGCTTACACCTGAAGTGATTCATTTTGAGCTTTCAGAAACTTCGTACGAGGATTGTCCTGAGCGTTTTCAGTTTCTTACAAAAAAACTTCATGACTATGGATACAAGATTGAGCTTGATGATTTTGGAACTGCCTTTTCATTTGCAAAAATCCTCATGAGTTTTCCTATTGACCTCATAAAGATAGACAGATCTGTCGTGCTTGCTGCTGAAAACAACTACAGGAATTCAATCGTGCTTTCAATGCTTATTAGAATGTCACACTGGCTTGGGATTCCTGTCATTGCAGAAGGTGTCGAGAACAAAAATATTGCAGACAGCATATGTGCCATGGACTGCAAGCTCATGCAGGGATATCTTTTTGCAAAACCCCAGTCTGCAGAATCCTTTGAATCTTTTTTGAGCGCAAACAAGATTGAAAAGCTTTCGATAAGCTACAAAGACCTTTATCCGGCGGTTGCTTTTGACAGTTCCCTTGTGGGTGATGCTTTCGACATTCTGCTTGCAACAAAAGACCTGGACCTTGCCATGAACAATCTTCTTGAGATGCTTGGCATGTTTTATAAAATCGACCACATTTACATTGCCGAAGAAACTGACGACCACGAACATCTTTTTCTTGCATATGAATGGTGCGGAGAGGGTATCGAGTCGCCTTTAAGCAAATTGAAAAAAATAAGCTATGAAGAACTTGGTTTCAAGACAAGTGATTTCTTTGTCGATACAGGCTTGATATCTTTTTCCGATGTTTCCGCAATATCTTCTGAACTTGCAAAAAAATGGTTTGACAGAATCGGAACCGTTGCGTCAATTCAGGCAGCCCTTTACATAAAAAACATTTTTGTCGGTCTTATTGCCTTTGACATGAAATCCCGTTTTGAATGGAAAGGAGAGCAGATTGGCACCATCCGCATGATATCAAGAATAATTGCAAGCCTTCTTTCTGCAAGAATCCTTGAAAAAGGCATGGAATTTGTGGATGACTATCAGAAAATAATCGAATGCAGCAATGATCTTATTTATATTGTCGATAAAGAATATAACGTGCTGTATAACAACAGGACTACAGTCAAGTTATTTGGAGATTGTCGCGGCAAAAAGTGCTATGAGTGTTTTTGCGGTTTGCAATCCATGTGCGGAAAATGTCCCGTGAAGAATTTTGATGAAAATGCACCTGTTCCTGTAAGAGTAGGCTTTGCAAAAAACGTTAATGTCGTAGCCTCTGCATCTCCTGTTCGCTATCATGATATGGACTGCATGTTCGTAACCGCAAAAGATGTTACGCCTCTTGATGATGCCGTCAGGAAAAGCTATGCAAAATCCACTTTCCTTTCTGCCATGTCACATGACATACGCACGCCGATGAATGCAATTTCGGGTTTTGTAGACATTGCGCTCAGAAACAAGGATGACAGTGATGTTATGCTCGACAGCCTTAACAAAATCAGGACGTCAAGCGACCATTTGATATCTCTTGTAAATGACATACTTGATGTTTCTGCAATTGAAAACGGAAAACTCAAGATACGTTCTGCCGTATACAACATAAAAAGCGGTTTTGAGCAATACAGAACCATGTTTCAGTCTTTGTTTGAAAGCAAAAATCAGAAGGTTATATTCAATATGCATGACATTGAAGCTCAGTATGTCAAAGCTGATGACGTTCATTTAAGGCAAATATTCAACAATCTTTTGAGCAATGCACACAAATATACTCCGTCTGGAGGCGAAGTGACATTTGAATTTTTCCAGAGGCATTCTGAAGACGGAAAACTTGAAACTGTAGGCATCATAAAGGATAACGGAATTGGCATGAATGATGAATTCATGAAAAACATGTGGAATTCTTATTCCAGATCTTCTGATGACCGCATAAATCACATCCAGGGTACGGGGCTTGGGCTTGCAATTGTGAAAAATCTTGTAGAGCTTATGGGCGGAACGATTGATGTTTCTAGTGCCTTGAACGAGGGAACCTGCTTTACTGTTGTTTTGCCGCTTGAAGCTGCTGAAAATCCTATAGATGATTCTTCTGACAGTACGGAAATTGACATGAAAAATCGCCACATAAATGTACTTGTAGCAGAAGACAATGATATAAATTGGGAAATCATAAGCAGGCTTTTGGTCATGTATGGAATTTCCTGCACACATGCGAAGAACGGAAAAATCTGTGCCGAAATGTTTAAAAATGTGCCGGAAGGCGAGTATGATGCCATTTTCATGGATATGCAGATGCCTGTGATGAATGGCCTTGATGCTACTCGTGAAATTCGAAGTTCCGGTCATCCTGATGCAAAAAAAATACCTATAATCGCCATGACTGCAAATGCGTTTTCTGATGATATTTCTCAATGTCTTGAAGTCGGCATGAATGAACACCTTTCAAAACCTGTGGAGATAAACAAGATACTTTCCATCCTGAAAAAGTATACAAATTAGTAAAAAAGTAATATTTGATTTTTGAAAACATTCGTGTTATAATCCAAAATGTGTAAACTTTAGGCTATGGAGTAGAAGATGGGTTTTGAAGATGATTTTGAGTCAAATGTTGCAGATTTTTTTTCTGATGCAGATAGTGGCAATGATGATGTTTTCTCTGAAATGTCAGATTATGAAAAAAATAATTTTAATGAATTTGTAGCAGATAGGACTTCAAAAGCACCTAAAATGCATGGTTGCATTCCTGAAGTTGATTTGAACATAACAGAATTTCAGCCTGTTGAAAAGTTTTTTGAAGATGTTCCAAATGAAACTTACAATAATCCAAAATATTATAAACAGTGTCTTACGGGTGAAGGTCCTGCATCCCAGCGTCTTCATGAACTTCTTATAAAATATCTCAATTGCCAGGATAAAAGCGACAGGACTGTTTACAGGCAGCAGATTATACCTGCATATTGGCAGTTTTTGCAAAGTCTTGCCACAAAGATTGGCGGTTCCGATGTTCCTGACTGCAAGCGAATGGCCATGAGATATGGAGTTCTTTTGCCTTCTCTTTTTACTCCTGAACAGAAACAGATGTTTGCAAGGGCAATTGATAAAAATGTCAGCTGTGAGCCTGTTTTGTATATGGATGAATGGATGCGTTCCATAGCTCTTGGTCATTTGAGTCCAAGTTCTACAGATGAAGCACCTGTTAAGGCATCCATGGCAAGGTCTGCCGATGGTGAATCCATGCGTCTCCAGCAGCTTAAAAGCAAAAACAGTGGAAAACTCCAGACTACGGAGAGCCTTCTTACAGGAAAGGAAACAGAAAGAAATTCTCTTGAAACTTCCGTAAAGAGCAAGATTCAGGACATTTTCATGCACAGTGTTCTTATGGGACTTGAACCTCATAAGGATTGTTATACAGAAATTCAAAGAAAGCTTTTTTCTGACGTAATAAATGATTTCCGACAGCTTCAGAAGATAGACAAGGATATGGCAAAATACCTTGAAGAGTTCAGGGAAGCAAAGGAAGTTGAAAGAAGTCTTGAAGAAAAAATAGGACTTGCAGGTGTCGAAGTCAACGTTGCCAAGGAAGCTATTGTTGGAGAACTGAATACTGTTCGCCAGATGTCAAAGATGACTTGTGGAAGACAGGGAAATCAGTTCCCTATTTTTACAAAGGAATTTTTCCATTGTTTTGACAAGGGTACGGGATTTCGTGAGAACGTAATTCGCGAGCTTGCATGGATTGAATCAATTGACCCTCAGTGTTTTTGCCGCATTCATAAAAATGTTCCCCATAGAATCGTTCCGTTTGTTCTTTTGGTACCAAGTTATGGTGATGCAGGAATTTGTTGGGAACCGTTTGACAGGTTTAACAGGCTTTCAAGCAGGGGTCGCATTTGCATTCCGATGTATCCTAGGGATTTGAAAACTGCATGTCTTACGGCAGTTGCTGATTTAAGATGGCAGGTAGCAAAGGAAAAGGCAAGTTTTGACTGGATGACGGATGGTCTTACGGGGCACTATTATCAGTATCTTGAAGAACACAAGATGAAGGGCGACATAAAGCAGTTCTTCATTGATGATTATATCCTCTGGATGACAAAAGAATCCAATGGAACACAGAAGCTTGAGAAAGAAGTACGTGCAATTTTCTGGAGATACCTTCCATTCCCACAGGAAATCAAGGATGAGCTCAAGAAAAGAAGCCTTGTATATCAGGAACTTTACCAGCGCGATGTTAACCGCAGCATGAGTGACGGATATTGATTTTACACTTCAAACACATATTCAATGCCTCAAAGCCTAAAGATGCAGAATTTAAGCCGTTTTGTGCTTGAAGGGCATGTGTGACTGCGGCCCCAAAGCGTGATGACAGTATTTTAAAAGGGAAATCTATTTTTATTCCAGTTGAAAACGGATCGTTTCAAAGGATGCCGGTGCATACGCTTCGATAGTGTAAAATTAAGTTCGCAATTTTGCGTGAAGATATACACTGGCATCCTTTTGGGTCGCCCCTTTTGGCGGTTTGCGTCTGGATTCTCGGTTTGCATTCAAGTCATCAGTTTGGGAACCGGCACACGGTCTGGCCCTTGCCACGGTTTGCTTGCGTTTTGCTGGTTTTGAAATAATACTCAGTTTTCCCTTTTCTATGGAAAATTTTTAATTGTGCAATTGACGTAATATGTATTCGCGGCCCCAAATGCATCCCCATGTATGGTTTGTCGCAAATTTGCAGTCGAAACAGGCTTTGATGCAAAACAGCATCAAAATGTATCACGATGTTTTTTTGCGGACATTTGTAATGAATCAAATTTGAAGGCTTGCGGCCCCTCCAAAATGCATGTACATTCAACGCAAAGTTCAACAAAAATCCTTTTGGCTTGATATAAAAAACATTTCTTGAGCTTAAAAGCAGGTCAATCAAAGGTCATATCAGAAAAAAGCAGGTTTTAGAGGTTCCATAAATTTATATAATAATATATCATCTAAAACATGAATGATACGATTTTAATTTACAATGCACGCCTTATTGATTCAAATATTGATAAAAAAAATTCAGCAATTCTTATTAAGGGCAAGAAAATTGAGAGCTTTCCTGATAAAGCCACGGTCAAGGATTTCCTTGCAGATGAAAGCATATTGAAAATTGATGCAGAAGGATGTGCCGTAATGCCGTCTTTCATTGATACACATGCGCATTTTCGGGATCCCGGTTTTACGCAGAAAGAAGATCTTGTGACGGGAAGCATGGCTGCATGTAAGGGCGGATATTCAACTGTTGTCCTCATGCCGAATACAAATCCTGTAGTTTCTTCATATGAAATGGCAGAAGCCAATAATCAGAGGGTACGCGACGCAGGGTACTGCAAATCAATTCAGGCCATAAGCATAACAAAAGATTTTGAAGGAGTTACCGCAAATCATCTTCTTGAGAAAAGCAGAAAACAGCCATTTAACCAGGTGATTTCAGAGGACGGAAAGGAAGTTGCCAATGCGGCTGTAATGTTTGAAGCCATGAAGATAGCTGCCAAGAAGAAATTTGTTGTTGCATGCCATTCAGAAGATACTTTTCTTGCAGCAAAGGCAAGAATTTTAAGAAGCAAAGCTTTGCAGCTTACAAGCACAAATCTTTTTGAAACTCCAGCCGGTGGAAAAAAACAGGCAGTGTCGTTTTTAAAGGAAGCCAATATTCTTCTTGCTCAGGCAGAGGATGTTGCCACTGCAAGAAACATTCGCCTTGCAAAAGATGCAGGGTGCCATCTTCATCTTTGTCATGTAAGCACTTCATATTCTGTAGAGCTTGCAAAACAGGCAAAAGAGCAGGGAATTGACGTCACTTTTGAGATTACACCCCATCATATTTCAATGAATGGAGAAAAAGCCAATATTTTCAACATCGTAAATCCACCTTTAAGATCTGAAGAAGATCGTCTTGCGCTCATAAAGGCTCTCGTGGATGGCGATTGTGACTGCATAGGCACGGACCATGCGCCTCATACGGCAGACGACAAGAAAAACGGTGCTCCGGGATTCAGCGGAATAGAGACGGCTTTCAGCACATGCTATTCTGTTCTCGTAATGGAAAACGGAATGAACGTAAGGCAGCTTTCAAAACTTATGAGTGAAAATCCTGCAAAAATTCTTGGACTTAAAAACGAAGGAATTCTTTCTGAAGGATACATGGCAAATCTCGTGATTGTGGATCTTGAAAGTCAGTGGCGTGTTAAAGGAGAAGATTTTGCAAGCAGGGGAAAATTCACTCCTCTTGAAGGTAAAAAACTTTATGGATGCATAAAAAAGACTATCTTTGAAGGAAAGATAGTCTATGACAAAAAAAGCTAGCCTGAAAAAAGGTTTTCAAGCTGTCAGGATTATAAAATCTTGACGGCTTTTTTTATGAAGTGCAAAAATCAAAACCTTAAATGTAACGCGATATTTCCTGATGCGTAACATTCTTTGTCTTGATGCCGATTACATAACTTCCAAACATGGCTGTAAGTGCGTCAATTGCCGCTGCATATGCACAGATTACCGGTGCAACATTTTTAAGGAGAAGGTATCCTGACTCGAATCCTCGTCCGTAAAGTAGACACATTGTCGTTATTGCAGCAAAAGGTCCACCCGTCGGCAATTCTCCAAGCACAAGTGAAAGTGCAAAGGAAATCATGGAAATCCATATCGTGTCTGCAACAGAAATTCCAAGTCTCGAATATGAGCGCAAAATCAGTATGAAAGAAATGGATTGGATCATGGCAGAGCCACCTCTTCCGAATATTGCAAAAAGTGGAAATGAAATGGCGTTTATCCTTTTTCTTATTCCAAGACTCTCTTTTCCGTGACGGAGATTTAGGGCAAGCGTAAGGTTTGTGTCTCCGCTTACAAATGCTACCAGAATGGAACATATGCTTGCGTAGAGCACCTTGTATGGATGAAGCTCATGGCATATTAAATACAAGAACAAAGGATAGAATACAAATGCAATAAGTGCAAAAAGAATTGTCAGCATTGAAATCAGGCTGCTGTACACATCATTTTTGAGGATTGCGGAAAATGTTAGCGTCCACCGGCTCATGATAGCTATCATGCCGATTGCAAGAAGTTCCGTAAAAAGGCTAAGAATTGTATAAAAAACCTTGCAGAGTGATTCCAGAAGCTGAACTGTCGGTTTGGAAGCATTTTTGTCGCTGACAGCTGCCGCACCCACAAGTGCCGCCAGTATGAAGCATGGCAAAAGATATGCACCTTCCGTGAGCACTTCAAATCCTGAATATGGGAAAACTTTAGTCAAGAGCGTTCTTGCCGTAAATGGAGACACAGCGTCAACTTTTTCTGTCGTGATTGGAATTGGCGGCAGCTCGAATATGAGTGCCGTTGAAATGCCCAGAATCATCAGGAATAAAGAAGAGCATGCGATTGTACCCAAAGTCCATGCAGATGCCTTGAAAAGCCTCTTTTCATCACGAAGCTTGTAAAAAGACGTTGCGATTGAAAAAAAGAGTACAGGCACAAGAATATATCTTCCAAATCTTACTACAAGTTCAACTAAAAAATCCAATGTGGAAAAACTTTGTGCATTTGTTGGCGGAGCTATAACCGCAGAAATCAGTCCGATGATAATACCAATTAAATATTTTAACCAAATTCTCATAATTCTTGAATTATATCAGTTAAGTATCTGTTGTACAATTATGAAGTTTGTAAAAACTGATGTTTTTAAAATCCCGCACCTTGAAATCTTATTGTGCATCTTTAAAAATGCAATTTTATCAGACAGCCTGTTGTTTGTTGAAATAAATGCCCATATGGTATAAAATAGAATGATATGAATCATAATTTTTCTGAGGATCTTAAAAAAATAGAAGATTCAATAAAAAAGTTTTTGCCTGAAATCTCTTTTCCTGAATGGCAGGGTGATGTTTTTGGTTTTGAGAGTGATGTTTTGAAAAATGAGCACATTGAACCTCTGCTTAAGCCTACAAGGTCTTTGGTTGATCTTGGTGGAAAAAGGTGGAGACCGCTGCTTCTTGTTCTTTGTGCAAAATCATGCTTGAAAGGTGTTGATTCTGAAATTGCATATGATCTTGCACCTCTTGTCGAATTTGTTCATACGGCAAGCCTCATTCATGATGATATAGAAGATTCTTCCGAATACAGGCGCGGAAAACCTGCCGCATACATAACTTATGGAGTAGATGTTGCAATAAACGCAGGCTCGTGGCTTTATTTCATGGCATCGGTATGCATCAAAAAATCGAATCTTTCCCTTGAACTCCAGAATATGCTTTACGACATATATCTTGAGGAATTGAGGCGTCTTCATCTTGGCCAGGCCATGGACATAAAGTGGCACAATGACAATACAAGGGAACCGTCTGTCGAAGAATACATCGTCATGGTGAAAAACAAGACTGGTACGCTTGCATCTCTTGCTGCAAAAATCGGATGCATGTCATCTGGCGCCGATGGTGAAACTGTAAGGAAAGCAGGCATCATTGCATCGGAAATAGGAGCTGGATTTCAGATTATAGATGATGTCATAAACCTTACTGTTGGAAATCCCGGAAAAAAACGCGGCGATGACATTGTGGAAGGAAAAAAATCTCTTCCTGTCTTGATGTACATGGAAAAATTCAAGAATTCTCCAGAAAAGAGGGAAGAACTTCTTGAATGCTTTAAAACTGCATCAAAAGAAGGAATTGAAAGCCCAAGTGTTGAAAAGGCCATAAATCTTTTGAATGCTGCAGGAGCAATAGAGAACGCAAAGAAAAGTGGAATTGAGTATATAAATGAAGGATGTGACAGCTTCAGAAAGCTTTTTGGATATGGGAATGAATATGCAAGCCAAATAGAATTCCTTTTTAAATCCATGATACCACCTGCTTTGCTGAAAAAAGAGGAAGCGGATGCTTGAAAGTGTTGAGAGTTTGAACAATCAGGCCGTGATTTTTGCATCAAAGGGCGATTTTAGGGAAGCGATAGCCTGTTTAAAAAAAGCAATCACATTTGATAAGAAAAATCATCACCTGTGGTTTAACCTTGCACTTACGTATAGGGATGCCGGTGAGTTTCCAAAGGCAAAATCTGCAATGGAGCAGGCTTGGAAAATTGCACCGCAAAATGAAGAAATCATTGAATCAATGGCTGTTCTTTGCTTTTCCATGGGAAATATGGAAGAATCCTTGTTTTACTGTGCGAATGGGCTTGAGGTAAATTGCTATAATGCACATTTTTGGAATACGACAGGTGTTGTGTTTTTTAATTTGGAGGATTATGAAAAGGCTTCTGATTTCTTTGAACATGCAGTTGTACTTGATCCAAATTATTATGATGCTGTTTATAACCTTCGTGATACATATGAGGAGCTTGGAAACAAGTCTGGTGTCGAAGAATGCAATAGAAAAATGAAGATGTTTGAAAGGGAATGTAAAAAATGACAGAAAAAGCAATAATCGTTAAAATTGATGATGAAAAAATCTATGCCTCATATTGCTCGAGTGAAAAATGTTCTGCTTGCAGTTCTGAATGTGAAAAAAAGAAAACCATTTTTGAGGTTGAAAATCCGAATCACAAACTCCTTAAGGCCGGAATGTCTGTTTTGATAAGCGCATCAAAAAGAAATCAAGTCATTCAGGGACTTCTTGCACTTTTCGTACCGTTTTTGTGTTCAATAATAGGGTATGTGTCGTCTCCGTACATAATGACGTTTTTTGGAAAAAGAATTTCTTCTGATGCAAAGGCCGTGTTCGTACTTTTGTTTCTTTTTGTTTCAAGTTTTGCAGTTTTTGTAATCACAAGAAAATATCCAATTCCCGGTCGGCCGGAGATTATTGATGTTGCATAGATGAAAAAAGAATGTATTGCACTTGTCTGTTTGCTTATTTCTCTTGTTTTGCCGTCGTGTTCTTTGAAATATGAAGAGGAACTCAACACATCTTCATCATTTCCAGAGCTTGAGCTTACAAATGCAGAATACAGCTGCTATGAAGACAATAGCCTTTCAATGCAGCTTACAGCCGATTCCCTTGAGCAATATAAATCTGGCGGTTCATATGCACAGCGCGTGAAATTTTGCACATGGGACAAAGAGCAGAAACTTACCACGGAAGGCACATGCAATCTCCTTGGAATTCAGGATGATGAGAAAATATACACTCTTTTTGACAACATATACATAAACAACGAAGAACAGAAATTCAAAATCAGGGCACAAAACCTCAAGTGGAACGGAAACACAAAACAGCTTGTTTCAGGCGAAAATGATACCGTATTTGTAACTCGTGATGACATAGAAATAGAAGGAAGCGGTTTTTCTGCAAGCGGTTCAAGCAGAAGTTTTCGTTTTACAAAACCTGTAAAAGGAATCATAACGACAGCCGATGAGGTTGTTGAAAATGCCGTTGAAGAAATGTCTGACTTTGAGATTTTGCAGGCAGAGGAAGAACTGAAAAATTCCATGGGGGGAGCGGAAAATGAAAACAAGGCATCTGACCAATAGATTTTTGATTCTTCTTGTTTTATTCGCACCATCCATGTTGTTCTCAGAACGCATAAAGTTCAATGCAGAGACGATGAGCGGAACTGCCGGCGACAAAAACAACACGACAACCCTTGAAGGCAATGCGGAAGTCATTACGGAATCCATTTCCATCAAATCGGACAAGATAGAGCTTTACGGAAAAGACTTTCGGTACATACGGGCTACAGGAAAAGTGCAGGGTGAAAACGTAAAAAGCAAAATGACATTCAAATGCGGCAAAATCACTTATGACAGGGAAGCAAAAGTGTCTGTTCTCGAGGAAGACGTGGAGCTTGTGGACGAAGAGCATGACGTAAAGGCACAGGCACAGGTAATGGAGTATAATGAGAACACGGAAATTGCCACGATGCAGATAAGGATAAATCTTACGCAGAAAGACAATGTCTGTACAGCGGCTTATGCCGTTTACAAAAAGGACGCGCAGATTCTTGAGATGTCTGGAAATCCAAAAATCGTGCAAAAGGGCGATGAATTTCGTGCGCAAAACATAACGCTCGACATGGATTCCCAGGAAATAACGCTTTCGGGGCGAGTAAAAGGTTCCGTTACTACAGAAAACGGAGAGTCTTCGGATGAAGATGAAGAGGAATCTGAAGAAGCTTCTGAAAGTTCTGAAGGCAAGGCTTTGGATGAAAAAACACCTGAAAAAGCTGATGATGAAGAAAAAACAGAAGCTGAAGAAAACGGTGATGAAAAAAATGGAAAAAAAGATGATGAGGGAGAAAATCCTGATGCATCTAGCGAAAAAAAAGAGGACGGAAAGGAATAATGTCGGAAGATATGGAATCAAATGTTGAAAATGCAGAAAATGTTCAAGTTCCTGATGTCTTGATTGAAGAAGAAATCACTACTCTTGACGCATACAAATGCATTGATGAATATAAAAATTTTGATGAAGTTTCCGAAGAGATTCAAAAAGACACGCGGGATGAACTCAAGGTCACGTCATTATATAAATCATTTGGAAAAAAACAGGTTGTAAAAGGCGTTGATTTTTCAATGCACACGGGAGAAGTTCTTGGACTGCTTGGCCCAAATGGTGCCGGAAAAACCACGACATTCTACATGATTGTAGGATTCTACAAACCCACTTCCGGAGATGTTTTCCTTAACGACAAATGCATTACGTCCCTTCCCATGTACAAGCGCGCCCAGTCAGGCATTTCGTACCTTCCGCAGGAACCATCCGTATTCAGAAAGCTTACCGTTGAAGAAAACATATGGGCAATCCTTGAGACAAGAAAAGACCTTACAAAAAAGCAAAAGAAAATGAAGCTTGAAGAACTCATAGAAGAATTTTCCATCGGCAGGATAAGAAAGCAGCAGGCATACACTCTTTCTGGAGGAGAAAGGCGCCGTACGGAAATAGCCAGGTCCCTTGCAATTGAACCGAAATTTCTTCTTTTGGACGAACCTTTTGCCGGAATCGACCCGATTGCGGTTGCAGACATCAAGTCCATGATAAAGCTGCTTGCAAAACGCGGAATCGGAATCTTGATAACCGACCATAACGTGCGTGACACTCTTGAAATCACAGACCGTGCCATAATAGTCTCCACGGGAACCATTCTCGTATCTGGAGTAAAAGAAGACATTTTAAAATCCCCGGAAGCACGTGAAATATACCTTGGAAAAGATTTCAGCATGTAAAACCCATCTTTAAAGGAAAGCGAACATTTTATCGTGAGCGTGACTAACATTTTTTTTTCTGATAGAATTGCTTCATGACTCTTGAAGAATACTATAACAAGCACAAGGAAGAAAACAGACTCGGCACCCGGCACGGAACCGTTGAATTTACGGTTGCCATGAAATACATACATGATTATCTGCCGAAAGGCGAAAGCAAAAAAGGATTTAGAATTGCAGACATAGGTGCTGGTACTGGAAGATACAGCGTGGCCCTTGCAGAAGAAGGATACGACGTGACGGCCGTGGAACTTGTGAAGCATAACATTGAAGTCATGGAAAAAAAACATGCAAGAGTGAAAATATGGCCTGGCGATGCCCGTTCCATGCCTTTTTTGCCGGATGAAACATTTGACGTTACGATTTTTTTCGGGCCACTATACCATCTTCATGGTGATGAAGAAAAACTCCGCGCATTCAGTGAAGTCAAGCGGATTACAAAAAAAGGCGGAATCATTTTTGCAGGCTACGTAATGAATGATTACAGCATACTCACATATTGCTTTGAAAACGAAAGAATTTCATCACTAAGAAAAGAAGGACGGGTTGATGAAAGCTTCCACATACAAAGTCCAAAAGACGAACTTTATGACTACGTACGCCTTGAAGACCTTGAAAGACTTGACCGGATGGCAGGGCTTGAAAGGATAAATATATTTTCACCAGACGGACCGAGTGACTACATGCGTCCCCTCTTGAACAAAATGAGCAGCGAGACCTTCGCTGAATTCATCAATTACCAGCTTTGCAATGCAGAGCGCCCTGAACTTTTGGGAGCCGGAAGCCACATCGTTGACGTATTAAGAAAATAGCATGGATAAAAGCTAAAAACTGCACTCCTTTCGGATAAGCTCATAGAAGTCGTTTTCAGGAAGAGGCTCTGAGAAATGATATCCCTGGAGAAAGTCACAGTCAAGCTCAATGAGCATGTCGGCAGTCTCCTCGTTTTCAACGCCTTCAACAACAATTTTCAGGTCAAGGTTTTTGAGCATGCTGATTGTGCTTGTAAGGAAAATGTGCGCCTTGTTCTCCTTTAATGCATTTCTAAGAAGCTTTTTGTCAAGCTTTACCGTTGAGAAAGGAAAGTGCAAAAGATAGTCGATATTTGCAAGACCACTTCCATAATCATCAAGGAAAAAGTCAAATCCAGCCTCAATGAATTTGTTCATGTTGATGGAAAGCATTTCCGGCCTGCTTGCTACGGCATTTTCTGCAATTTCAAGGTTTATGAATGAAGGGGAAACTCCATACTTGTCCGTAATCTCCTTGAATTCACTTACGATGCTCATGTTCATGCACTGGATTACGGAAAGATTTACGTTCATCATGTCGATTCTGAGCTTTTCTTTTCTGCATTTCATGAGAAGCATGCAAACTTCTTCAAAAACACATCTTCCAAGTTTTACTATGTCTCCGTTTCTTTCCGCAACTTTTGCCACAATTTCAGCATCTATGAAACTTCCGGTATCATCCTTGAGCCTGAAAAGAGCCTCCGCACCTACGATTCGCTGTTTTTTAACGGACCAAATCGGCTGGAAATAAATGTCTATGCTCTTTGTCTTTATGGCATTCCTTATGAGCTGGTTTACGTGTGAAAGGAACATTTCAGACTTTATGTCTACGGCAGAGGCAAGAAGAAGCTTTTCCGCCTTGTACATGGTTTTGTCTGATGCGGTATTTATGATTGTCATCACGTTCTCAGCACTTTTTGCGTCATCGGGGCATTTTATTATGCATTGCCTTATGCCTATGTTTATGTCAATGTTTCCGATTTTCCATTGTTCTTCAAAACGTTTTTTTATTGTTGATGCAAAGTTTTCTGCCTTGGAAGAGTCTTTTGCCGGGAAAGCAATTGCAAAAACACCAGGCTTTACATTGAAAACATATTCGGTTTTTGCCGTAATTTTCAAATATGTTCCTATGGTCATGGAAAGCATGTTGCATGACTGAATGCTGAAAGTGGAGATGTAGAATGGCATTTCATCAATTATGATAGTCACGATTGAAAAATCCTCTTTTTTTTCAAACCTCTGCCATGTGTAAAGATTCAATGCATGCTGGTTGTAAAGGTCTGAAGAAGGATCGATTTTGCTGCCCGGAGAATACAGAGTGAAAAAAACAAGCAGAATGCTTACCGACGAACAGAAATTCTGCAAAAGAAGAGACGGAAAAACAAACTGTATGATTACGCCCGCAATGAAATATATAATGAAAGACTGAGAAACAAAATGCTTTGTCCTGCCAATTTTTTTCCTGTTCTGGTAAAGAATTACGGAAGAAAGCACAATGTGGTAGGCAAGAAAAAAATACAAAATCAGCACGCCCGGAGACCTTTGATACTGATTTGCTTCGTTGATTGTAAAGACAGTATTGCAAAATGGCGAAGAAGCCACAAGCGCAAAATCCAAAAGATAAGGACCGTATACAAGAAATTTCCATTTTTTCGTACCCAAAAGATCATAATGCCCGGTAATAGCCAAAACGTACGTATTGTAAATGACAGGCATGGCGCATACAAACACGTAGTAAAGGAGATTTATGGTCCACTGTGTCACGGGAGAAAATCTATCCGGAAAAGAAGATGTTACGGCACTTCCAATGTCAATCATTGTCGTAAAAAGCGTCGTGTAGCAGAAAGTGCAGAAAGCCTTTTCTATGGGGCCGGTAAACTTGCGGTTGTATGTATATAGAAAAATTACAATCAAAAGGAGAATCAGCGTGGCTATGTTAAAGGAAATGTTATATATCATCGGGTAAAGTGTATCCCAAAATCAAATAAACATAAAGTGGGTCATGAAAAAAGATTCGTGAAACATACATTTATGATGAAAAAGAAAAAATTTCAGGGCGTTCCCACCGCAAGCGGCGGTCGGGCTTTTCGGGGTTCCGTCTTTCGACTCCATTTTTCCGCTTCGCTCCAAAACGGCTCCGCCGCCCCTCCAATCCCTAACGCGAAACTCAAGCACAATTAATCCTTAAAAAATCGCCTGTTTTTAATAAATCCTCTGAAAACATGCAATTTAGCCAAAACATGCGGTCATTGAGCATCTGTCGAAACCACCTGAAACACTATGTAATGTAGTTTTTACATACTGGTTCACCGCGGCATGGCTTTTTTGAAAACGCTCACTTAAAAAAAACGGCCCGGCTTTTTTTGAAATTGTTCATTTTTTTTAAACGGCTTGCTTTTTTTAGAAACAGCTGATCACACTTTGCCCAAAGCTCATTTTAGAAAAAAATGGTTCGTGGCACTTTGCCCAAAGCCCATTTTGAAAAAAATGACTCGTGGCACTTTGCCGAAAGACCTTTTAGGAAAATGACGGATGTTTGTCGACCAATGCCTTTTATGCTAAAATGGAATTATATCTTTTAACGGATTTTGGAATTTAGAATGAATACAGAGCATAGATATGCAAAGCTGCAAGTTATTGAACTGCTGGAAACATGCCTTGAGAAAACATTAGGTGAAGAAGATATGAAATTATTCAGGATTGATTTTGACGAAATTTATCCTGAAAATAATAATTTTGAAGAATCCTCTTTTTATGATTATTTTGAAGGAACGCTTTTTTTATAAATATAATTACTTGCAATCCATTAAACATGTCAAACAGCGAATTAAAATGTCTGGATGTTTTACCCGGAACGCCCTTGAATGGTGCATGCTAAAAAAAAGAGTTGTTGTCGTGTGGTAAAAAAAATATTTTTGCATTAAATTTACGGGTATGAAAAACAGGATTACGACAATCATTCCGACTCCTTCATTTTGCAAGAGAATCATTTTCATTTTACTCGGTTCAGTGATATCGGCATTTGACATCAACTCTTTCATTCATAGTGCAAAGCTTGTGCCTGGAGGTTTTGCGGGAATTTCACTTCTGATTCAGCGGTCAGTGGATGAGTTTTTTGGAATGCATATTCCATTTACTGTGCTTTACTGGTCATTGAATGCAATCCCTGTTTACATAAGTTTCAAATACATTGGAAAGAATTTTACGCTTCTTTCGCTTTTGATGATTGTGATTTCTTCTCTTTTGACTGATTTCATGCCTTTTTTCAGGATAACGGATGACATGCTTTTGTGTGCTGTTTTTGGAGGAATAATTAACGGAATTTCTGTTACCATGTGTCTTTATGCGGATGCCACTAGCGGAGGTACCGATTTTATTGCGATATATTTTTCTGAGAAAAAGGGCATTGACATGTGGAATTATATTTTTGGAATGAATGTGATTGTTCTTGTTGTTGCCGGCATCATTTTTGGATTTGAGAAATCTCTTTATTCCATAATTTTCCAATTTAGTTCCACACAGGTGCTGAATCTTCTTTACAAGCATTATCAGAAAACCACGATGCTTGTAATTACTGAAAAACCTGATGAGCTTTATCACATTGTCAGGGATCTTACAAATCACGATGCGACGAAGTTCAAGGGAATCGGTTGTTATAAGAACAGCGAAAAAACTCTTTTGTATACTGTTGTTTCTACCGACCAGATAGGTCTTGTCACTAAGGCCCTCAAGAAATGCGATCCGGATGCCTTTATAAATGTTTTGAAAACGCAGGAGCTTTTTGGAAGGTTTTTCACGAAGGTCAAGGATTAGGATTGTGTGTGATTGGGGGAATTTGCGATTGGGTGGGGTATGATTGCAGATTTGTCGTAAGAGTAAACATTGGAATGTTTTGTTGGGGGCGGATTTGCAATTGAAAAGGTTTTGGGTTGCAGTCTTGCGTGAAGTTATACATTGGCATGCATTTGGGGCGCCCCTTTTGTCGGTTTGCGTTAAGATTCACGGTTTCCAAAAAGAGCATCTGTTTGCATCAAGATATCTTGCACGCCCCTTGTGACGATATGCATTTCGATGCACGGTTTGCCTTCAAATCATCGGTATGGAAAATGTCATACGGTTTGCGACACTTTACATGTAATATTCTTATGCCTTATAATATTTTCATGAAGATTCTTTTTTATTTCATTATGTCATTTATTGTTTCCAATTTTCTTTTTGCAGAAGATGCAATTTCATTTGAGGAAAGCGGAAGTTATGTCTACATTGAACGCACCGATTTGAGGCGATATGATAACGGAAAATATTCAGGACTCGTAAATCGTGAAGTGAGGTCTTTCATGATGCCTGTGGAACCCCCAGCAGGTTTCAGGGGAATTGACAGATTTTTTGACGGAAGTTTTTCACATTATGAAGACCATAAACTTGAGTCTTTCAGCGTAAATTCCATAGATGAGTCGATTCCAAGCACATTCAGAATTACTCCGAACGGTGAGATTAAAATGGTGAATGACCATGGATATCCGACTTTCAGAAGTTTTCCTTCGTTTCCTTTAAAGGGCATAAAAATTGGCGACAGGTGGCAGGCTATGGCAGAACGTACCGTGGACCCGAACAATACGGGAATTTTTACGAAGCTGCCGACTTATGTGGAGTATACATATCTTAAAGATGAAAAATTCAAGGGAGAAGACGTATACGTTTTGAGTGCTGCCTGGGCCACTCGGTATGGAATTTCGTATAAAGACAGAAGCGGCGACAAAAACCTGAAATTTGCAGAGGGAAGCCACAAGGCCACAATGTATGTAAGTAAGAGAACTGGAAGCGCACTTGTAGTTCGTGACATGGTGGATGAGAAATTCACGTACAATGACGGATCGACGGTTGCATTTAAAGGTGCCATATCATTCTTTACGGAATATCCACCTGCCATGGACAGACATAAAATTCTTCCGGCCCTTCAAAAAATTGCCGATGTTGACAAAAAATCTCTTGAAAAGATAGTTTTGGAAAAGAAATCAGACAAAAAAGGCAAAATGGAAAAATCTTTGGAAAACAGTTCAAATGTTTCAGGTAAATCTGGCAATACGGAAAAGAACCTTTTTGATGACAAAAAGCAGGCAGAAAATGCAAAAATTGCAGACAATTCTGGCAAAAGTCCTTCTGATGGAAAATTTGCAGGTGACAGGAAAAACACTGGAAAATCAAGCAAAAAAGAGTCTGAAAAAAATAAAAATACGAAAAAAGAAATTGCTGAGAAAATTGGCGGAAAAAGTGATGATGGAAAAGTCTCTGTTGAAAATACGGAACTTGGACTCATGCTCACAATCAGAAACCTTCAGTTCAAGCCAGACAGTGCAGAACTTCTTCCTGGCGAAGGCAATCGTATTGCTGGAATTGCCGAAGTTTTAAGACAGGCACCGGAAAGCATGTTCCTTGTGGAAGGACATACGGCAAGTACCGGAAACGTGCGGGGTGAGAAAAATCTTTCCATGGAACGCGCAAAGTCAATAATGAACGCTCTTGTCCGCTTGGGAATTCCTTCAGAAAAATTCATCGTGAAGGGAAGCGGTGGCACAAAGCCTATTGCCGACAATTCAACTCCTGAAGGAAAGGCAAAAAACCGCCGTGTAGAAATAACGATTCTTGAATAGAAGCTCCAAAATTTCAAGGCTTACGTTTTTTTTGAAAGCATGTTTTGCGTTTTTTTCGCTTATTTTTGCAAAACATGCTTTTATCAGGATTTTTTTGCACAGTATTTTTTACAGATTCCATTAATGTGGCAAATGTGATACAATCTTTTTTTATGGAAAACAGGGTAGTTGATGTAGATCAGAAAAATGGAGTTGGTGATTTCATTAGGAACAGCAGTTTCTTTGATATGTATCAGAGGCAGAGAAACTTTATTTTGTACATTATGGAAAGATTATGTACTCTTCTTTTTCTCGCATATGTTTTTTGTTCCAAGATAACAATGTCCCCGCTCGATTTGCAGGATGTTGAGGCAAAAGCTCATGTAATGAATGCATTCAGCATTCCTTATGAAAACATGTTTCATGCAGTTTCTCCAATTTTGGCCAAAAGTTTTGTGCTGATATATTTGATTCCTGTTTTTGCAGTTGCTGTTATCGTATCCTTTTTTGTGAAGAAAATAAAAAGGCATCATTTCTATATGTTTATTCTTGGTGCATTGTCATGCTGGCTTTATTGTGCGGTTACGTCAATGATTGTATGTGCAAATACGCCGAGATGGTTTTCATCACTTCCTTTTTCTGTTGTGACAAATTCAATTGGTTTTACATTTCTTCATGTCTTTATGGTATTTTATGGCATTCGTTTTTTAAGGCTTCAGAATCCTGATTACAAGGAATACGTCAAGCTTTTAAAAAAGGAACACAGTTCATTAAAAAATGAAGTTAAGAAAACCCGTGACAGAATGAAAAAACGCATTACAAAAGCGCGTGATGATGAAGAAAAATTAAAAGGCATTCTTGCGGAGCAGGAAGAAATTGAAGAGTCGTTCAGAAAGGAAAAATACAAGATTCATATCAAGGGAAAGATACTTACAACTTTTATTCTTGTAATATCTGCAATTTTATTTATATTCAGTTCATCGGTTCTTGACAATTACAAGACACTCATAATGTCAAACATGAATGAAAACGGAAGCAAACAGGCCGAACAGACAGCATCTGTATATAATTTCTCAGACGGACTTTTTGAGAAAATAAATTCTTATATCGAAGGAATTAAGAAGACAAATGAATCTACGGGTTTCCCTTGGGAACGCACGGACATAATCATTACAAGTTCGAAGGCTGCCATTTATCTTGAGCAGACTGGTGAAGAAACTTCTTATCCAAAGTATGATGTTTTTGCATATACGACATCAAAAGGAAAAGTGAGCAAAATTCCAGAAGAAGAAAAAATGATTACTCCTGAACAGGCTGCAATGTACATTGAAAACTATAAAAATGAACGGATGAGAAAGTGTCCGCATTTTGATGATGAAAAGAAAACTGTCCGTTATGTATATCCGATAACGTATGAAAGAAAAGCGGGTCATAAGCTTACAGGATTTTCAATCGTAACTTACAGGCAGGAAGTTCTTCTTCGTCCATATTATCAGACAAAGGTTTTTGTCTTGAGCATTTCATTCGTGTTCATATACATTTCAATTGTTCTTGCAATATTTCTTTCTGATTTCATAGCAAATCCTGTCATATTCCTTCGATGCAGCGTAAGGAAAACATCTTCAAGACTTGAAAAACTTCTTTCAGGCAGTGCAAGCATTGAAGCCGAGACCCTTACTTTTGACGAAAAGACACAGACTAATGATGAAGTAAAGGATCTTTCCGTGGAAATAAACGGAATGGTCAACCTCATAAGGCGCATAATTCCGTATATTTCATTCAGTACGCTTAAAAGTGCGGAAAAATCTACAAGACAGCAGAGTCTTAGCCGTGAAATGTGTTTCCTTTTTACGGACATAAGGTCGTTTACAACTTTGTGCGAGGGCATGACGCCGAAAAATGTCGTTGCCCTTTTGAATCATTACCTTGACATAGAAACGCAGATTATTCATAAAAATGGCGGTGACATAGACAAATATGTCGGTGATGAAATAATGGCCTTTTTTACGGGGCCTAGAAAAGAGATAAATGCATGCAAGGCTGCCGTGGAACTCAGGAAAGCCATGATGGAAGAAAAGCAGAATTCTCTGGAGAAGGGCGAAAAAGTCATAGAGATTGGAATTGGCGTCAATACAGGAAACGTTGTTTTTGGACCTGTAGGCTCAAATACCAGAAAAGATTTTACGTCAATTGGTGATACCGTAAATCTTGCAAGTCGTCTTGAGGGCGCAAACAAGGAATATGGTTCTAAGTCAATAATTTCAGAAGCTGTTTATGAAAAGCTCAAGGACATGTTTGTTTGCCGTGAACTTGATTACATTACGGTAAAGGGAAAAACTGAGCCTGTAAGAATTTATGAGCTGCTTCAATCTTCCGAAGAAAGTTCTGAAAACGTAATCAACATAAAAAATCTGTTTGAAAGCGGACTTGAAAAATACCGAAAGCAAAAATGGGATGAGGCTGAAAAATTTTTCAAGGAATGTGCACAAAAATATCATGATGCACCGTCTGAAGTTTTCCTTAGGAGAATTATGCATTTCAGGATAAGTGCTGTAGATAAAAACTGGAACGGCGTGTTTGTGATGAATGTCAAGTAATGAAAGTTTTTTTGTATCATTTGCATTTAGGCTTGTTTATGGATGCCAAATATTATATATTAAAAAAAGCTCTCGTTTTTTTGAGAGGACATCTTTTCATTTACGGCTGCATAAAAAATGTGAGTTGTTTTTTGAAAATTCATTTTGAAATTTCTTTAAAGGGGTTTTGCAATGGCAGTTAAAGTTTACATTGACGGAAAAGAAGGAACTACGGGTCTTAGGATTTTTGAACGTTTTGAGTCAAGAAAAGATCTTGAGATATTGCAGATTGACGAAGACAAGCGAAAAGATCCTGCAGAAAGGGCAAAGCTCATAAATGCGTCCGATTTTACTTTCCTCTGCCTTCCTGACGCAGCATCAATTGAAGCTGTTGGACTTTGCACCAATCCAAAAACAAGAATCATTGATGCATCTACTGCACATCGAGTAAATCCTGACTGGGCATACGGTTTCCCAGAACTCGACAAAAGTTTCCGTGAGAAAATAATTTCATCAAATCGTGTCGCAAACCCTGGCTGTTATGCATCTGGTTTCAACGTACTCGCATATCCTCTCGTAAAGCATGGAATCATGCCTTCTGACTATCCTGTCATGGCACATGCCGTTTCTGGATATTCTGGCGGTGGAAAAAAAGCAATTGCCCAGTATGAAGCTGCTGACAGAAAAAGCGAACTCGATTCTCCACGCATTTATGCTCTTACACAGATGCACAAGCATCTTCCTGAAATGAAAAAAATCAGCGGTCTTGATTATGAGCCAGTTTTCACACCTTACATATGTGACTACCTTGAAGGCATGACTGTTACAATCGGTCTTCACACAAGGCTTCTTTCAAAAAAAGTTACTCCAAAAGATGTTGCAGACATGATGGCAGAACATTATGACGGATGCAATTTCGTAAAGGTTGCACCTGTAATGGGCGAAGGTGTTCTTACCGATTCATACATTGCCGCAAATACAGTTGCCGGTACAAACCTCATGCAGGTATTTGTGTATGGAAATGATGACCGCATTGTGCTTACAAGCAGACTTGACAATCTTGGAAAAGGTGCAAGCGGTGCCGCAGTACAAAGCCTCAACATCATGATGGGTGTTGACGAAACTACTGGATTGGTATAATTTGTTTGTCCGCAAAGATGTCTTCAGGAGGCTTTAAAATTACAAATTTAAGCCTCTTTGAAAGATGTCTTTTTTTAATATCCTTAAATGTCATGAGGTGATTGCATGGATCCCAATTGGAAGTCTTTTTTCCCGAAAGATGTACTTTATCGTGGACAGATGTATTTTCTTCAGAATAAGATTCAATCTGTAAAAGAATATGACGATTATTTCATGGCAACAATAAAAGGATCCATGTCTTATGTCGTAAAAATCTACAAAGAGCTAAAAAACATACGTAGTTCAACTTGCACGTGTCCGTACGCCAATCTTGGATATTTTTGCAAACACGAAGCAGCTCTTTATTACTATGCCGAAAATCAAAATGAAAGCGGAAAATCATCTCATGAAAAAAAAGATGTTTCCAGAAACTACATAACTTCAAAAGAACTTTTTCCAAATGATGAAAACCAATATCATTTTTATGACATGCAGGTGATTGCAAAAAATCTTAAAATCCACAGAAATGATTTGAAGTTTGCGCGAGAACTTATTGAATCTGGAAAAATAAAGGAAAAGTTTCATGATTTTGACGGACTTGAACCTGAGTTTGTTGCAGAATACACAAGTGGCGGAATTTCATCAGATATAAAAATATCCATTCAGGGTAGCGAAATAAATAAAATTTCATGCTCCGTAAAAAAATGCGGGGCGACATATTGGAAATACATTCGTTCTCCGATGAATGAAAAAATATGCTGTCATGGAATTGCGGCTCTTCTTCTTTTGAATGAATTTATTGAAAGAGAAAATCCTGGTGATTCTACGGATTACAATGCGAAAAAACTTTTTAAGCTTTATGATGAGAATTCTTTGGCCGAAGAAAAGAAAGTCAAAGTACAAGTTGATGAATCAAGACTTATAAAACTTGTTCCCCGTGTTAAAAATTATGGAAAATATCTTAGCGCAGGATTTAGAATTGGGCATGGAAAACTTTTTGTCGTAAAGGATTTGAAAGATATTGTCACAGCAGAAAAAAGCCGTGGAATTTTTGCTCTTGGAAAATCAGATACCCTTGACTTTTCAAAAGATGTGTTTGATGAAGATGGGAAAAAATATTATGAATTCCTGAAAGCAATTATAGAAAACCGCATTGCCCAGGATGAAATAGAACGGAATGTAAGGGCTCAAAAAGAAAATGAAGTCGTAAACCTTTACGGAAAAAGGCTTGATGATTTTTTTGAACTTTCAAATGGCCGGACAATTGCATATGAAAACTGTTCTTTCAGCCACTATAACAAAGATTTTTCAGAAATCAGTTTTGCTGACGGAAAGATAAATGTGAAACTCAAAATCATTGAGCGAATGAATTCCAAGAATCAGTTTACGGGGCTTTATGTAAAGGGTACTTTGCCGGATTTCCTTGTTGGTGCCGACCACAGGTACTGGATTGAAGATGGAAAACTTTTGAGGCTTGACAAAACATCTTCAAGAAACATTGCCGCTCTTGAGTCTTTGTCAATGTTAAACGAAATAAGTTTTTTTGTGGGCAGAAAAAATCTCACGAGGTTTGTTTATCACGTGCTTCCCTGGCTGAAGACATTTGCTGATGTTGAAGAACCTTCCTATAAAAAGCTTGGAGAATTCCTTGCTCCAAAACCTGAATTCAAATTCTATTTTGATGCGGAAGAAGATTGTGTTTATCTTTCCACTCAAGTTTTTTATGGCGAAAAAAAATACGTCTTGTATTCAAAAGAAAATTCTCATAAAGAAGAATTCCGAGATTTGCAGGATGAGGAAAATGTAGAAAACGAAATTGCAAAATATTTTAATGATGAAAATCGTGATGAAGAAAAATGTTTTACGAATGATGAGAATTCCATATTTGAACTTTTAAATTCTGGCCTTGAAAAATTCATGTCGTTTGGTGAAATAAATGTGACTGAAAGTTTTAAAAAAATCACCATAAACAAGAGGGTAAAAATTTCCGTAAACTCAAGCATAAGCCAAAAATCAAAATTGTTTGAGCTTGAGATAAAGTCCGATGATTTAACGAATGAACAGCTTTTGGAAATCCTTGACGGCATGAAGAAAAAAAAGAAATTCGTACGCCTTTCCACAGGTTCGTTTTTCAGTACGGAAGATGAATCTCTGGAAGAACTTTCTGATTTGATGGAAAATCTTCAGATTTCGCAAAAAGAATTCCTGAAATCAAAAATAAACATTCCGTCATTCAGAATGCTTTATCTTGATAAAATCCTTGAAGAAAAATCTGCCATAACATTTGAAAAAGACAGGGAAACTAAAAAGCTCATAAAGGAATTCAAGACTGTAAGTGATTCCGATTTTGAAGTGCCAGAACCTCTTTCAAAAATAATGAGAAGCTATCAGGTTGAGGGCCACAAATGGATGCGGACTTTGAAAGAATATGGCTTTGGTGGAATTCTTGCAGACGACATGGGTCTTGGAAAAACTTTGCAGACAATTTCTGTTTTGCTTAGCGCAAAGGAAAATGGATTTTCAGGCACCTCATTGATTGTTACGCCGTCATCTCTTGTTTATAACTGGAAAAATGAATTTGAAAAATTTGCGCCTGAAATGAAAATCGGTGTGGTTGCGGGAAATTCCAGCAATCGAATTGAAAAAATTTCAGAGTGCGGGAATTATGATGTTCTTGTCACAAGTTATGATTTGCTTAAGAGAGATTTTGCAGAATACGAGGAAAAGAATTTTTTATACGAAGTCATTGATGAGGGGCAGTATATAAAAAACAGCACGACCGTTGCTGCAAAAGCCGTAAAATCCATAAATGCCAAATACAGGCTTGCACTTACCGGTACGCCCATAGAAAACAGGCTTTCTGAACTTTGGAGCATTTTTGATTTTTTGATGCCGGGATTTCTTTATAAGTATGATGATTTTAAAAAGCGTTTTGAAATTCCAATCGTGAAAAATACTGATGCTAAAACAGCCGATGCCTTAAAGAAAATGATTTCTCCATTTATTATGAGAAGGCTTAAAAAAGATGTGCTTAAAGATCTCCCCGAAAAAATAGAAGAAATTAGATATGCTCATTTTGATGAGGCTCAGCAAAAACTTTATGATGCCGAAGTTGTTAAAATCCGGAAAATGCTTGATGAAAAAAGTGAGACGGATTTCAACAAGGGAAGAATTCAGATTCTTGCGGAGCTTACAAGAATTCGTCAGATATGCTGCGATCCTTCTCTTGTTTATGAAAACTTTGAAGGTGGCAGTGCAAAGAAAGATGCATGCATTGAACTAATAAAATCTGGAATTGACAGTGAGCACAAGATGCTTGTCTTTTCTCAGTTTACGTCAATGCTTTCAATACTTGAAGAAGAACTTACGAAGGAAAATATTTCCTTTTATAAAATTACAGGTGATACGCCAAAAGAAAAACGAATGGAGCTTGTGAATCTTTTTAACAATGATGATACCAGTGTTTTCTTGATTTCTTTAAAAGCTGGCGGTACAGGACTTAATCTTACAGGTGCTGATACCGTGATTCATTATGATCCTTGGTGGAATCTTGCCGTTCAGAATCAGGCTACAGACCGTGCATACAGAATAGGCCAGAAGAAAAACGTCTGCGTGTACAAGCTTATCGCAAAAAACAGCATCGAAGAAAAACTCGTCAATCTTCAGGATTCAAAGAAAAATCTTGCGGAAGAAATTCTTTCTGGAGAAAACGGAACAATTTCACTTTTAAGCAGGGAAGACATCCTGGAGCTTTTGGATTCTAACTCAAGAATGTGCTGATATTTTTCTTTGCTAGAGCATGAACAAAAAGTTTCTAATCCAAAATTGTCCAAAAGTGTGCTAAAAGTGATTTAAAAATTGCATTTGCTAAAAAAAGTTAGTTAATGTTAATTTTTTTACCTAAAACTACTTGCTACTGATTGAATTTTACGTATATACTAGGACGCTATGAGTATTTTTTCTCTTTGGATAATTGATTTTTTTATCGTATCATTTATTGGATGTTCTTATGCCAGCTGGTTTCAGAACATGTATTTCCATGGAACTCCGGAAGCTTTTTTTCAGAAAATCGGCATTGTCATAGCAGGTGCTTTCGTAACAATCCTTATTGGTGGAGCCAGAATCAAATTACTTACAAAGGATGCTGATGATATTCTTCTTCGAGCAAAAGTCGACAGTGACAGCATTACGGAAGATGAAAAGAATCACGTCGCAGCTACCATCAAGCGTGCCTCCACTTTCACATTGTGGATTAACATTTTTGCATTCATCGGCATTAACGGAAGTATTTTTCTCGTAAAGGTTTTCAAGCAGTCGATTCCTTTCGATTCATTTAGAATCATGCAGGTTTTTGTTCATTGTCTTTCATGCGGGCTTCTTAATGCAATGTATACTGTTTTTGTTTTCCAGGCTCTTCTTGGAAAAACATTAAAGCCACTTCACATCACTCACTTCAACCAGTCTCTGTGTTCAACTACAGTTTTTAAAACCCTTAGTTTTTGCATTGCCACCGTCATTACTTTTGTAATGGTAAATACTGGCGCTCTTGCATATCAGTTGATATGGCCAAATCCAAATCATCCTATTGAAAACGGATATGATTTTTTTGTAAGCAATTTCTTTTTCATCGAATTCCTTGATTTGGCTTTAATCATTCCCGCAATCGTGATAATCATAAAAGTTTTGGCAAAACGCATTCAGTACAGCTCTCAAGTCATTTCAATGATAAGCAGGGAAGGTGACATTTCAAAACGCATTGATGTCACAATGACAGATGACCTTGGCTTGATGACTGAAAATACAAATGTCCTCATGGACAAACTTTCAACGCTTCTTAAAGCGCTTGACAAGCAGACAGACAATCTTACTTTTTCCGCAGACAAACTTTCTGAAAATGCAGAAGGATCTTCAAATGCTCTTACCGAAATGACAGCAACTCTTGACAAAATTACTTCAGAAGGAGAAGAGCAGCAGAAGATGATTATTGATGTAAATGAAGCTGTGGGCAATCTTCAGAAGGGATCAGAAACTCTTGAAAAATTTGTAATCGAGCAGAGTGCCGCCATGAATCAGAACTCGGCATCCATTACTGAAATGGCAGAAAACATCAATTCTGTTGCCGCCATGACTTCAAAGGCAGAAGAACTTTCAGAAACTCTTTCAAGGACAAGTGAAATCGGTACGGACGTTTTGAACAGTGCAAAAAAATCAATGAATGAAATTCAAAACTCTTCAAAAGAAGTTCAGAATATCGTGTCCGTTATTCAGGAAATCGCAGCCTGCACAAATCTTCTTTCAATGAATGCATCTATCGAGGCAAGCCATGCAGGAGAAGCAGGAAAAGGTTTTGCAGTTGTTGCAGAGGAAATCAGAAAACTTGCCACATCAAGTTCAAAGAGTGCTGATGACATTAAGCTTAGAATTATGGAAATGGTTGAACGCATCAATTCAGGAACCACTTTGATTGGAGAAGCTGATGCCGCATTTGCAAAAATCAACACTTATGTAAATGAAAACAAATCACTTGTAAATACAATAGCACAGGCGATGAATGAACAAAAATCCAATGCAAACGAAAACATGCTTATTACAAACAAAGTTCGTGATGATCTTATCAAGACAAACAATCTTGCAAAAGAGCAGACTTTGTATTCGGAAAATGTTTCGGACATCATGGAAAATCTTGTTTCAAGTTCTGACAATGTAAAGCTTGCAATTTCAAAAGGTATTGATGCTTCACAAAATTTGAAAAATGCAATCAATGAAGTTGTTTGTACTGCTGTTTCAAATAAAAATTCAGTGGGAGAAATGGACAGACAGATTTCTGTTTTCAAATATTAAATTTTAATGCAGGCTAAAAAGTTTGACAGTTAAAAAAATTGATGTCATTGAATTAAATTGATTTGAATTAAATGCGTCAAATTCTGAAAATGAATCAACCGGCAAAACAACTCCTGATTTTATTTTAATCTGGTTCATGTTTTGCCGATTGGTTTTAGTTAAACATTTACATCAATTGTCCCGGAAGCTTGAGCTTTTCCATGTATGGAAAATTTGAATCGTACTTCTCAAAATCTTCTGGATTTTCTTCGGCCACAAAGTATGCTTTTGGCGTAGCATAGACACCTGATATTCCGTCAAGGTAGCCAGGTTTTAATTCCTTGCACAGGAAAAAATCAGCTTCCATTCCTTCAGGCAATCCATGATATTTGATGCCGAATTTCGATGCAACATCAAATCCGCTTTTGCCATAAAAATCAATGTTGCCTTCAAAACAAACTGCACCGAATCCCATTTCTGAAGCTTTTTCAAGTGAGTAGTCCAAAAGAATTTTACCATAGCCTTTTCTCTTGCATTCATTTGCAATGCAGATTGGTCCCATGGTAAGAATCGGAAATGCAGTTCCGTCAGCACCTGTAATTTGAGCCTTGACAAATACGTTTTGTCCAATGATTTTACCATCAAGTTCCATCACAAATGAAAGCTCAGGAATAAAATCAGGATTTGAACGTAAATGATGAAGAACATAATGTTCCGTGCATCCAGGTCTGTAAACATTCCAAAAAGACTGGCGAACCAGACTTTCAACTGTAAAAAAATCGCGTTTTTCTTCAACGCGGATTGTGTAATTGTTCATTGTATTAATCTCCTATAAATTGATTTGAAACCAACTACCGGGAGATGCCGAGCATTACTTACCTAAATTTAGGTTCAGCAACTCCCGGCCTTATACAATGCCCAACTGTTTGCTAGATTTTGACACCCAGCCTCCTTAAAATGTATTTATAAAAAAAAGACTCCAAATTGGAGCCTTTTTTGAGTTGCCTATTACTTCCTAAAGAAAGGCTTATCCAAGATACTTTCATGAAACATAAATGATCAAGATTTTTCAAACCTTTCACATACCACTTG
>JAZQMW010000060.1:0-2367 GCA_045627025.1 Treponema sp. | reverse complement strand
ATCGCAGGCTTCGTAAAGAATCCATTCGTTCCGTTCATCATCGGAACGGCAGCCATCATCGGCGGTGTGATTCTGCTTAAGAAAAAGACAAGGTAAAACCTTTGCATGACAGAAAAGGGACTTCAATTAGAAGCCCCTTTTTTATTCTTAATAAGCGGATTCATCCTACCCGCAACAAGCCTACAGTTCTTTCATCAGAGAGACAAGTTTTTTAATTTCCTTGAAACCCTGTTTTTTATAAAAGCCAAAGGCCGGCTTGTCGTGCTCCGTCATGAGGAAAATATTGGTAATTCCTTTTTCCTTTACGGCATTCTCAATCAGACTGAAAAATTCCGTTCCAAGGCCCGAATGCTGGCGGTCAGTCTTTATGAAAAATTCTTCCACATGATACTCAGTTCCACCAAACCAATGGCGTACATTGCCGATGGAAACTCCAACAAGCTCATCCCTATCGTATAGTCCGTAAACCAAAGGCGTCCTGACATCCATCAGATCCAGAAGATATTCCGTAAGCTGCTCATCATCGCTCCAGTCATCACACCATGGTGGCGACATGAAAACACTCCTGAAGAGGTTTTTCATTTCATTGAAATTAGATTTGTCCAGTAACTTCAGCTGCATGGAACATAGTCTATTTGGATTTCTATTTTCGTTCAATAAAGGAAAAATGTAAAAAAATCATTATCCAACATAGCATTCAATATTCTTTTAATTTCACTTCATCCTTCAAAAAGCTTCTTTATTTTGTGAACAACCTGGTTGGTGTTTCCTTCTTCAACAACATGATCATAGGCATGGGGAATCGTTCCAAAGGTGATTGTTTTGTCTACGCCAAGCTCCCTCTTAAGCAGTTCAATCATGTTCTGGCGTGTTGCATTTTTATTGTATATCTTTATGTACGAGTAGCCCTTGTAATCGTTGGATTTGTATTTCAACACCTTGAGCTTTTCCGTGATTCCGTCTGCTGCAAGAATTCCGTAGATTTCCTCAATCTTTTCATCAGGATAAATAAGCATAAAGTAGATCACTTCCTCATCCGGAACAGGACGCCTGATGTAATTTCTGTAAGGAGATGCCCTCAGTTCCCTCACAAGCCGCGCCTGGATTTCATTCTGAAATTCTCCGTAATAAATCAGAAGTGTGTCGTCGATGACTATGTTGGCAAAATTGTGTATGGCATGCTTTCTGAAAATTTCCATCACCATGTTTTTTTCTTCGATGGTCATGGGAATTTTTTTCAGGTAACGTTTTTTCTCCGTGTCATAGAGCACAGCACCGTCCATGGCAATAACCGGAATCTTAAGGTGAATGTCGTGCATCGGTTCAAGGATGGAAGCGGGAGGCCTCATGGTTGAAAGGGTAAAATGCAGACCTTCGTCGATCATCCGGTTGAGTTCGACCTTGCAGTAATCGTTTATGTGGTAGTCCTTGTTGAGCAGAGTATCATCAAGGCCAGATATGAAAAGCGCATCCACATTTTTTTTATGGGGCAGACGGAACAGGTTGACGCCGACACCGATTACAATTCCAATCATGGTGTCGAGGAATCTGTTCAGCGTAAAAAGATATGGATTTTCATCCGACAGGTGAATGACAACAATGCTCAAAAAAACCACGCAGGAAAAATAGGAAGCCTGTTTTCTTTTCAATGCCACCGTCGTCCACAGCACGGGAATAAGCGTAAGGGAAATCAGCAGAGCGTTGAAAACATATGTTGCGTTCTTTGAAAGATCAAACCTTGTCCTGACGGAGATTGACGCAAGCAGAACGGCAAGTCCAAAGAAAGCTCCTATGACGGTTCCCATGATCCTCTGCACTGCATTCTTCCGCGTCGTTGAAACGTATGCCTGCATGCACCACAGAGCCGAAAGCTGACTGTAAAAAACAATCCCGTTATCACCACGAAGAATCTGCACCACATAGCAAAGGGCTACTGCCACCGCTGATTTTAATATTCTAAGGCCGATGGCAGGAAACTTAATTGACTTACATTTCATGTTCAGTCTGATTCATTTGGATTGATGAAAAATATTGTTTCATGCTCAGTAATCATCGGAGATTCTTTTGCAAAGAAAACAATTCCCTCTGCAGGAGAAAGAATTTCTTCCTTTACTTCTGCCGTCAGCGGGTCAAGAATCGTAGCAAGGACAGTTCCCTTCTTTACTTCATCCCCAGGCCCTGCGTGAACCTTGAAAAGCCCACCGGCAGGAGCAGACACTGTCATGAAGTCATCTTCTTTTACAATTTCCGAAGCATAGCCTACAGGAGGACGCGCACTGATGAGCTCATATGAATTCAAAAAGCGAAGCACTGCATTCACTGCCGTCATGGCACTCGATTCATCGATGTGGTTGGTTGCTTTTGTGT
>JAZQMW010000059.1:0-23425 GCA_045627025.1 Treponema sp. | reverse complement strand
GCATAGGGGCAAACCGTATGCCGGTTTCCAAACTGATGCAATAAAAGCTAACCGTGAATTGATTTCCAAACCGACATTCAGAACGCTGACCGTGACACTGAACGCAAACCGTCAAAAGGGGGCAAACCGAGTGTCGGCATGCAAACTGCTGCATAAAACGCTAACCGAGGATTGAAATGCAAACCGTCGCAAGGGGGCGCGCTGTGTATCGGCTTCCAAACTGATGCAATAAAAGCTGACTGTGAATTGATTTCCAAACCGACATTCAGATTGCTGACCGAGACACTGAACGCAAACCGTCAAAAGGGGGCGCGCTGTGTATCGGCTTCCAAACTGATGCATGGAAGGCAACCGTGAATTGATATGCAAACTGATACTCAAAAAGCTGACTGTGACTAGAAATGCAAACTGTCGCATAGGGGCAAACCGTATGCCGGTTTCCAAACTGATGCAATAAAAGCTAACCGTGAATTGATTTCCAAACCGACATTCAGAACGCTGACCGTGACACTGAACGCAAACCGTCAAAAGGGGCACCCCAAATGCATGCCGATGCATACACTTACCCAAATTCGCGAGTCAAAACCAATCCATTTGCAAAAACAGCTCCTAAAAGCCTAGCGAAAAAAAATCCGACGCGAATGCATCGGATTCTTTTTATCCTTAAATGGCTTGGAATGACAAAAAAAACATTCCTGCCGACACTTATGGAATACGTTACTTCCAAAGCCTCTCAGGATAATATCCTGACTCTATCTTCTTCAAAATCTCTTCCTTGACAATCTGACGGTCTTCCGGGTATGTCATTCCAAACCTGCCGTATCGAAAAAAAATCCGACGCGAATGCATCGGATTCTTTTTATCCTTAAATGGCTTGGAATGACAAAAAAAACATTCCTACCGACACTTATGGAATACGTTACTTCCAAAGCCTCTCAGGATAATATCCTGACTCTATCTTCTTCAAAATCTCTTCCTTGACAATCTGACGGTCTTCCGGGTATGTCATTCCAAACCATTCTTCTTCAGATTTGAAGCATCTGATTGTTCCACGCCCAGACGTAATAATTTCACTTGATGCAACAGGAAGAAGAGCCTCCTCTTTTGGAAGAACAAGACCTGATTTCTTAAAATCAGACCAAAACTTCTCCAATTCACAAAATACAGAAGGAGCAAATCCAAAAAGATTCATGGAAACAGTCTCATCTCCGGAAAGCGAAACTATTTTTCCATTAATGTCGCTTTCTATTTTATCATCATCCGTATAGTATATTTTTTTATTTTCCTCTATAGACTTCAAAAATCCATTTTCAGTAGAACAAACACCCCTGCTTACAGAACCGTTTCTGCTCATTGTTTTTTTCAGGGTATAACCAACCATTGCATGATCTACAGAATCATTGTTTATGGAAGAAAGATATTTTCCAAGAGTTTCAATTGCACTCCGGCCATAATAATCATCACTATTTATGACGGCAAAAGGCTCATGTATGGCGCTTTTTGCACACAAAACAGCATGGACTGTACCCCAAGGCTTCGTGCGTCCGGCTTCACGGGCAATTTTCAATTCACTTTCATCAAGAAAAGCTTCAGGAGTCTGAAAAACATACTCTGCATCGAAATTTGAAGCAACACGGTCAAAAAGCTTTTCACGGAAATCCTTTTCAATGTCCTTTCTGATTATATATATGACTTTTCCAAAACCACATTTCATGGCATCATAAGTTGCAAAATCAAGAAGACACTCTCCATTCTTGCCGACAGAATCAATCTGCTTGACTCCACCATATCTACTTCCCATTCCGGCGGCCAAGACCAACAATACAGGTTTCATAAAAAACTCCAATCAAATGATTAATTACAGAAACACAAATGTTCCCGTTTTTTTTCATAAAAAAATCAAATTCCTTCTAGGAAATCTAAAATCTTCCTGAAAATCTTTTCTTCCATAATTAAGTTTCCGCAATGACGCATATTCAAAGAAATTGACATGTCATGACAAAAACATTCTATAGCATGCAATATATAAAATACCATAAAACAGGCATAGTTACAAATCACGAAGGCATTTTGTCAAAGAAATCCAGATTCCATTATGAAAAGAAACTATTTCTACTCAAAAGAAACAATCAATTCCATTTTTCCATCAAACATTGCATTTCCATATCCATATGGAAGAATGAAACTGCTTCCCTTTTCTATGGAAATTCCGTCAACAGAACCTGCTCCATCAATTACAGACACTATCATGAAATTTTTATCCTGAATGACTTTACAACATGACTTTACGTTCATATGGTACACGGTAAATTTATCACAACTTACAAGCTGCCTTGAAACACTTTTCTCATCAGTCCCAAGAGAGCTAATGGATAATTTCTTCGACGCATCAAGCGGTATGCTTTTTTCAACAAAAGGAGCCTCTATCACTTCCATGCACTGCCTTACATGAAGCTCTCGCTTTTTTCCATTCTGAAGCCTGTCATAATCATATACCCTGTAAGTAATGTCACTGGACTGCTGCGTCTCAAGAATCAATGTTCCGCCTTTTATTGCATGAACAGTTCCGGGTTCGATAAAGAAAAAATCGCCTTTTTTTACGGGCACTTCACGAATAAAATCATGCCATTTCTGATTTTCAATCATCATCTTGACTTCATCAGTGTCTTTTGCATTATGACCTATGACGATTTTTGCACCAGGCTTTGCATCAAGTACGTACCAGCATTCGGTTTTTCCAAGACTGCCATTTTCATTTTTCAACGCATATTCATCATCTGGATGGACCTGAATGCTCAGATCATCATTTGCATCAATAATCTTTGTCAGGAGAGGAAATTTTTCATCAAGGCTGCTTATTTTTCGACCAAAAAACTCAGGATGCTTTTTCCAAAGCGAACTCAAGCGGTCATCACAATCCTTTATGATGCAGTCACCATTTTCATGGGCACTTACAATCCAAGCCTCACCTATTTTAGAAGAGACCAGATTTAAACCAAAAGATGACAAGGCGTCTCCGCCCCAAACAGTTTCCTTTAAAACCGGATTCATAAAAAAAATTTTTCTCATGCTTTTCATTGAAATATAAATACCAAATCATGTCAAGGGAACTTTTTCGCCAAGATTTTAGAACTCTAATGTTTTAAGAAAACTCCGCAAACAAAACAGCTGACAAAAACCAAGCCCAACTCCAAGGTTTCCTACACACATTTCAGAGGCAAAAAAGCCTGGCATTCTTAACAAGAACGCCAGGCAAAACAATGAAGGAAATTAGCAACATCTAAAACTTAGAGCTTTGCTTATATAGTAGCGTAAAACTTACGTAACTACCTATTTTGAACTCTTGCGCTTCTTTGAAACAACATCGAATACTACGGCTGAAAGAAGAACAAGACCTTTAACAGCTTTCTGCCAGTTCTGGTCAACACCAAGAATTGACATACCGTTGTTAAGAACACCCATGAAGATGGCACCGATTACGGCACCGCCTACAGTACCAGTTCCACCATATGCAGATGCGCCACCGATGAAACATGATGCGATTGCATCCATTTCATAGTTCTGACCGGCAGTTGGAGCTGCTGAGTTGAAACGTGCACAACAAACAAGTGCTGCAAGACCTGAAAGGAATCCCATGTTTGTATATGCAAAGAACATAACTTTGTCCGTATTTACACCAGAAAGACGAGCTGCCTTTTCATTACCACCAATTGCATAGAGGTAGCGGCCAGGAACAGTATTCTGTGTGAAATATGAATATACAAGAACTACAACAGCAACTATGAGAAGAACACCAGGAATACCTTTGTCTTCTGCAAGGAAATATCCTACAACAAGTGTTATGGCACAAATAATTGCAATCTTAGATACGAATGCTGCGCTTGATTCAACAGAATAACCTTTTACAATCTTGTTTCTTCTGCTTGCAATGTTTGCGATGATGATTACTGCACAAATCACTACGGCAACAATCATTGTAACTGCAAAAGTAACATTCTGGTTATGCTCTATAAGTGCATCCCATTCAGCCTCAGCCATGTCATCAGTAGCTTCCTTCAAGAAAACATCAGGAATGAATCCTGAAAAAATATTCATGAAAGACTTTGGGAATGGAGAAATTGTCATTCCGTTAAGAACAAGGTTTGAAACACCACGCCAAAGAAGCATGCCTGAAAGAGTACAAATGAAAGGAGGAATATGCATGAAAGCAATCCAGAATCCATGCCATGCACCAATTGCAAGACCTGCGATAAGACATACGCCAATGGCAAACCAAACAGGAAGATGCAAGTTTACAATCATTGATCCGGCTATGGCACCAACAAGACAAACAATAGAACCAACAGAAAGATCGATGTTACCTCCCGTAAGGATACACATCAACATACCGGCAGCAAGAATGACAACATATGCATTCTGATTTATAAGGTTTGTGATATTGCTCGGATCAAAAAGAGAACCTTTTTCAAATCCGACAATTAATGCCTGGAAAAGAATCATTACGGCAATAAGAACAAAAATCATTGTATTGTTCTTCAAGGCCCTCTTGATAGCAGCTTTATTCATTTTATATACTCCTCTAAAAAAGTTACAGCCAGCATCCTTCAAGATTAAGTTTTAAGGATGCAATATTTTTTAATGTTCAAATTCTGAAATCCAATCAGAATGAACAAGCTCGATATCTACCAAAAATCCTACAGATTTCAGGGACATTCTTTATTTGCAGGAATTGATGATGCATGTCATGATCTTTTCCTGACTTGCATCCTTTGCATCCATTTCTGCAATGAAGCGACCTTCATTCATGACATAGATTCGGTCACTCATTCCGAGAACTTCCGGCATCTCTGAAGAAATCAGTATGACAGATTTTCCTTCTGCAACCATTTTGTTTATGATGCAGTAAATCTCATATTTTGCACCAACATCTATACCACGTGTAGGCTCATCAAGAATCAAGATATCAGGATCTGCAAAAAGCCATTTTCCAAGCAAAACCTTCTGCATGTTTCCACCAGACAGATTTCCGACATTCTCCATTACAGTTGCACACTTTGTATGCATTTCCTTTGCAGCTTTTTCTGCAACACGGCGCTCCTCATCAAAATTGTATATCCAATGCTTGGATACCTTTGAAGGTTTTGCCGCAGTCGTATTCTTTACAATCGACTCTGTAAGAATAAGTCCGTTACCTTTTCTGTCTTCAGTAACATATGCAATTCCGCTGTCAATTGCGGACTTTACGTTCGGGAAAGAAACTTCCTTTCCATTAAGAATAATCTGACCGCGGATGTTTACGCCATATGATTTTCCAAAAATACTCATGGCAAGTTCTGTACGGCCTGCACCCATAAGACCTGAGATTCCAAGAACCTCACCCTTTCTGAGCTTAAAGTTTACATTATCGCAAACCTTTATGCCGTCAAATACAGGATGGTCAACACACCAGTTCTTAATCTCAAGACATGTTTCTCCAATTTTTGGAACACGCTTAGGGAATCGGTCTGTAATATCACGACCAACCATTGCCGAAATAATTATATCTTCAGTGAAACTTTCACTCTTTTTGTCCAATGTTTTAATTACAGCACCATCACGAATAACCGTGATTTTATCTGCAACATAAGAAATCTCATTAAGCTTATGGGAAATGATGATTGATGTCATTCCCTGCTTTTTGAATTCAAGGAGAAGATCAAGAAGATGTCTTGACTCTGTCTCGTTCAATGAAGCTGTAGGCTCATCAAGAATCAGCAAACGAACTTTTTTTCCAAGTGCCTTCGCAATTTCTACAAGCTGTTGTTTTCCAACACCGATATCTTTTATCAATGTATGGGAAGAATCCTTGAGACCAACTTGAGCAAGAAGCTTATCAGCTTTATCAAAAGTCTCTGCCCAATTTATTTTTGCTTTAGTTCCACGTTCATTTCCAAGGAACATGTTCTCTGCTATCGTAAGAAGAGGAACAAGTGCAAGTTCCTGATGGATGATTACGATACCAAGTCTTTCACTATCTTTAATATTTTGAAATTTGCAGACACTACCATCATAGATAATATCACCGGAATAAGTTCCATAGCCGTATATACCACTCAAGACGTTCATCAAAGTAGATTTTCCGGCACCATTCTCTCCACAAAGAGCGTGTATTTCGCCTTCTTCCACTGTAAGACAGACATCACTCAAAGCCTTTACACCAGGGAACTCTTTTGTGATGTTGCGCATTTCCAACAATGCCTTTGCCATTGGAATCTCCTATATTTATGTATTGTACCTAGATTCGGTTTTTCACACCCTAATGTCATTGCAGTTCATGAACCGCAATGACATTTCCAAACATACTCCCGGCATTCTAAAGAACACCAGAAGCATGCCCCAACCTACTGAAGATCAGATTCCTTGTAGTATCCTGAATCAACAAGAAGTGCCTTGTAGTTCTCAGATGTAGCAAATACTGGAGTACAAAGGTATGAAGGAACAATTCCTGTACCGTTGTTGTATGTCTTTGTATCGTTGATTTCTGGTTTTGATCCCTTGAGGATTGCATCAACCATTCCAACAACTTTTTCTGCAAGAGTACGTGTATCCTTGAAGATTGACATAGCCTGTGTTCCAGCGATCATGTTCTTTACAGATGTGATGTCACAGTCCTGTCCTGTAACGAGTGGGAAGTTTGCTCCTGTGTATCCAGCTGCTACGAGAGCGTTTGTGATACCCATTGCGCAAGAGTCATTTGATGAGTAAACTGCATCAAGTCTTGTTCCCTTTGGACCATATCCGTTTGATGTGATAAGGTTCTCCATGCGCTTCTGTGCTTCTTCTGTTGACCAGTTGAGAGTTGCAACTTCAGCTTTCTTTGTCTGTCCAGAAAGACACTTGAGGACACCGCTGTCGAGATACTTCTGAAGAACATCAATTGCTCCACCATAGAAGAAGTTGATGTTGTTGTCATCAGGAGATCCTGTGAAGAATTCGATGTATGCAGGATCATCTGCTGTACGATTCTTCAAATTGAGCTTGTCAACAAGATATTCACCCTGGATTGTACCAACCTTATAGTTATCGAATGTAGCATAGTAAGAAACAGCCTTTGAGTTCATGATGAGGCGGTCATAAGCAATAACAGAAATCTTCTTCTTTTTTGCACCGTCAAGAGCATTCTTGAGAGCAGATCCATCGATTGCAGCGATAACAAGTACCTTGCATTTTCCTGTAATCATGTTCTCAATCTGAGAAACCTGTGTTGCAATGTCGTTATTTGCATACTGAAGATCAACTTTGTATCCAGCCTTTTCGAGCTGACTCTTCATGTTTGTTCCATCCTGGTTCCAACGCTGAAGATCTTTTGTTGGCATAGATACACCGATTTTTGCACCCTTGTTCTTATCTTTCTTTGCAGCGAACATAGGCATAACCATTGCAAATGCCATGAAAATGGCAATAATCTTTTTCATAAGATAATCCTCCTTGTTTGATATCTCATAAAAGAAGCAATATTTGCCTTCGGATTTTCATTCATCCGAAAACAAATATCACCTTTGTTCTTAGGATGTTTACAGTATAAACCAACATGTAATGTAAAATTCACCGACTTTCTGTAATATCTTGCTAATATCTAGCTATTTCAAATTTTATTCTGGATTTTTTCGCATTCCAATCTAGATTTTTTTGCAATATTTTTCGTACTAATGGACATGAAATGAAAGAGAAAAAATGAAAAAAGACAAACGCAGGAATTTGCCGCACAAGGCGTCACGATTTAACAAAAAAGGACAAAAAAAACAAATGCCCGATGCATTGACATCATGGATTTTGCCCCGAAATGATTTCGGCACATCAACGCAAAACGGGCATTTTACAAAAGGAAACCTCTAAAATTTGCAGTTTTGGAGGCAATTTCAAAAGATTCAGGCCAAATTTTCAAGGAATTCGCACAATCTTCTTTCCAGACTAATAAAACATTGAGCGAACCATATCCTTGAATTTGTTTCCACGGTCAAACTCATTCGAAAACATTCCAAATGAAGTGGCACCAGGAGAAAACACGACAGGAATGATGTCAGGACGGCACTTTTTGCTCATTGCAGGTCCAGAATCCTCATCAATAAGCGTATTTTTTAAAATTCCCAACAGAACCTGAAGGGAATCAAAAGGACCTTCATAATGAACCTTATACTTGTCCAGATACGCAATCAGCTTGTCTGTACCAGTACCTGCAAGAAGATATATGTTTTTTGGAGCAGAACGCCTTTCACGGACAAGTTTTGCCACAGGTAAAAAATCAAGCCCCTTGTCAGTACCGCCCGTAATCAGGATGATTCTGGAATCAAACGCACCGGATGCAGCAACAACAGCTTCCGGAACCGTCGCACAACTGTCGTTATAGAAAACATATTTCTTGTTTACGTTAAGATTCTGCCATTCATGGAATTTTTCAAGACGATGCTGTATGCCAGTCCATTCTTTCATTATGCTCAAAGTCTGCTCTGAGGAAACCCCCATGAGATACATTGCAAGAGATGCGTTAAGAACGTTGATTCGCATATGGTCTCCCGGAACGCTAAGCTCGGTCATAATCTGCTCAACAGGAAGATTCATTGCTTTTGCCTGAAAATTAAGGAGATTTTCAGGAAGTTTCACAAATCCGCACAGACAGTCACCCTTGTACTGCTGATATACGCCATTCACGCCGTCAGGAAGCCTCATCGTGCTGTAGCGAAGGACGTTTCCCTTTGTCTCGGATGCAAAAACGTCACCCCAGCACTTGCAGCCGGGTTTTGGATTCTTTGTTTCTTTCAAATAATCATCAGAATCAATGTCAAGAATTGTATAGTCATTCTCGTCCTGGTCAGCATAAATCAGTTTCTTGTCATCAATATAGGAATCCATGTCTCCATACCAGTTCTGATGGTCAGGAACAATTTTCGTAATGATTGCAATGCGAGGCTTCAAAAGTTTTCGTCCACGCAAATCGGCAAGCTGCCAGCTAGAAAGCTCAAGAACGACAGGAGTTGTTCCATCGGTTTTATGAAGAAAAGTAAGGGGACTTACGGTAATGTTTCCGCCAAGATATGCCTTGAACCCTGCTTTTTTTAAGCCAAATTCAAGGGCAGACACAGTACTTGATTTTCCCTTGCTTCCAGTCACGGCAATTACAGGAGCTTTTGTAAAATTCAAGAATATGCTCAAGTCGGTTTCTATTGCCCGTGCCTTCTCAAGATATTTGTTTCCTTCTATTTTTACGCCGGGATTCTTTATGACGCAGTCTGCATTTTCAAAATCTTCAATTCTATGCTCGCCCAAAACATAAGAAAGCCTTGAAAGGTCAAGAAGAGGATCAGAACTTATGGATTTTATGGTAGGAGCAAGCTGTTCGGCAGACTTCATGTCTGTTACGGTAACATATGCACCGTATCTCAGAAAAAAGCGAACACAAGCCTCTCCACCGCCATTAAGGCCAAGCCCCATTACGGTAACCTTTTTGCCCTTTATGTCTTCCAATGTCTTGAATGTGCAACCTTCTGGATAAATATGAGCCATAATCTACTCCAAATTGACAGGCAGCCTCCAAATAAAATTTCAGGAGATGCCATTATCTAAGGCGCTGATTAACCAAGGTGAAATCAAACATCGCCTCATTAATTCATTGTTAACAACAATTTACATTCATAGAATAAATCTGTATTTTCACAAAACATGCACATTGTACAATAAAAAAAAAATTTATTGAAGGCATGACATGAAAACTTTTTTACATTCCTTGAATTTTTAAGGCAAGCACATTAAATTTATAAAAACACGATTATTTTTTATTTAAGGAGATTATATGAGCAAATATGTTTGTCCTGTATGCGGTTACGTACACGAAGGTAATGAACCTCCAGCAGAATGTCCTGTATGCAAGGTAAAAGGTGACAAGTTCAAGAAAATGGATGGAAATGCAAAACTTGCGGCAGAACACGAACTTGGAATATACGCAAAGACTGTAAAAAACAATCCTGATATTTCTGATGATGATAAAAAATTCATTCTGGAACAGCTGAAGGCAAATTTCCACGGGGAATGTTCGGAAGTCGGCATGTACCTCTGCATGGCAAGAATTGCCCACAGGGAAGGATATCCTGAAATAGGACTTTACTGGGAAAAGGCTGCTTATGAAGAAGCTGAGCATGCTGCAAAATTTGCAGAACTTCTGGGTGAAGAAATCGAACCAAACATGACATCATCGACAAAGAAAAACCTTGCATGGCGCGTTGACTGCGAATTCGGCGCAACACAGGGAAAAACAGATCTTGCCATCTGCGCAAAGAAAAACGGACTTGACGCAATTCACGACACGGTTCACGAAATGGCACGGGATGAGGCAAGACACGGAAAAGCACTCAAGGGACTTCTTGATCGTTATTTTAAATGAAAAGATATCCGGTTAAAGGATATGGTATCTCTAAATACAGCAATTTTTAGAGCTTCCATCAATTCATCAATCCTTACAAAGATACTGCCCCTGAAAATGAAAACATTATGTTTTTTTAGGGGCAACTTCAATTTCAGAAAAATTTCCAGCCTGATTTTTCCATCAGGATTTTAATTCACGAATTGTCTTTTTTTCCGAGAGCTTTCAACGTATCACCCGCGATTCTGTAGACAGTCCAGTCGTTCATGGGTTCAGCACCAAGAGAAAGATAAAAATCTATGCTTGGCTTGTTCCAGTCAAGGCACCACCATTCAAGTCTTCCACATCCACGTTCCACTGCAATTTCTGCAAGTTTCTTTATCAGAGCCTTGCCGTATCCTTTCCCGCGGAATTCCTTTTTTACGAACAAATCCTCAAGATATATGCCGGCACGACCGAGAAATGTCAAAAAATTATGGAAAAAGAGAGCAAAACCAGCTTCCTTTCCATCATCAAGAACAAAAATGACTTCGGCCTTTTTCATGTCAAAAATCCAGTGTTCCAAAGTAGATTCATCGGCAACCACTTCAGAAAGCATTTTCTCGTAATCGGCAAGTTCCCTTATAAAATCAAGAATCAGCTTGACATCTTTTCTTTCAGCAAACCTGAAATCCATAATTCATCCTCCGAAAAAAAATTTACCTCATTTTACAGACACGCAAACCTCTTGGGATTTTATGCCATATTCATACAGTTTCCCAAAATCACGCCTCAATGCAAGACTTGCGTTTCCATCCGAAAGATTGTACAAAATGGACCACTGGGTATTGCTTGTGGCATCACCTTCTTTTGAAACCTGAGAAGCAGAAGAAAGCGCATTCCAGGCAACATCCACAGAAAACTTGCCTTCACTCTCATCAAAAATCTTTTCCATAAGCTCATATCTTTCCTTTCCGTGTCCATAAAAACCATTTTTCTGGTTTGGAAGCACCTTGTCCTTGTAAAGTTCAAAAAAATTCGTTACCGCACGCACTTTTGAAACTTTCATCGTCCTATTTTCATCATCACAGTCATATTCAACCACAAGAGAATTTCCGGAAGCATCAGAAATAAAGAAATGATAGTCAAGGCCACCTGAGGAAAACATGTCATACCCTTTCAAAATTCCAACGGCTTCCTCCGAAGTTGCGGCCCTGTCAAGAACAGCACGGATTGCGACAGTCGTTGAGATGTCAGGCTTTACAGAAGATGGTCGCACAGAAGGACTGTCAACCACAAGAACTGCAATACCAACCCCTTTTTCATTCATTCCGTCAAGACATATGAATGGCGACGTAAGGCATGAAATCCTTTCCTTTATTCCAAGCGGATTGTTTGCGCCAATATTGTTCAAATCGGCAGTGGCAACCGACTCATATCCGCTTTTAGGCTTGCAGTGTACGAGAAGAGCTGAAGTGTCAGACGAAAAATCATAGTTCCGTCCCATGAGGATTTTGCCATCGGCTTCCACGCAAAATGCGCTGCAACCAAATTCCGGTGACTTTACCTTTACGGGAATAAGGGGAATGCATTCCTTTATGATTGCATTTACGTAATCACTGTCAGTCTTTATTTCTACAGATGTGACATTATCTATGTCGTAATCATGAAAAACATCAATTTCATAAAGATTGTATCCTGAATCATAATTTGAAATCTTTTTCAGCGAGCGCATAGTCCTGATTCTTGACCCAAAACATGCATAAAATACCAATCCCAAGGAAAAAAACAAAACGACAAGGCATGCAGCGACAATTCTTTTTTTCATAAAAACTCCTTCAGGAAACATTAAGATTTTTCAGTAATGCGTGAAAAAATATTAACTAAATCCTGCATAATATATATCAAATGGTGCAATTTTACAATAAAATAAAAAGAAATTCAAAAAACATTTTATATGTGCACACTACTTGACAAAAAGTAAGCAATAGCTTACCATACAAATATTAGTAAGCACTCGCTTACTAAAAGGAGAAAACATGACACTAAACACATTAATCGACAAAATGAATGCAAAAAAAGCACTTGCACTCACTTTATTTTTCATCATCATGCTCTATCTCATAGACTTCAGCATAATCGGAATGGCAGAGCTTTCAAGAATCACAAACGGCGGAAAAATTCTTGACATGGAAAAAACCGGATATTCCGTAGAAAAAGCATATGACATTTTGACGCAGCTTGGAGAAATCGGAAGAAACTTCTATCTTACAAAAATCATTCCGCTGGACATAATATTTCCAATATCAATGATGATGATGAACTTCTCATGGCTGTCATTGTTTCTTAAAAAATGCACAAAAAAAGGCAACTTGTTGAGATATCTTGCAATACTGCCGCTTATCGACATGACTCTTGACTGGACTGAAAACGCATGCTTCTTCATGATGCTTAAAAATTTTCCGCAAAGGCTTGAATCACTATGCAAGTTTTCAAGCATTGTCACGCAGGTAAAATTTGCGTCAGTTGGAATCATATTCCTTGCTGATTTCATACTCATTGCCAGCGTGATTTTCATCAAGATGAGAAACAGAAAACAGGTTTCAAAAATCGACAATAATTAAAACATGCTTAAAAAGCATCACAAAAACAAACCAACAATATGCCCAACTTCAAGGCAAAAGGAGAAATTATGGAACAGTGTCTTTTAAATAGGAAAACAATAAGGAAAAACAAACAGATTTCATGTGCTCAAAAAAATGCAAAAAAATATTACGGGGACAAACTTTTTGCAAAAGATTCTTGTGCATTTAAGACAAAAATAAGGAAATTTGCAAATCTTGAAAATATTGATTTTATTGACGATGCAAAATGCATTCCGGAAAACGCAATCGCAATAAACACAAAAAAAGAACTCTTGAAGAGCCTTGAAAAAAGCGGCATAACGGGAAGAAGCGGAAACAAATTCCCTGTCGCAGAAAAAATCAAGGCTTACAAGGCACAAAACGGAATTCTTCTCGTAAACGGAGTTGAATGTGACCCAGGCCTTTTTCATGATGCATGGATTTGCAGAAACAAACTTCAGGATGTGGCAGAAGGCATAAAAATCCTTAATGAAATATTTTCTTTCAGCAAAATAATTCTTGCCACAAAGGAACCGATACAAAAATCTTACAGTGAATTTCAGCAGGTTAAAATCAGGGACAGATTTCCGATGGGATATGAAAATGCACTCATAAAGACAATTCTTGGAGTTGAACTTTCAGAAAACGAGCATCCTTCGGACAAAGGAATTCTTGTCATGAACATACAGACTGTTCTTGCGGTAAGCGATCTTGCAAAAGGATTTGACACCAGAAAATTCAGATACTTGACGATTCTTGATGAAAAAAATGCACAGGCAACTGTCATGAAAGCTTTAATCGGAACCAAAATCACAGATGCTGTCGCAAAAACTAAAATAAACTTAAATTGTAAAATATATGCAGGAAGCGGAGCAATGGGATGCCACGAAATTTCAGAGGATGAAAAAATCGCAGAAAGCACATGTTTCATATCATGCGGCATCATGACTGATTATGAAAAAGCAAAAAAATGCATTGGATGCGGAGCTTGCTCAAGAAATTGTCCGCAAAAAGTAAACGTAAGGGGCATAATCGCACTTTACGAAAAGAGCGGAAAAGTTCATAATGAAGACTGCAAAAAACTAAATATTTCTGGCTGTATCGGATGCGGTGCATGTACATATTTTTGCAATGCAGGAAAAAACACCCGCATGATAGTCCAGATGGCAAAGGAAAACTTAACAAAATGACTACAAAAGAGGCAATTGTTTACGAATCCCTGAAACTTTTTTCAGTAAACGGATTTGACTCAGTGTCAACAAGAATGATAGCAGGTGCCGTAAACCTTTCAAATGCCGTCATTTACAAGCATTTCAGAAGCAAGAGGGAAATTCTTGACACAATCATAGAAGAGTGCACGAAAAAACTTTTTTCAAGAATGAAAGAAATAAATCTTGAATCCGTAATGAATTGGAAAGACATTGAGAAAATATGCCTCGACATGTTCAAATTTCAGACGACGGATGAATGGACTGTCATGTTCAGAAAACTTCTCATAATCGAGCAGTACAAAAATCCAGAATTCCTGGCGCTTTACAAAAAAATCTTCATTGACACGGCTTTGTCAAACATGATGAAGATTTTCAAGTCGCTGATGGAAAAAGGATACATGAAAAAGGGAAATCCTGGAGTTTATGCAATGGAACTTTACGCACCATTTTTCATGTATCACATGTTTGGCCAGTCATCAGAAGAAACTCTGGAAAAACTTGAGGAACATGTGGTAAATTTCAGGAAAAACGTGATTTCAGACCCAAACCTTCTGGAACTTGACGACAAAAGCAAAAAATACATATAGACAGGTTCGATTTTGCGTTCAACTGAAATCAGGACTTTTAGGTCCAAAATGCATTCCCATGCATACTCTTCCGGAAAAACAGCAGTCGAAGCCCGCACAGGCGCAAACCAGCCTGAATGATGCAAGATTCCCGGTTTTACAAAAAATTGCAATTGAAAACCTTACTGGCGCAAATGATGACTAAAATGAAAACCGAGAATCATCATGCAAACTGTCGCATGGGGCCACAAAAAAAAAGCATGACTATGCACGCCTCAGTGTAAAAGAATTAAACGCAAAACAAAGACATTTATGAAATAAAAAAAAATTCAAAAACATATTGACATATTTTATTTTTGATGTTATCTTATAGTCAGCTTATAAAGCTGATAAAACTCTCTCCTTTAGTTCGGTAAACCGAACGGTAGACTCTCGGGTAACTGAGGGTCTATTTTTTTTATTATAGACAAAAAACACATAAAGTGCTTTAATCACTGCATGGACAATAAAAAACAATTTTTTGAAGGACTAAAAGACGGAATTCCCATCGCACTTGGCTATTTTGCAGTCTCATTCTCACTCGGAATCAATGCCGGCAATGCAGGTTTCAACGCATTCCAGGGCTTTTTGACAAGTTTCCTGGTAAAGGCATCCGCAGGAGAATATGCAGGATATACGGTTGTCGCATCAGATTCTCCATACATAGAAATGATTCTCGTAACTCTTGTGGCAAACGCAAGATATTTTTTGATGAGCTGTTCGCTTGGACAAAACATTTCACCCCAGACATCTTTCAGACAAAGGCTTTTGCTCGGATTTTGCATAACGGACGAAGTTTTTGCAATATCCATAGCACGGCCAAAATACCTGAATCCGTTTTATACTTTCGGTGCAATTGCAGTTTCATCCATCTGCTGGGCCTCCGGTACATCATGCGGAATCGTAATCGGAAACATAATGCCCAAAATGATTGTAAGCGCCTTGAGCATTGCCCTTTACGGAATGTTTCTCGCGGTAATAGTGCCGACATGCAAAAAAGACAAAACTCTTTACGGGGTTGTCCTGTCTTCATTCATCCTGAGCTATGCATTTTCTGTCATACCATGCCTTAAAGGAATTTCAGAAGGCATAAAGACAATTATCCTCACGGTTTTGATTTCTTCAGCCGCAGCCTTGATTTTCCCGATTAAAGACGAGGAGGCCACAAAATGACGCACAGCATATGGATTTACATTCTCATCATGGCAGCAGTTACATTTTTAATCCGTGACATACCTTTCACCCTTTTCAGAAAAACGATAAAAAGCCGTTTCATACGCTCATTTTTATATTACGTTCCATACGCAACCCTTGCAGTAATGACGTTCCCGGCCATATTGAAAACTTCAGAAAGCACGTCAGCAGCAGCAATTGCATTTGGAATCGGACTTATATCAGCATGGCTTGGAGCAGGACTTTTTAAAGTCGCAATAATTTGCTGCATATCGGTATTTGTTTTCTCACTCATTTTATAGGATTTAACGATGGATAAAAAAAATCTCAGAAAAGAAATGAAAAAAAATCTTGCATCACTTCCAGCTGTAGGAAAAGCATTTGAAAGCGTTGGAAAATGCATGAAATTCGTACAGTCGGAAACTTTCGCAAGTTCAAAAATCATTTTCGGTTTCATGCCGATGGCCGACGAAGTAGACATTCTGCCCATTTTGAGAACCGCACTTGCAAAAGGAAAAAAAGTGCTTGTGCCAAGAATCATACCGGACACAAATGAAATGAACTTCCATTTCATTGAAAAAGACTTAAATGCAGAAACAGAAATAAACAAATGGAACATATACGAGCCAAAAGAATCGCTTGAAAAACTTGATTTTGACACATTGCCTGAAAAATTCAACGCAAAAGAAATCGTCGTACTGGTGCCAGGTCTTGCATTCGGAAAAGATTTGCACAGGCTTGGACGAGGAAAAGGATTTTATGATGTTTTCCTTAAAAAAATTTCATCGCTGTATGATGAAAAAATCCATATCATCGGAGTATGCTACGAAATGCAAATCATAAACGAAGTACCATTTGAAGAACATGATGTTTCGGTAACGGAAATGCTTTAACACATTTGACAGGAAAAAAAGATGACATATATAATTGCAGGCGCATCATTCATACTGATACTTGTACTCTTGAATTTCTACATCAACTGGAAGGCTACGGGGCAAGATGAAAAGAAAAGAAAACTGCTTGAAAAAAAGAGGATGGAAGCTGCAAGAAACGGACTCATAATAACATGTCCTGTATGCAACACAATCCTTCTTCCGGGAGAAGATCTCGTAAGCCGCGTATACCGCCCAATGAACGTGCATGACCAGCTTTGCACCATAAACGGATGCCCCCACTGCTACCCTGTGCCAGAAATCGGAAAAAAAAGAATTTGCCCGGTTTGCCACAAAGAAGTTCCTGTAAAAGACGGGCACCTTATTGCACGCCTTTTCAACAAGACAACCGGTAAAAAACATGTCGTGGTAACAGGATGCACAGAATGCTGCAAAAGTGGACACAGTACAAAATAAACTTTTTTTTTAATTTTTTTACATTTGATGTTGACAAAAAAAATGGTTTCTGATATATTACTAAACATCAAACGGAGGGTTAGTTCAGTCGGTAGAACAACGGACTCATATTCCGTATGTCGTAGGTTCGATCCCTATACCCTCTAGTTAGTTTAGACAGTCAATTCGAAAGATTTGGCTGTTTTTTTTTGCCTTAAAAACTATCTGAATCCAATTGCATTTACGACAAAACAAAAAAAAGACAAGTTTTTCAAATCAGTGTTGCATTAAAAGACAAAGACAACTAAAATAAAAACATGAGCAAAGAATTCACAGTAACAGGAAAATGCATTCCAGCCAAAAATTACATGGTGAACATTGATGAGAGAATCCTTGAAATCAGAAAAATGGTTGAAGGAGAAAAATATTTTTGCATAAACCGTGGTCGTCAGTATGGAAAAACAACAACGCTTTCACTTTTAACAAAGAATCTTGAAGATGAATTTGCAGTCTTTTCAATTTCATTTGAAGGCTTGGATAAAGCATTTGATTCTTTGGAACGACTTGGAGCGAATTTCTTTGAATTACTTTCTTTTTTGGTTGAATATGATCTTGTAGAAAATTTAACAGACGAAGCGAAAGAATTTGTTTCACAAGACTTCATATTTTCAGAAGGTGAAAAAGGTGAGGGAGAGTTAAAAAAGGCAATTTCAAAATTATGTAAGTTAAACGAAAAACCAATCGTAATTTTAATTGATGAAGTTGACCAGGCAAGCAACTACGATTCTTTCTTAAAATTTTTGGGACTTTTACGGGACATGTATCTCAAAAAAGACTTGATTCCGACTTTCCATTCAGTAATTTTAGCTGGTGTCTACGATATTAAAAACCTCAAGCTAAAAATCCGTCCAGAATCAGACCATCAATACAATTCTCCGTGGAATATTGCAGCGAAATTCGATGTTGATATGGATTTACATTCTGACGGAATCGAAAAAATGCTTGATGAATACGCATCCGATAACAAAATCGAATTTGACACGAAAAAAATTGCAGATTTGATTTTTGAATACACTTCGGGTTATCCGTTTTTAGTTTCAAGAATGTGTCAGATTATGGATAATGAAGTTTCAAAAATTGAAGGCTTTGACAAAACTTCAGCGTGGAGCGAAAAAGGATTTTTGGAAGCAGTCAAATTGATGTTAAAAGACGAAAATACACTTTTTGACGATATGCGAAAAAAACTTGATGATTTTCCTTCGATGAGAAATGTTTTGAATGAAATCTTGTACAAAGGAAAGAATTTTGCTTTCAATCAATATGATAAAGATATGAGCGTTGCAAAAATGTTCAATTTTATAAAAGAAGTTGATGGAAAAGTCGCAGTTTTTAATAGAATCTTTGAAACTTGGTTTTACAATCTTTTTGTTGTAGAAGCTTCTATTGAAAATGCTGTTTCAAACTCAAATTCAAGTTCAATTTTCGATGAAGGTTCAAAAGACCGAGAAATCTTCATAAAAGAAAATGGCGAACTTGACATGCCGTTGATTTTGGAACGTTTTATTTTTCATTTTACAGATTTGTATGGAGACAAAGACGGAAATTTCGACACAAAATTCGTAGAAAACGAAGGACGCAAATTCTTCCTTTTCTTCCTAAAACCAATCATTAACGGAACTGGAAATTATTACGTTGAAGCAAGAACTCGAAACGAGCGAAGAACAGACGTAATTGTCGATTATCTTGGAAAACAATACATCATCGAGCTTAAAATCTGGCGTGGCGATAAATACCAAAAGGACGGCGAACAACAAACACTCGATTATCTCAATTATTACAATTTGAAGACTGGTTATATGTTGATTTTCAATTTCAACCAGAACAAAAAACAAGGCGTTTTTGAAAAAAAATTCGGCGAGAGAACTGTATTTGAAGCATTTGTTTGATTGAGCAAGGAAAAAATGAAAAATGAATTTTATCAAAGAGTAACAGAAGAACTTACAGATTATATAAGTATTAATTTTCATCCAATTTTATTACCAGATCAGCAAGAAAAAAGGTTTTCAATATCTTTCTATAGCAAATATCTTATTTACGAAAAATCATTTTTTATGGTTTGAAATCTCATCTTTCAACGTAAGAATAGCAAATATCAGAAATTTGTGATATAATTTTTCATGACAGCAATTTACAGTTCGACAAAACTTTAGCTTCTTTACATCATCAAAATTTACAGAAATTCAAGAGGCAGAAACTTCACCTTTGCAAGCAGCAGACTAATCTTAAACAAAAAATTTTGCAAATTTCAGAAATGTCTTACAGACAATTGTGATATGGAAATCAAAAGGAGAAAGCCATGAAAACATACAAAAACATACAAAAACATACAAAAACATACAAAAACATACAAAAACATACAAAAACATACAAAACATACAAAACATACAGCACTGATTTTATTTTCTTTACTGATATCTGCATGTGACAACTTCTTGAACGGAGCTGACATTTCAGAAGAAATAAACCGTAAAATTGAATATGAAAATTCCAAAGCGATAACAGTACGAATAGCAGGTGATGAAAAAGCAGTCACTTTCATATCAAATAAGGGAGACTACAACCTTAAGGCAACTGACAAAATAACAATTGAATTTAAGCTGAATGATGCAGAGTATACATTCATGGAATGGAAAGTTTCAAACCTAAATGATGAAACAAAAGACTGTTCAGCTTCCGTAAAATTATACACGACAAACAGCGGAAGGCAATACAAAACAGAATTGACATTGCTTGACAATACAACAGATATTGCATTAACTGCAGCATGTCATCTAAAACCGGCAGTTTCTGATACGGAACCAAAATATTATCCGACAGGAGTTTCCTACTATCGTCCGATAAAAATTACCTTTAACAAGCCAATCAACAAAGATGATTTAAGTGATTTAAAAAACATAAAAATAGCAAATAGCCAGGGAGCATCACTTCAAGAATATTTCAACACTCCAGTCCCTTCAGAAGATAAAAAAACATACACAATCACTCCCATAAAGGATAAAATCAAAGACTTGCTTAATTCCAACACAACGTATGACATTACAGTTACAATTGCAGCGGGATTAAGAGAAATTGATACAAACCCGGAAGTTACAAAAGAAACAAACTTTTCTTACCGCATTGCAAACATAAAAGACACCTTTCCTCCACAAATCAGCAGTCTGAATGTATATACAACTGTAAAAAATCTTGAAAACGACAAAATTGAAACCAAGGAATTAAAAAGGGACATTTTGCCGGAAGAATTTTGGACAACGGAAGAAAACCGCAAATATTATGAATACAATCACATTACAGGCAACTCTGTAAAAATCAAGTTTACGGGAACTGATGATGAAAGTGGCATCAAGGCATTGTATGTAAAGGAAGTTCTGCTTCACAACAAAGATTCCCAATCTTATACGGAAACATATCCTGCAGAAAAATGTGAAGCCGTTATTTCAGAGATTGAACAGAATAAATTTGAATCAAACACTTTCACCTATGAACTACGAAGTAAAAATGACGGTCTCATTTCCCTAGAATTTTATATTGCAGATTATGATGATCATATAAGTGATTCCACATTCTGCGGCGTTACAAGGGACCTTGAATCAGACATAGAATTTTATCCGCACACAAAGGAAGAATCTTTCAATCCGGACTGCTTTTTTAGAATGACATGCAAAGATGGCAAATATGCGGGACTTGACGTATATGAACAGCTGAATGATACGGTAAATAACAGAAAACAGGGATTTTCATTTCCTATGATTATAGATACTTTCATGAAACCAAAAAATGCAAGAAATCCATTATACAACAAGTTGAACTTCAGAATTACTTATAAAGACGAAGGCGATGCAGACGAAACGGAAATTTATTTCAGAAGGAATGCTTTGCAAGACGAAATTGTTAGTGACTTGATTGCAGGCAAGGCTGGCCCCATTGTAAGAAATCCTAAAAAAGACACATATGTCAAATTTTATCTTGAAAATGCCTATGACCAGTCTGCTGAATTTTCATGTACAATTCCCAAAGCTCTGAAACCTCAAAGAATAACAGGACTTTATAATCCCACTACTTATGCATTTGAAGGAAAATATCTGTTTTTTACTCCGGAAAAAGCTTTTAAAACCCTATATTTTTATCAGTGTAAGGGAAAAGATGAACCAGACTCATCATATGGTGACATAAAATATATTGAATCTTTAGATAATTCTAAGATAATCTTAAAATTCGACGGTGAAAAAACATATAGACTTTACATGATGTATACATATGACGGAATATTTTATAGCTGTGCGGATGACGAACTTCAGTTTACGACAAAAGGAACAAAAGGCGAAATTGAAGACAGCTCCAGACAAGATGATGAAATTCCACTCCCAAAAATCAGGGAAATCATTTGTACGCCAAATCCGAAAAATACAGGAACTCATAGCGTCAAAATCATTTATGATGACGAAGGTTCCCCAGATTACGAATACACTCTTGTATATACATATACAGGAACTGAATTCTCAGCAGATCCAAACTATGCAGAATTTATCAACACGTCTTTTATACAAGCTCCATCAAATACAGACTTTATCGTAAAATCAGGATTCAACTATGCAATAACATTTGACGTAAAAGATCCCTTGACAGGAACTCTCCTTCAATATTCAAAAAATGACAAAACGCGTCCGAATAATATCAACGCAACCTACGACAACATAGCTCCAACAATTACAAAAAGCTACATGGGCTGTTACAAACATGAAGAAACAAACAATAGGGAAAGCTTTCCCTACAACTCAAGCCCAAATCAGGCATTCTTTTATCTTGATGCAACAGACAATTCAAGCGGAATAGATGAGCAGCATGTTGAATATTGGATTCATCCAAATACGGATGAATTCATGATGCTTAAACTTTCAGAAGATTACATGACTCCAGAAAACAAAAAGATACTTGACATAACGGGAAGCAATTTGAATTATTTTAACCTGGACATATCTAAAGAAGGATTTTATACGCTTTTCTATAAAGTATTGGACAATAATGGAAATTATGCCATTGGACAGGGATTATTCTCATCTGTCATTTCAGGAGAAATTTCAAATATTTCAGAAAAATCAGGAAACATAGAACTCGTACCAACCATAATTCCCAAATATGACGACATAGATGCAAATCCAAACCACATCTGCACATGGTATTACGATTCAGGCTGGAAAATAACTGATACAGACATTATTGATGACAAAACAGATTATACAAGATGGAGTGAAAAGAAATTCATTCTAAACTTCAAATCAGATAAAGAAAAATTCTTTAAAATTTCCACGGCAAACAATTTAATAAACGGCAACTATATAGATGCATACACATACAACAAAACACTCTACATTATTCCAGAATATATTCTGGACAGTACAAAAGTCATAAAGAAAAAAAGCATGCTGGAAACAGGAACAAAACAGATTCTATTCATAAGTACACCGACAATGGTTCGCACCCTTTACAGTTCAGAAGATTGGGGTGACGATGCTGCATTATGGGGAACAAGAGGAATCGAGGCTGATGTTGTTGTAGAAAACAGCGACTTTACTTATATACCAGTCAAAAACAAGGTTCCGGACCAAAAATACTGGTGCATTGTGGCAAACTATGCAGACGGCACATGTGATGTAAGCAAGGTTCAATACAAGCCTTAACCCACTCCAATGCAAAAACGCTGACCGAATATCGGTTTCCAAACCGATGAAATGGAAGCGTAACCGTGGATTGTAATGCAGACCGTCGCAAGGGGGCAAAACAGGTATCGGTTTCCAAACCGACACAAGAAAGCTGACCGAGAGTCTTATTCCAAACAGACAAAATGAAAAGGCAACCGTGGATTGGAATGCTAACTGTCGCATGGGGGCGGCAAAGCATCCTGCCCAAAACGGGGTCACCAAACGTGCAAGCCGGGGAAATATAAAGCCAGCTGAAATTGAAAGCAGGGCTTTAGGTTTAAAATAAAAAAGCCGGCCATGACGCTCCAAGTCTTCGCCTCATGTCTACTTTCCCGCTAACGCAGCATCACCCG
>JAZQMW010000058.1:0-15703 GCA_045627025.1 Treponema sp. | reverse complement strand
AAAGACGGTGTTGGTGCTGTAATGGATAACATGGAATTGGAACGTGAACGTGGTATCACAATCCAGTCAGCTGCAACACAGGTTCAGTGGAAAGACTATACTATCAACTTGATCGACACACCGGGACACGTAGACTTTACTGTAGAAGTTGAACGTTCTCTTCGCGTTCTTGACGGTGCTATCATGATTCTTTGTGCTGTAGCAGGTGTTCAGTCACAGTCTATTACCGTAGACCGCCAGCTTAAACGTTATCATGTACCTCGTGTAGCTTTTGTAAACAAATGTGACCGTCAGGGTGCTAATCCTATCCGTGTTTGTAATCAGGTTCGTGAAAAACTCGGTTTGAACTCACACATGATGGAATTGCCAATTGGTTTGGAAGATAAACTTGAAGGTGTTATAGACTTAGTAACAATGAAAGCTATCTACTTCGACGGACCAAACGGTGAAGATCTTCGTTATGCTGATATTCCAGATCACTTGAAAGCTGATGCAGAAAAATATCGTGAAGAACTCCTTGATGCAGCTTCTATGTTCGATGATGAATTGATGGAAGAAATCATGGAAAACGGATACGAAGGTGTAGACGAAGCTAAACTTAAAGCTGCTATCCGTAAAGGTACAATTGCTGAACAGTTCGTAGGTGTATTCCTTGGTTCTGCTCACGTAAACAAAGGTATTCAGCCATTGTTGGATGCTGTAAGAGATTACCTTCCAGCTCCTAACGAAGTAGAAAACGTTGCTCTTGACTTGGACAACAACGAAGCTGAAGTTAAACTCGTATCTGAAGATAATAAACCATGTGTTGCACTTGGTTTCAAACTTGATGATGGTCAGTACGGTCAGTTAACATATACTCGTGTATATCAGGGTAAAATTAAGAAAGGTGAAGAACTTTACAATACTCGTAACAAGAAACGTTTCAAGGTTGGACGTCTTGTTCGTATGAACTCTGCACAGATGGAAGATATCAATGAAGGTTTAGCTGGTGATATCGTAGCTCTCTTCGGTGTTGACTGTGCTTCTGGTGATACATTCGTAAACGGTGGAGTAAACTACTCTATGGCTTCTATGTACGTTCCAGAACCTGTAATTTCTTACTCAATTCAGCCAAAAGATAAATCTTCAGAAATGCAGATGTCTAAGGCTCTTAACCGCTTTACAAAAGAAGACCCAACATTCCGCGTAAACGTAGATCCAGAATCAAACGAAACAATCATCCGTGGTATGGGTGAATTGCACTTGGACGTATACGTTGAACGTATGAAACGTGAATATAACTGTGAAGTAATCACAGGTCAGCCACAGGTTGCTTACCGCGAATCAATTGCTGGAACTGGTGAATTCAACTACACACATAAAAAACAGTCTGGTGGTTCTGGACAGTATGGTCGTGTAGCAGGTTTCATGGAACCAATTTCAGACAAAGATTACGAATTCGTAGACGCAATCAAAGGTGGTGCTATTCCTAACGAATTCATTCCATCTTGTGATAAAGGTTTCCAGAGAGCTATGAAAGAAGGTTCTTTGATTGGAGCTCAGATTGTAGGTGTTAAAATCACAATCAATGATGGTCAGTCTCACCCAGTAGACTCTAACGATAACGCTTTCCAGACAGCAGCTATTGTTGCTTTCCGTGAAGATTATATGAAAGCTAAACCATCTATTCTTGAACCAATCATGAAGGTACAGCTTGCAGCTCCTACAGAATTCCAGGGTAACTTGTTCGGTCTTATCAACCAGCGTCGTGGTGTAATTGTTGATTCAACAGATGAAAACAATACATCTACTGTAAACGCAGAAGTTCCACTTTCAGAAATGTTCGGATTCTCTACAATCCTTCGTTCTTCAACACAGGGAAAAGCAGAATTCACAATGGAATTTGAGAAGTATGCAAAAGTTCCTAATGCTGTTGCAGACGAGCTTATCAAGAAATATAGCGAAAGCAAGAAGAATGCCTAAGCTTTTGGCTTGATGCTTTTATAAAAAAACTGTCTTGAATCACACCGCTTTCGGTATGTGGGTCAATCAGAATAAAGGACTGATTTTCCTTAATTGGGAAGTCAGTCTTTTTTTTGCACTTTTTTGAACCTGCGAAATAAAATGCCCTGTCTTGATTTTGTAATTTCAAGCTGAAAAATTGCATTGAGGCGAAAATTCTTTTTGGCATGCGTTTAAATCTTTGTTTTGAGGCCATGGTGTTTCTTTGGTGACCGTGTGGTGAGCATGAACCTTAATTTTTGCTTGTATATTCATAAATGTGTGGTATAATTATTATGTAAAGTAAAAAAGTCCTTGTTGATACGAGTGATGAAACTACATTTTTTAAAGTTTTGTCAGATGCTTTTATTTTGGTACAGGAGGAAGATACTATGGCAAAGCAGGAATTATACGAAAGAAGCCCGATTCGCTTGTTTGATGAAGCTTCAAATGGCGGACTTAAGGCAGGGGAACTCGGACTTGTAACGGCAAAGAAGGGTCTTGGAAAAACTGCGGTACTTATCCAGTTTGGTATGGATGTTCTTTTAAATGGAAAGCAGCTTGTTCATGTTTCATTTGACCAGCATAGTAATGATGTTATTTCCGGTTATGATACAGTGTACAGTGAGATTGCCAAGAAAAAGTCAATCAGCAACGCTCAGGAAGTAAAGGATCAGATATTCAGAAACAGGACGATTTTGAATTTCAGCCAGGATAATTTCAATCTTGAAAAGGTTGTAAACACATTGAATGCCCTCAAGGCAGGCGGTATTGAAGTTGCCGGTGTTGTAATAGACGGTGTTGATTTTTCAAAAGTCAATGAAAGCGACATCCAATCTGTTTCAAGCTATGCAAAAGCTACAAAAACAAAGATTTGGATTTGTTCTACTGTTGAAGGCGATTCTTTTGAAGATTCTGCACCTGATGCAATCCGTTCTTATTTCCACGCTGTCGTGCACCTTGCATCTGTAGGAAAAGATACTATCGTACAGATTCTCAAGATGGGAAATTCCAAGGATCTTGAAGCCAAGTTGAAGCTTGATTCAAAGACTCTTCTTATCGTTGAGAAATGATTTTTCTGGCGATTGTGGAAACGGTCGCCTTTAAGATGTTTTCTATGGCTGTCCTGTCTCGGGCAGCTTTTTTTGTAAAATGCGCTCGTTTGCGTTTTTACGGGCAATGTTTTTTAACATCAAAACTCTTCTTTTATGGTTTGAATGCAAAAAAAGGGGGGGGCGTCTTAAAAGTTAATGAAACCTCTGAAAATTGTAATTTCTGGAGATGCCCTTAAGATTTTAGAAAACGCTGTCAAATTTCTATCGACATAAAGAAATTTTTTTGATAAAATTATTATATGTGTGATATGAAAAAAGAAAAATATACATATTCTTTTGAGGACAATTCGTACCTTGGTCCGTTTTTCCATAAGGGATTTGTTGGTCCGCTCATTAATATTCTGCCTGAATCTGTAAGGCCAAACTTGATTACGGTTCTTTCAGGCGTGTGTTCATTTGTTGCATTCATCATTTTGCTTGTTGCAAGGCGCTTTGATTACCAGTTTTGGTTTTTCATTCCTTTTTTGATTTTCCTATATCTTGTCGGCGACTATGCTGACGGCATCCAGGCTAGAAAGACCGGCAGATGTTCTCCTTTCGGGGAATTCCTTGACCATTTCCTTGATTCGTTCATTCCGTGCTATCTTGCAGGTGGACTTCTTATAGTATATGGAATTACGGAGCCTGTTCTTGTTTCTGTTGTCCTTGTCAATTCATATCTTACGCAGGCAATTACCTTTGAGGAGCGTCTCAAATTCGGCAAGATGAAATTCTGCAAATTCAGTTCCACAGAATCAATTGTCCTTCTTACAGTGTTTATCACGCTTGCAAAGTCTGTTTTCCTGAGGTCATATCTTTGCGTGCCTTTTTCTGAAATCATCCCGAATCTTCACGGTATTGTTGGTTCATTTAACATCATGAAGTCGATTCTTTTTGTATGTTCCATGGGTGCCATGCTGAACACTGTCATGACTCTTATAAGAATGCACGGCTTGGGAGTAAAATTCATCACTTACATGGTTTTCTGCATCATAAATACTGTTCTTATTGCAAATCTTGAATTCAGAATCGAGGCAAAGGTTGTTCTCATTTCGCTTTACAATGTCCTTTACATCCAGACGATTCTTTCTTCCATTACTGCAGGCAAAAAAGAATCTTTCCCGGATTTTTTCATTCCGCTTGCATCATTGATCTGCTATTTTGTAAACTTTACGAAAGCATTTGAGTTTTCCGTGATTTTTGCATATGAGTTTCTTGCCATTACGTACAATTTGTTTTATGTTCTTCGTACTGCAGGCGTTACGGCTGACGAGGCTGAAAAAAGGAATTCTGACCTTAAGCTCATCATAAACAAGCTTTTGAAATTTTAAGTCAATAAAAAAAAGGCATCGCGTGTTTGCGGTGCCTTTCCTATTTTTAAAGGAACTTCAAGATGTAATGTTACAAACCTTGTGGTTTTAAGGCTTGAAATCATCTGGCATCCTTAAAAAGCTTTTGGGGATGCCTTGAATCTTTTGCCTATAGGGGACCTCTAAAAACTTCAGTTTTTGGAGATGCCCTATAGCCTGTAATTTTTGTTGAATTCCTTTACGTGGTTTTCAATTATTTTCAGTGCCCATTCTTCTTTGCTTGGGTCGTTGTCACAGATGTTCTGCAAAACAATCAATGGTGAAATGTAGTCTACTGCGATTGTGTATGCATCTCCCGATTTCATTTTTCCTGCATCCATAAGCACCTTGAAAAATTCCGTATAAAGATCCATGTTGTGCGTTATGTATCTTTCCGTGTATATGTCTGCAAGTGATTTCATGTTGAACTGCTCTACTTTCATGAGTTTTCTGAAATCATACGCAAGTTTGTCATGAAGCGGACACAAAAAGAGTGCCTGGAGTCTTTTTATCTGCTCTTCTTCCGTTATGGAAACGAGGGTTTTTATGTCATCCTCGTTGCTTGAGTCAAAGCAGTGGTCTATGCTTATCATGTTTTTTTCATATTCAGTCTTGCTGTGCTCTATTATGGCTGCAAAAAGATCCTGCTTGTTTTTGTAATGCTTGTATAAGGCTGGGGCAGAAAGACCCATTTCCTTTGCAATTTGAGCAACCGTAACCGCCTTGAATCCCCTTTCAGCGAAAAGATGAAGGGCTTTTTCAAGATACAGCTTCTTTGTTATTCCCTGTTTTCCTTTCATGATTTACTCCAGTCCTTAAAATTTACTCATCTCAGTCTTGCAGAGGCTGTCGCAAATTTCATTGTACTTGTCTCCTGCATGGCCCTTGACCCAATTCCATTCAATGTCCAGCGAGTTGTAAAGCTCGTCAAGCTTGATCCATAAATCCTGATTCAATACAGGCTTTTTTGCGGCCGTCTTCCATCCGTTTTTTTTCCAGTTCTTGATCCAGCTTGTGATGCCGTTTCTTACGTACTGGCTGTCCGAATATACCGTAAGTTTTGATTTTTTCCAATCTTCATTGTTTGCAGCCTGTGACAGTGCGTTTATGGCTGCCGTAAGCTCCATCCGGTTGTTTGTGGTCAATTTTTCGCCACCGGAAAATCTGAACTCATGTTCTTCGTCAATCAGGACGCATCCCCAGCCGCCTGGACCAGGATTTCCGGCACATCCGCCGTCTGTATAAATCTGTAGGTTTTTCATGAAACCTAGTATACCATTTTTACAATTTAGAATCAAATCTAAATGAAAAATATACCATTTTTTTTTGAAATATGTCATTTTTTTTCCTTGAAGCAATATTTTTCTCATATTGATGCCGGTAAAGCATTCCGGTTTCCTTGGTTTTTTTTTGAGTGACGGTCACCATGAAATCAAAATCAGTCATCATATGTTCTTCAATATTACTGAAGTTATTGAACTTGTACTGAATTTTCATTAAAATAGATAAAAATCTATGTGGAATCCCTGAATGTATCTTTTTTGGGGAATGTTCAATATCGTCTGGGGGACTCTATGAATGAAGAGATAAAAGCTGTTGCTGAACGTCTTGTCGGCTTGAGGGACATTATGGATATTTCCGTAGAAGAGGCAGCTTCCACTTGCGGAATTACGGTGGATGAATACAAGAAGTATGAATCCGGTTATCAGGATATTCCTGTGGGAATTCTTCAGTCCATGTCAAAGAAATATGGCATTGACCTTGGAACCCTCATTTCCGGAAAGGAACCTCACATGCATTCTTATTGCCTTACGAAAAAAGGGAAGGGGCTTTCCGCAGACAGAAGAAAGGATTACCGTTACGAGGCTCTTGCAGGTGGATTCATTAACAGGAAGGCAGATCCGTTTATTGTTACGGTCCCTTTTGATGAAAATGCTGAAATCCATTTCAACAGTCATCCGGGTCACGAATTTGAGTTCATGATCGAGGGAAAAATGCAGATTGTCGTTGATGGAAAAGAAATGATTCTTGAAGAAGGTGACAGCATTTATTTTGATTCTTCCAAGAAGCATGGAATGAAGGCTGTTGGCGGCAAGAGTGCGAGATTTCTTGCCATGATAATGTAGGCATGCATTTGTGTTGAATGAAGCCTCTGTCGGTTTCATTTTGCGCGCAACTTTTATGTAAATCAAAAAGAGATGGATATGGTTGAGAATTTTTTGAGTAAAACAGAGTTTTCAGGTTACAGGGATTTTTTCGAGAACTTCAAGATAAACGTGCCTGAGAATTTCAATTTTGGATATGATGTCGTTGATTACCTTGCCGAGAAATCTCCTGATGCAAAGGCATTGGTTTGGTGCAATGATAATGGTGAGGAACTTACCCTTACTTTCCGTGACATGAAGGAGCGCACTGACAGGGCTGCCGCATTTTTCGTGAGCCAGGGAATCAAAAAGGGTGATTTCGTAATGCTCATCCTTCAGCGCCGGTATGAATTCTGGATTTCCATTGTTGCACTTCACAAAATAGGGGCTGCAGTTATACCCGCAACTCACATGCTTACAAAGGAGGATATTGTTTTCAGATGCAACGCCGCTTTCATAAAGGCAATTGTTGCCGTAAACGACAGGGATCTTTTCAAGTACATAGAAGAGTCAAAGCTTGAATGCAAATCTTTGGAAAAGCTTATAGCTGTTCCTCCTTTTGGAATCGACGAAGGACTTTCCGACGATATGCGAAAAAATCATCCTGAATGGATTGACTTTACGGAAGGATGCAAAAATGTGTCTGCTGAAAACCTTTCAAGATTTCATGACTTGAAGCGAAGTGAGATTTCTTCAAACCTTGACATCATGCTTGCATATTTTACGTCTGGAACTACAAGCCATCCGAAACTTGTTGCACATAATTTCATCTATCCTCTCGGACATATTGTTACTGCAGGTTACTGGCAGCAGGTAAAAAAAGGTGGACTGCATCTTACTGTTGCAGATACGGGATGGGGAAAAGCTGTCTGGGGAAAGCTTTACGGTCAGTGGATCATGGAATGTGCCGTGTTTGTATATGACTATCATGCAAAGTTTAAGCCTGTTGATTTGATTGAGCAGATTCAAAAGCATAACATAACATCTTTCTGCGCTCCTCCTACGATTTATCGTTTCCTTATACAGGAAGATCTTTCCAAGTATGATTTTTCTTCATGCGAGCATTGGTCTACGGCAGGTGAACCTTTGAGCGAGGAAGTGTTCAACAAATGGAAAAACATTACCGGCAAGGAGATTAGGGAAGGATTTGGCCAGACAGAAACAACTCTTTCTCTTTTCAATTATGGAAATGAAAGGATAAAGCCTGGCAGTCTTGGAAAACCGGCCCCATATTACAACGTGACTCTTGTTGACGATGAAGGAAATGAAGTTGAGGACGGTGAAGTCGGCGAAATTGTTGTTGACATGAAAAACGGAGTGTTCCCAGGACTTTTCATGGAATATTATGGTGATGAGGCAAAGACAAAATCCGTGATGCATGATGGACTTTATCATACGTCTGACAATGCATGGCGTGATGAAGATGGATATTTCTGGTTTACGGGAAGAAATGACGATGTCATAAAGTGCTCAGGATATAGAATCGGTTCGTTTGAGGTTGAAAGTGTCCTTATGCAGCATCCGTCTGTTGTTGAGTGTGCCGTTACCGCAGCTCCAGATCCAATCCGAGGTCAGGTTGTAAAGGCTTCAATTGTTCTTGCAAAGGGATATGAGCCGAGTGATGCGCTTGTAAAGGAAATACAGAAGTTTGTGAAAGAAACGACAGCTCCATATAAGTATCCGAGAATCGTTGAATTTGTTACGGAACTTCCAAAGACCATAAGCGGAAAGATAAAGAGGAACGTCATCCGAAACGGTAAATAAATTTATGTGAAAGCGGCATTTTGTTACGAATGCCGTTTTTTTTGCGATAAAATGTAAGCAAACAGTGAACTCTCTCCCAAACCGACATGCAGAACGCAACCCGTGGCACCGAATGCAAAACCGCTGCAAGAGGGCAACCGTGTATCGGCTTCCAAACAGTCGCACTGTAAGCCAACTGCGAGTCGACATGAAAACCGTCACAAAGGGGCCGACCGAGAATCTTGATGCAAACCGATGCATGTTTTCGAAACCGTGGATTGAAACGCAAACCGTCAAACGGGGCGCCCCCAATGCAAACCAATGCATACTCTTCCAACAAATCAGCAAATGAAACCTTTCCAATTGCAAATCCTCGCCCCCAAAAATGCATGTCGGTGTTTAGCTTGTCGCAAATTCGCAGTCAAAAAACTCACCGTCGCTAAACCGCCATCATCCATTCCCAAACCTTCAAAAAAATTTTGCTTTTCAGTTATTTTTGCGTTATACTATTACAATGAATAGTCTTGAAAACACATATGAAATAACCAATATACTCCTTTCTGAAAGCACCCTTGACGATGCAATGAACAAGGCGTTGTTCTTTTTGGGAAAATGCTTGAATGCAAGCCGTGCTTATGTTTTTGAGAATTATGAAAATGGTTTTTGCTGCAATACGTATGAATGGTGCGCTGAAGGCATAGAATCAAAAATAGAAAATCTACAGAACCTTTCTTTGACCGATTGCGGATGTGACGAAATTTTCAAGACTTGCAATGTTCTTTTTTGCCCTGATGCAAAATCAATTCCTTCAAATGTCCGTGACTATCTTAAAAAAAACGATGCCAAGGCAATTCTTTTGTGCGCTTTTAATGGCAATGGAAAAATTTGCGGATTCATTGGATTTGATGACTGCATGAAATCCAGGGAAGACTGGACGGATAAATCTGAGGAAAGATGCATGCTGAACGTCATTGCAAACATTCTTTCCATCTACCTTGTGAAGGAACGCAATTTTCAAAAGTCTGATTGTGAAAAGAAAATGATACTCTGGGAAGCCGGAAATGCGGAATCAATCGTAAGGTCAATGAATATCGGCACGTGGGTAAAGGAAATCGAGCAGGGAAAAAACGCAAGATTGTATCCTGACTCATGCATGAGGGAATTGATCGGTGTTTCTGAGACAGACAGTCCCGAATCTTGCTACAAGGCATGGCTGGATGGAATTCCCGAAGAATACAGGTACCTTGTTTCTGTCATGGATGCGGATGCCATGGATCATGGAATGGGTGAGGTGTCGTATCCGTGGACATATCGTGACGGACGTAAGATTATCGTAAGGTGCATTGAAAGTCTCGACTCGAAACATGACGGACTTATAAGGATGCGCGGTTTTCATCGTGATATTACAGAAATTTCAACCGTAAAGAAAAATCTTGAACAGAACATAAGCTTCATTAATGGAATAGGACGGATTTTCCTTATGTTCAGCAGGATTGACTTCAAAAACAACAGCCTGAACATCATGAAAACAGGTTCCTTTGAAACCTCATGCGACGACAATGCAACTCTTGATCTCAGGAAAAGCCTGATGCAATGGGGCAAAGCCGATATTCCCGAAGGCTCCAGAAAACAGTTTGAAAGCCTTTGGAATGCTGACAAGCTTCAATCAAGACTTCGTGATACTGACGTAATAAGCGAGGAAATAAAAACCATAAGAAGCGGATGGATAAACATACAGGTAGTTGTTCTTTCGAGGGATGAAGACGGAAATGCATTGGAATGTGCCTGTCTTGGCCATGTAATTGACGTCAAGAAACGTCATGCGCTTGAATCGAACTTGAATCTCATGGCTTTTGCAAAACTTTATTATGTCGTTTTTTCCATAGATTTGAAAAATGACACGTATTCCGTGCTGTCAATGCCTGAGTATCTGGGTGACGTATCTTCTCATGCAAAAAAAGCCCAGAAAGCATTGTATTCTTGGGTCGACAACATCCTTTTGCCTGAATACAGGGATGAAGTGCGTTCATTTGTGAATTTGTCTACGCTTGATGAAAGAATGAAACGTAACGAAATCTGCAAGATTGAATATAGGAATTATGAGAACCTGTGGACTGAAGGAAGTTTCGTTCCCGTGGATTATGATGAGGACGGAAGCTTGTCTCACGTCATTTATGCCGCAAGAATTGTCGAGGAACAGAAGAAGATTGAATTTGAAGCCAAGGTGGCCCAGAAACGTGAGCTTGAACTTCTGGAATCTCTTAGCAAAATCTACACGACGATGCACATAATAGACATACGGACTGATGAACATGAGGAAATCTGGGCAAACAGCACGATTCACAATCTCGTAGGATTTAAAGGCAGCGTGAAAAAATCTCTTGCTGACGTTGTAAAATACTATTGCGCGGAAGAGCACAAGGAAAGGCTGACGAATTTTTTTGATGTTTCCACGTTGGCAAGGCGCATAAATGACAACGACGGATACAGTGTTTGTGAAGAATACATGACTGAAAAATACCGCTGGGTTCGTTCCACGTTCATCACGAAGGAAAAAGATGAAAATGGAAACGGCTTCAAGTTTCTGTATGTTACCCAGGATATTGATGAAAAAAAGAAAAGGGAACTGATGGACAAGGAAGCCCTTAAATCTGCATGTGAGGCTGCCGAAAGGGCAAGCAACGCAAAGACGATGTTTCTTTCAAACATGAGCCATGACATACGCACTCCTATGAATGCAATCATGGGATTTGCGACAATTGCGGAAAGCAGGATAGATGACAGGAACAGGGTTCTTGAATGTCTGAAGAAAATACTCGTGTCAAGCGAACATCTCCAGGAGCTTATAAACGGAATTTTGGACATGTCGAGAATTGAATCCGGAAAGACTGTTCTTGACCTTCAGAAGACATCTTTGTTCTCTGTCGTAAATGATGTGATTCCTCTCATTCAGCCTCAGGCCCAGGCAAAGAATATCCTGCTTAAAGTGGATGTAGGATGCGGCCGTAACGATTGGATTATTGCGGATTCATTGAGGTTGAGGCAGATTCTTGTGAATGTCTTGGGAAATTCCGTCAAGTTTACGAATGATGGAGGCAATGTCAGCCTTTTGGTAAGGCATTTTCCAAGTTCAAGAAAAAATTTCATGTCATATGAGATTGCAATCAGCGATACGGGAATCGGAATGTCTGAAGAATTCCAGAAAAAAGTTTTCGAGCCTTTTGAAAGGGAGCGGACTTCAACTCAAAGCGGAATTTCCGGTACCGGTCTTGGGCTTGCCATTTCAAAAAGCTTTGTGGACATGATGGGCGGTACGATTCGAGTGGAATCAAAACCTGGAAAAGGAAGCTGTTTTTACATCAACATTGATTTTGAGCTTCATGAGGATGCAAGGGAATTCAATCTTGATTCCATCCCTGATGACAAAGAGCCTGCATCTTGTGGAAAAAGCAATTTCAGCTGTCGTCAAGATGATTTAGTCCAAAAGTTTAAAGGAAAGAGGATTTTGCTTGTTGAAGATAATGAATTCAACATGGAGATTGCCGTCGACATATTGGAGTTTCACGGTCTTTTGGTTGATTGTTCTCATGACGGAATGGATGCATGCGAAAAGCTTTTGAAGTCTGACAGAAATTACTACAGTATGGTTCTTATGGACATACAAATGCCTGTCATGAACGGATATGAGGCAACAAGAAAGATAAGGCACATGGAAAGGGATGTTGTGAGAAACATTCCGATTATAGCGATGACTGCAAATGCATTCAAGGATGACGTACAGGCATCTCTTGATGCCGGAATGAACGACCACATTTCAAAACCTCTTGATTTTAAAAATGTGATTTCTGCAATCGGGAAATTTATCTTGTAGAATTCTTCATTTGAAATGACATAAAGCTTTTCTCTCTATTGACATAAAACGTATTTTACTATAACATACATGACATCGACAGTTGCGTGAGCATGCGTTGATTGCATTGGGCACGTAGCTTTTTAAACTGAAAATAATGCCGGTGGCCATAGCGAGGTGGCAATACCCGTTCCCATACCGAACACGGAAGTCAAGCACCTTTGCGCCGATGATACTGCGTTAGCGGGAAAGTAGGAAGCTGCCGGTTTTTCATTTTTAAATCAAAAACAAAAAACGCAAAAGTTTCCTTTGCGTCAATGATGCTGTGTTGTCGGGAATGCAGACATGAGCCGAAGATTTGGAGAGTCATGTCCGTTTTTTCCTGCGGTTAGGCCCGCGTCATTTTGCACAGGAAAAAAGACGCGGTTTTTTTGATGCTAGTTCAAATCCAATTCCAAATCCAAACTGTTGAGAACTTCATAGTCAAGCGTATGTTTTTTTCCAAAAAGCTCAAAAGTCAGTTTTTTGCCGCTCTGGGAATCTGTGAATGAGTATGGCACTTCAAGCAGAGGACCCAGGAATGTCCATGAATCCTTGTATTCCATGACAAGCATCTTTTCGTCATCAATGTCTGCAATCACGTAAATCTTGTCCGTTTTGTCTTTGTTATCGATTATTTCTATGTATCTGTTTCCGCAATACTTTTTGCCGTCAGAATCAATTGAGCTGAATCTGTTTGCGTATTTACAGAGAAGAAGATCTTTTATGTTGTCTGTCTTGATTTCGGAATTTACAAGCTTGAGCTTGTCGCCATCAACAGTATAATCCATTACGAGCATGGATGAAAAAACGTAAAACTTATTCAAGTCATTTATGAATGAGCCTGTAAGACTGTCTTCATATGTCTTGCCGCTGATTTTCTCGTACTTGCAATAAACCTTCTTTTTTGCATCATCCCATGAATACGTCAATTCCTGGTAAGGAGCATTGGTTCCTTGTTGCAGTGAGATTGTGTGTGAGCTTTCATATTCTCCCAAAGTCATCGTGGCTTCATCTCTCGTGCCCTTGTAGATTGTAAAATCCGTTTTTTGACCGGCCGGACTGTTCCCTGTTGAAGTTGGAAGCGACTTGAACTTTGAACTGTCTTTTGTCACATATTTGTCCATCCATTTTTTCCAGTTGATGTAATCCGTCGACGCATCTTTGTATTTGAAACCTGACATGCAGTAAGATTTGCCGTCTAAAGTAAAGTACAGAACTCCGTCAATTCCCCAGTTTTTGTATTTCATGATTTTTTCATAGGATTCCACGCCACTGTAATCTTCCAATATGTCGTAGTAAATGCTGTAACCGTCATTTGAGGTAAGCCTGTCGTATTTTACGTTCCATCCTTCTGTTGCGTTGCTGCCGTCTGTGTTGGACATCCATGTGGATGCCCATTCAGAATTGCTCCAGTCGGTTTTGCCTGCAACTACGTTTCCCTTGAGGTAAATGTCAGATGCGTCATTTGTCTTGAAGAACCTTGTTATGTCCTTGTCCATGTGCAATATTGCGGCGTTGTCGGCATAAAGCGAAATGTTTCCTGCCTTGTAATCAAAGTCAAAGTAATCGTCTGCATTGAGCCCGTCTGCAGTTGCCGTACATGATGCATGTTCCTTATGATGTGTGACAGGTTCTGTTCCGTCATCCCTGAGCTGGATTGAAAAATCGAAGTCAAATGTGTATTTTTTCCCTTTTTCAACGAACGGGAAAACTTCAGAAACTTCCGTTCCGCTTGCTTCGATATAAGGTTTTTTCAAATTCATTGCAAGCTGCGTTGAAGTTTCCCTGATGTAAAAGTTATTGTAGGTTATGAAATTCTTTTCACGTCCCAAAAGGGCCTTGATGTCGCTGTCAAGAAGTTTTACGGTTACCTTGATGCCGTTTGCGACAGGTTCCAGAATGAGTCGTCCCTCATCGCTTTGTGAATTGTAGTTCTGGTTTTTCCCAGAAGAGCCGCCTGAAGATCCGCTGGAACTTCCTGAACTTCCAGAAGAATCATCCGAAGAGGCTGATGTATCGTTTGAACATGATGCGATTGAAAGTCCTATGATAGCCACTCCCAGGATTGCAAGCAAAAACTTCTTCCAATTCTTTTTCATTTATTTTACCTCCGAATAAAATGGGATTCATTATTACGGTATGAAGACTTTAACCATCGTAATGTAAAGAAACGTTACCGTCAAGTAAAAAAATGCATGAAAGTTTTTTTGCAGAATCATGAATGAAAATTCCAGAATTGTGATTTTTTTTAAACCGGACGGATTTTGGAAGTTCAGGGGAGAAGTCGTGAGGACGGGAATGAAAGATTTTGCTTTGGAAAAATCATTTGCTTCACCGTTATGAATCCCTTGCACCCCGGACAGGCACATGAGGCCCGTCGGAAGTGGTGGAGGGCAGGGGAGTGCAATTTCTGGGGAGAAGTCCCGGCATGCTAAAAATTGTTTCCGTTCCAACCCCAGTTTGAAGTTCCGAAGTAGCTTACGTAAACAGCATCTTTTGGAATTCCAAGATTTTTCTCAAGAATTTCAGAGATGCGGGAAGTCATGCTGTCGCTCTTTTTTTCATCAACAAAACCGAACACTTTTACTTCAACATATGCGCCGGAAGAAATCTTTTTTCCTCCAAAATACAAATCCTGATTGTCGGCAAGGTTGATCATAAGGTAGCTTTCAGGCTTGCCCATTATGCTGATGGCCTTTCCGAATTCAGTCTTTAGCAAATCTCTTTTTTCAGCAGGCAGCTCCATTGTTACCTTTGCTTCAATCATTGGCATAAATTTTCCTCCATAATTTGTTTTTTTTAAATCATGCAAGTTAATGATAACCGATTTTGTTCATTTTGGCGAATGTTTCTTTTTCTTTTCTTCACGTTTCTGTTTGTTTTTTTTAATTTTTTCCGCCATAAACTCTTTTTTCTGAGCTTCCTTGAATTTGACGAATGATTTCGGAATCCTTGATTCGGTCTTCTTTGCGTAATCTTTTACCCTGACTTTTTGAAGGACATCCGTTTTATACAGACGCACTTGACTGTATCCTGAAAGCATCCATTCTAAAATCTGGGGATTCGAAGGCTCGGAACCGAAAACGTGCCTTCCCGTGTAGAAATTGCCGCCGGTTTGCTTTTGAATGAATGCGCACCAGAACTGGCCGTCAAAATAGATTGTCGTGATTGTGAAATCGTCCATAATTTTACCTTTTGGGCATAGTTTCCCCATCGGCAAAACTGGACATCAATGAAAAATTGAAGGTTACTGAATGCATGGAATGCATTAGCACGGACTACCATCACCGGCTCGTGTTTTTGTTTGCAGGGTAATGGTAATTTAAAATCGCGATAAAGTCAATGAACGTTCCCCTTGTTTTCAGGGCAAACGCATTTTAAAGACTTTTAAAATGTATAGTATTTAAAAACTTCAAAAAACATTAGAATTCTTTCTGGTGGTGAAAAATGACATTGAAAGAATCACTAATGACAATCAAGGATTTCAGAATTGACCGATGT
>JAZQMW010000057.1:0-30190 GCA_045627025.1 Treponema sp. | reverse complement strand
CATTGCATGCCTTTCCACGAACATTCCAGCATGGCGTAAATCTTACGAATCACTTTTCAACCGTCTCAACTTTTGTTTCCGTAATTGCGTGCCACAATTCATAACGAGTCCGTACTGGAGGAGTAAAGCGAGTCTGTTTTGTCTCAAGGAAATATCTATACTGGTCATAAAGGTTCAGGTAGTAATTTCTCATGGGATAGTCTTTCTGTTTCAGAAGCTCTTCCTTTTTGCATACCACAAATCCTATTCCTGCCATGCCGCCGATATGCTTGTTTGACGTGCATGAAGCAAAATCTATTCCTGATTTCTCAAGATCAATCGGCATTCCTCCATATGAAGAAACCGTGTCGACAACAGTAACCATTCCATATTTCTTTGCAAGAGGACATATTTTCTCTACAGGATTCAGAAGACCTGTCGTCGTCTCATGATGAACCATTGCAAATGTAGTGTATTTTCCGCTCGTCATTTTTTCTTCAAGGGCATTTATGTCTATCGGTTCATATGTTGACGACTTGAAAACATCCATGTCGATTCCGTATACGGACGCAATTTTTGCAAGACGGGCACCATATGATCCGTTGTCAACAACAAGAAGCTTTCCATCAGGCGGCACGCATGATGATACCATTGCTTCATCCGCACCTGTTCCTGAGCATCCAAACATTACAGTCGCATACTTTTCAGCGGAAGCAACAAAAGACGTCAAATCATCAGCGATTTTTTCCATGATGTTTCCAAATTCAAGTTCGCGCGGACAGATGTCTGAAACAACCTGTGCATATTTTACGCTGTCACTCGTTGTAGAAGGACCCGGGTTTAAAAGAACTTCGCGCCTTATGTCACGAAGGGACTCATTTTCCCTTATTCTGGGCCAAATTTCGTTAAGCGCACGGTCAAGCATTGACTCGTCGTCTATTTCAGTCCAGGCATAGTATTCTATTTTCCTTACGTTTACGGTTTCCCCATCAAGAGAAACCTGCTTCAAGGCACTTTCATAGTCAAGCTTTATGAGTGAAGGACTTGACTTGTAGTAGGCCATCATCTTGTTAAGGCAGTCAAGAGAAATTTTCGTAATTCCAACAAGCTCTCCCGCAGGCTCTCCGATGACGCTCTTGTCCTTGGACACATCACAAAGTGCTCCATTGGAATCTGTCTTGAGGTATACTTCATCATGACTGTTTGACTTTCCGCTTGCAAGAATCACGTTCTTTCTTTTTTCATTGTGAAGAACGGCAAGACCCGCGGCATCATAAATGAGGTCACTTTCAAGCAGGATAAAATCACCCTTTATGTAAGGAACGCAAACTTCAAGTGTTCCCATTGATGACGTGTTTGCATAGTTGTCGTTTCTGACAGTCTTTATCACGTGATATTTTGACGCAAGCTCGTCATAAAACTCCGAACAGTGTCCTGTACCGATTATTATTTCCTCGACACCCGATGCGATAAGTTTCTGAACAGAACGCTCAACCATGGCAACGCCATCAATTTCAATAAATCCCTTCGGCATGAGCTTTGTCCTGTCTCCAAAACGGGAACCAAGACCTCCTGCCACAATCACAGCCTGTTTAACCATAACAATAAAAACAGGAACCATGCGCATTGAAGCACACGACTCCATTTACCTCCATAATATATTCTGTCTATCCATAAAAATGTGTTTTGCGGCATTTTTCATGGACATAAACGACTTCTAAATCTTGAAAAAAGCATGCAGGCTCAAAAAATCACGCTAATCCGGTCCCGTGCAGTTTCAGATTCAAGACTTGAGGAACTCCATGAGGGCATTTTTGTTTTCCCTCGGTGTTGACTTTGGCCTTCCAAGATCTTTTCTTGCGCCTTTTTTTACAAGAACCTCAATATATGTGAGCTTCTCAAAAGTCTCGCTGTCATTAAGCACGGCATCAAGTTCAGCCTTGGTGGAAACCTTTACGACATTTTCATATCCGCATGAAGACGCAATGCCTGAAAGATCTATCTGCCTGCCGACCGTAGGCTGTCCGCCGACACTGTCATGCGCACCGTTATTCAAAACGACATGTATCATGTTGGAAGGGTTTCTGGAACCAATGGTAGCCATGCCTCCCATCTGCATTATTGAAGCACCGTCTCCGTCAATGCAGTATACGCTGCGGTTTTTCTTCTGCAATGCGATTGAAAGCGCAATCTGGCTTGCGTGCCCCATGCCTCCGACAGTAAGGAAATCCTTTTCGTGTCCCATGCCGTGCTTTTCACGAAGCTCATAAAGCTCACGGCTTGCCATTCCTGTGGTGGAGACAAATGCCGCATTTTCAGGTGCGGAAAGCATGATTTTCTCAATTGCCTCCTCACGGCTCATCTCAGCGTCAACAGAAATGTTGTTCTTGAGCACATACTCGTCAAAGGTGCCTTTTCGTATGACAAGGGCATAAGGTGCATTTGACTTTCCTATATAATCATAAGCCTTTGAAAGGATTGCATCAAGGTCACTGTCGGAATTTTCAGGCGAAAGTACGGAAAAAGGTATTTTCATGGCATCCAGAAGATCACATGTCACCTTTCCCTGCTTGACGTGCTGAGGCTCGTCATGAACTCCAGGTTCTCCCCGCCAGCCGATGACAATCATCATCGGTATGGAATATACGTCAGGATCGACAATCGAGAGCATGGGATTTATCATGTTTCCTTCTCCGGAATTCTGCATGTAGACAAGAGGAACTTTGCCTGTGGCAAGGTGATATCCTGCGGCAAGTCCGGTTGCAGAGCCTTCATTTGCACTGATTATGTGCTTGTCGCCTGGTGCGTTGTCCGTTATGTATGCGCAAAAATTCTTCAAAAGAGAATCAGGCACACCGGCAAAAAAATCAGTTCCGTTTTTGACCAACTGGTCATAAAAATATTTTGGCGTAATCATATCAAAATCATCGGCAGGCAAATGTTCTTTTCCTGCCTTTCCTCCTTAAATTGCGGCCGCATGTCAGGCAGCCTCATTTTAGTCAGACTCTCATGACTTTTTTCACAAGAATCCGACAGAAAAAACTATTTTGTTCCGGGAATGAGTTCAAGAATCTGCTTTATCGGCATGCAGATGTCATTGACCTCGAGGCTTCTTTCAGCCTTAAGTATTTCTTCCGCACATTTTTGCATTGCAGGATAGCTTGCACGGAGCATGTGGTTTGCGTAAATGATTATGTTGGCACCCCATGAAACAAGTTCTTTTTCCGTAAACTGGTTGTACGTAGTCGGAACAAGCACGACAGGTATGTTCCTGTACATCTCACGGAATTTTTTGCAGAACTCCTTTATGTCTTCTCCGCTCTTGTCCTTTGAGTGGATCATGATTCCGTCAGCGCCAGCCCTTACTGCGGCAAATGCCTTCTTTATGGCATCATCCACAGAATATCCTGCAATTATTTCCTCTATTCGGGCAATTATCATGAAATCCTTTGTAACCTGAGCCTTTTTTCCAGCCGAAATCTTTTCACAAAATTCCTCTTCAGTTGCAAGAACCTGTTTTGCCTCAGTTCCAAAAAGGGAATTTTTCTTGAGTCCCTTCTTGTCCTCAACAATGACCGCTGAAACTCCGTTTCTTTCAAGAGTTCGTACGGTAAAGACAAAATGCTCAGGAATTCCTCCCGTGTCTCCGTCATAGATGATTGGTTTTGTAGTGCATTCGAGAATGTCGGTGAGCGACTGGAGCCTTGTCGTAAGGTCAACAGCCTCAATGTCGGGTTTTCCCTTTGACGTGGAATCCGTAAGTGATGATGACCACATGCCGTCAAAAGCGTGAAGTCCGTCATCCTTCATGATTTCAGTGTTCTCAACTATAAGGCCGGAAAGACCTGAATGAGCTTCCATGATGCGTACCACTGGCTTTGAAGCGATAAGGCGCCTTAAAGTTGCGCGTCGAATGTCCGGAGTCGTGCCGATTGACTTTGCGCTGTCTGCAAGGGATGTGGAGTTTATGCCCTGTGTATACGGAATTTCAACAACTTCTCCACCCCATTCCTTCATGACTTCATAAACCTCATCACGTATGTGCGAAAGGTAATTTGTCTTCCAGTCATCGCCATGAATGATGTAGTCAGGCTTGAGCTTCTTCAAATTCGGAACGTAGCTCCATTCTTCCTGAGGAATGACAGAAGAAACTCCCTTTATGTTCTCGACCACATTCTTTCGCTGTTCGTATGTAAGGTATGGAAGGCGTTTGTGGGATACGATTGCGCTGTCTGTGAGAAGGCCTATGGTAAGTTCGCCAAGTTTTGCGCCTTCCGAAATGATGTTGATGATGCCGGGATGAATTATGTCTCCCGTAATTCCAAGATATACTTTTTTCTGCATATTTTCCTACCCTCTTGTTCAAATTTTAAATTTACTGTATAATTTTTGAACAGTTTAATCAATATTTAATCTTAAAATTATTCAATTTTTTCAAAAAATTGACAAAAAACTGATTTTTTGAACAGGTAAATGCAAAAAATGCTTACAAAAAAGGAATTTGACATTCTTTCGGTTCTTGAAAGTGCAAAAACAAAGCTTTCTCAGCGGGATATTGCAGGAAAATGCGGATATTCGGTAGGAACCGTAAACACGACAATCACGGAACTCACATCAAAGGGAATGGTCAAAGACAAAAAGATAACTTATGCCGGAATAGAAGAACTTGAGCCTTACCGCGTAAAACGTGCGATTTTTGTCGCCGCAGGATTTGGTTCCAGGCTTGTGCCTATCACATTGAACACACCAAAGCCTCTCGTGCGCGTTCACGGGGAAAGGATAATCGATTCGCTTCTTGATGCCGTGGTTGCTGCGGGAATTGAGGAAATAATCATCATAAGGGGATATCTAAGCGAACAGTTTGACCAGCTCCTCTACAAATATCCAAACATAAAATTTCTTGAAAACCCGGCATACAATGAAGGAAACAACATAATATCCCTGATGTGCGCAAGATATCTTCTTGAAAATGCGTACATTCTTGAATCTGACATCATCCTCAAAAATCCATCGCTCATAAAAAAATACCAGTATCAGTCAAACTACTGCGGAGTTCCATGCGAAAGAACCGACGACTGGTGCTTTTCCGTGGACAAGGACACAATCACCGGCGTGAGCGTTGGCGGATTCAACGTATATCAGATGGTCGGCATCTCATACTGGACTTCAAAGGACGGACGGAAACTTGGAGAATGCCTCAAGAAGGTATACGAAATGCCAGGCGGAAAGGAAAGATACTGGGACAACGTGCCGCTTACCTACTGCAAGGATGATTTCAGCCTTGTCGTAAGGAAATGCAGCTTTGACGACTTCATTGAAATAGACACGTTCAGCGAACTTAAAAACATAGACAATACTTATGGCAAATAGACATATTCGGAGGTGCGGGAAAAAAATGCTTGAACTAAAAAACATACACAAATCATTTGAAGGACAGAAAGTCCTTGGCGGAATAAGCGTCAATATAGAAACTGCGGAAATAGTTTCCATACTTGGATCTTCAGGATGCGGCAAATCGACGCTTTTGAACACGATTCTTGGAATTCATGCCCCTGACGAAGGACAGATTGTTTTTGACGGAAAGGACATAACGAAAGTGCCGATGGAAAGGCGTGAATTCAACATCGTTTTCCAGGATTACGCTCTTTTCCCGAATCTTAACGCATACAGGAATATCGTATACGGACTCAGAAATTATCCAGGCAAATCGACAAAAGAAGAAGTCGACCAGATGATAGACCTCCTTGACCTCAGGGAACATCTTGAAAAAAAGATAGACAAGCTTTCAGGCGGACAGAAGCAGAGGGTTTCCCTTGCCCGTACTCTTGTAATGAAGCCGAAGATTCTCCTTATGGATGAACCCCTTTCTGCCCTGGACGGAGTCATCAAGGAATCCATAAAAGAAAAAATCGTGCAGATTGCAAAGAATTTCAAGCTGACGACAATAATAGTCACTCACGATCCAGAAGAAGCACTTACGATAAGTGACAAGGTCCTCATAATGAACGGAGGAAAAATCGAGCAGTTTGGAACGCCTGAGGAAATAATGAAAGCTCCAAAATCGGATTTTGTCAAAAACTTCATCCTGAAGCAGCTAGAGATAAAAAAGAACAACATCTACAGACTCTTCGAGGACAAACAGATATGAACATGCATGACATAAGAAACAAGCAGGTAAGGACAATTTTCTACTTTACGGTGATTTTCTTTGCGCTATTTCTGATTCTTCCGCTTTTCTACATACTTTCGAACGCAATTTCCGTAAACGGAAGCATTACGCTTGAAAATTTCAGAAAGGTTTTCAAAAAGGGAAACATCATCACAGCATTCGGAAACAGTGCATGGGTAAGTTTTCTGAGTTCATGCATAACCACAGTGCTTGCATTTGTGCTTGCATACACGATAAGCTTTACGAGAATTCCAAAATGGCTCAACAAGACCATCAGGACTCTTGCAGTGTTTCCGATGCTGCTTCCGACAATCACGTATGGATTTGCCATCATATATTCGCTTGGAAAGACAGGCCTCATAACAAAACTCATCGGGCGTCAGCTGTTTGACTTCTATGGATTCAACGGGCTTGTTTTCGGTTACGTCATATACACGCTGCCGATATCATTCACCCTTATAAAAAATGCAATGGGCTATATTGACAGGCAGTTCATAATCGTATGCCGCGTAATGGGCGACAGTACGTTCAGGACGCTTTGCAATGCAATATTGAAGCCGCTTTCAGGCGTACTGGCAATTTCTGTCGTACAGAGCTTTTTTCTTTCTTTCACCGATTTCGGAATTCCCGCATCCATAGGAGGAAGGTATCTTGTAATCTCGGAACTCCTATACAACACGATGCTCGGAAGCATTCCGGACTTCCACCAGGGATCCGTAATAGCAGTGCTCATGATGCTTCCGTCCGTGCTCAGCATACTTATCCTGAACTATCTTCAGAAATTCAACATACGCTATTCAAAAATATCAAAAATCGAAATAAAGAAAAACATTGCAAGGGACACGGTGCTTTCACTTCTTAGCGGAATCATAATACTTGCAGTCATATCGGTTTTCGCAGTTATTTTCGTAGCTCCATTCGTATCGGAATGGCCGTACGACATGTCTTTTTCCACAGAAAACTTCATGCACCTCATATCGGACAAAACACTTCTTCGAGTATTCAGGAATTCACTTTCGGTAAGTTTCCTGACATCTGTTTTCGGAACATCATTCGTATACTGCTCGGCACTTGTAAGATGCAGGAGCCGGGACAAACTCAGGGGCACGCGATTCATCAACTGGATGACACAGCTTACGAACACGATACCCGGCATGGTGCTTGGAATCGCATTTCTTTTTGCATTCAGGAAAATAGCGCTCCACAACTCCTTGATGATTCTCGTACTCTGCAACATGGTTCATTTCTTTGCTACCCCTTACCTCATGATGCGCTCAACACTCGACAAAATGAACCTTTCGTGGGAAACCACTGCGGTAGTGCTTGGGGACAACTGGATAAAGACCGTATTGCGAATAATCACCCCAAACGCATTGCCTACGCTTTTTGAAATTTTCGTATATCTTTTCATAAACGGAATGGTTACCGTAAGCGCCGTCATTTTCATTGCAGGTGCAAAAACAATGGTAATCACGACAAAAATCCAGGAACTGCAGCATTTTGCAAAATTCAATGAGATTTTCATACTGTCAATTTTCATCCTTTTGACAAATCTTGCAATAAAGACCATAAAAGGATTGATAAATAGCAAAAAAGAAACAGAGGAAGAAAAAAAATGAAAAAAATCATGCTGGCGGCACTATCATGTGCCTTACTTTCAGGCTGTGCAAAAAAGGCACAGGAAAAACCGGTCGTAATCTATTCGAACGCAGATGACGAAGCTGTCGTTTCAGTGAAGAAGGCTCTCGATTCAAACGGATACGAAGGAAAATACATTTTCCAGTCATTCGGAACAAGCGAACTTGGAGGAAAACTTTTCATAGAGGGAACGGACATTGAGGCTGACGTCATCACAATGAGCTCATTCTACATAGAATCTGCACAGGAAATGAACGGAATGTTCAAGACTCTTGATTTTGAGACAAAACAGACCGTAAAAACACCAGACTTCTACACACCTCTTCTTGCCATACAGGGTGCGCTTATCGTAAACACGAACATTCTCTCTGAAAAGGGACTTCCTGCACCAGCATCCATAAAGGACATGGGAAATGAGGAATACAAAAATCTTGTAAGCGTTGTCGATCCAATGGGAAGCACAACGGCATGGCTCATGCTCCAGGCCCTCATCTCGGAATACGGTGAGGATGGAACCAAAGATGCCCTCAAGGCCATATACGAAAATGCAGGCCCTCATCTCGAACTTTCAGGTTCAGGCCCAATAAAGAAAATCCGTTCAGGAGAAGTCGCTGTCGGTTTCGGTCTCAGGCATCAGGCTGTACGTGACAAAAAAGCCGGACTTCCAATCGGTTTTGTCGATCCTGAGGAAGGCAACTTTGCACTTACGGAATCTGTTGCCGTAATCGACAAGGGCAACAAGACAAATCCACTTGCCATGGAAATTGCAGAATGCATGATAAAAAATGCAAGAAAAGACATCTTAATGGATTATCCAGTGGTACTTTATGAGGGAGAAACGGTGGATGAAGAAAATCAGGCAACAAAAAGCCGATCTTTTGCAGAAAAACTTACGACAGATCTTTTGAAAGCACATCAGGAAATGAGTGAAAGCGTAAAATGACATTCATGATGTCATGAAAGCACAATCAGCCCGGCATGCAGTTCCTCATCAGGAATATAAAAGCATGACCGGGCTTTTTTTTATGATTTGCCCTGAAAAGCACAAATTTCTTCATGAAAACATGGAAAAAATAAAAAAGACTTAACAAAAAAATACAGATGCCGATATACTAAATGAGGTTATACAGCATGATTAGAGGTTGGTATATTGGCGCAAGCGGAATGAACGCCCAGCAGAACAGATTGGATACTATTTCAAACAATCTTGCAAACGTTGACACGACAGGCTTTAAAAAACAGATTCCCGTAAACAAGGAGTTTTCTGAACTTCTGATCAGAAGAACGGATGCTGACGGCATCTGCAAGAATTCTTTGGGTTCACAGGATTTTGCTCCGGTAATCGGCTCAATAGGACTTGGAGTTGAAACAAACGAGCTTTACACGTCATTCACTCAGGGTTCATTCAAGAATACCGATACAAAGACTGATTTTGCTTTGGGTGAAAAAGGATTTTTTGCAGTAAGCACTCCAAATGGCGAACGATATACAAGAAATGGAAATTTTCACCTTGGAAAAGAAGGAATCCTCCTTACAAAAGACGGATATCCTGTTCTTGGAGAGTCTGGAAACATCCATCTTGAGGACGACAAGTTTTTCCTAAACCAGGACGGAATGATTTATGACAAGAACAACAATTTCATCGACCGCCTTAAAATCGTAAGATTTGACAATGAGAGGCATCTTGACCGTCAGGGAAATTCCTTGTGGAATGAAACAGGAATCTCAGGTCATGCACACATTGCTGAAGGAGATGAAAGACCTCGCGTACTTCAGGGATTTACAGAAACAAGCAACGTAAACGTAGTAAATGAAATGGTACAGATGATTGAAGTCAACAGGGCATATGAGGCAAACCAGAAAACCGTGCAGACAGAAGACGGAATGATGGAAACACTTTGGTCAAAAGTAGCAACTGTAAACAGATAATGCATAAGGGAAAGATAATATGGTAAGAAGTTTATGGAATGCCGCAACAGGCATGAACGGACAGCAGACAAACATTGATACAATCTCAAACAATCTTTCAAACGTGAATACGACAGGCTTCAAGCAGCACAGGGCTGAATTTGAGGACCTTCTTTATCAAAACGTAAAACTTGCGGGTACACCTGCAACAGAAGATACAGTAACTCCTGTGGGACTTCAGATGGGAAGTGGAGTAAAAGTAGCAGCCACACAGCGCATTATGACACAAGGCTCACTGCAGGCAACGGGAGTTGATACGGACATCGCCATTGTTGGAGACGGTTTTTTCCGAGTACAGCAATATGACGGAAGCTGGGCTTACACACGCGACGGATCTTTTAAAGTTGACTCAACTGGTCAGCTTGTCACAGCCAACGGTTTACGCGTTCAGCCGGAAATAATCTTGCCGGAAGGATTTCAGCTTGAAACCCTAAACATTTCCGACGGTGGAAAAGTAAACGTGAAGGTAAATGGACAACTTGAACCTGTAGAAGTGGGACAGATTGAATTGTACCGCTTTCCGAACTCAGTAGGTTTGGAAAATACAGGCGACAACCTTTACAAAGTGACAAATGCCTCTGGAAATCCAATAGCAAGTCGTCCAGGAATTGACGGAATGGGTGTCACGAAACACAAGTTTGTGGAAATGAGCAACGTATCTGTTGTCAATGAAATGGTGCAGATGATTGTGGCACAAAGAGCCTACGAGTTCAACTCAAAGGCAATCCAGACAAGTGACACAATGTTACAGACCGCGGCATCGCTAAAGCGATAGTCAGTGTATTAAAAGTGTAATTTAAAAAATATTGGGTGGGTCGGGCCGTTTCTTTGGTGGGAAGAAACGGTCTTTTTTTTCAGTCAAAGACGCAGGGCATGTTGCCAACCACATTTTCCTAAAAAATACAAAAAAAAAACCGATAATTAAGACAACAATCCTTGGAATTTTCGTTCCAGTTTATGCAAAAGGCGGTACATTATGGCATTAGGAATCAGCGGACTTGGAATTACAGGAACTTTGGGCGACGCAAATGCAGCGGCAGAAACTTCTATAATGAAGAAAAATGAAACAAGATTTTCCGAACTCATAAAAGAAATGCAGAACAAGACAGCATTGGGCATTACCGAAGACAATCACATAGGAACAGGAGTTTCAGGAAGTCAGATTTCCAAAAACCACAGGCTTCAGGGAGACTACACGCAGGGATTTTCAGATGCCTTCACGTCCAAGGCAGACAAGAACGCAAGACCTCGTGGCTTTGCGTCAAATGCTCGCACCAGAGACGGAAAAACGCCAACAATCGACAGAACGTCAGATCTTTATGTTCAGTCAATGGAACTTGAAAATTACATGGTAAAATCCATGCTTTCTTCAATGAGAAACACAATACAGCATACAAGTTTGACAGAAGGAAATGATTTTGCAAGAAAAATGTATGACGACATGATGTATGACAACATGGCGGAATCTCTTACAAAGAACTCAGGTTTCGGCCTTGCAGACCAGATTTACATTGAACTCAGCGGGCAGAAATAAACTTTGAGTGCGAAGAAACAATGAAACATGCAGAAAAATGAATCCATGCTTGGATTATCATGAGTGAGCATTCAAGTCAAGAGTCATGAGATTTGGATTTTCACTCACAATAATTATTTTGCATTCACATGCAGTTTTTCATCAAATGTGCATGGACACCAAGGCATGTCATCCGACAATCATTTTCCTGATAAAAAATACGATTACGTTTCCTGCAAACATAAACGGAACAAACGGTATCTTGTTTCTTCTTGTCACCACAGAAAACACGATTCCTGACAATGATGCAGCCATTGACGAAAAAAGCATCCAGATGCCGGGACAAAACATTCCGCAGAAAATGCTGAAATGCACATCCCCAAGCCCAAGACCTCCGCAGGAAATTTTCATGACCGACACATACAGCATGATGTTCAGAACCGCACTCCACAATGCATCGGAAAGGTCTTTCGTATATAGTCCGAGAATAACCGAATAAGAAAGGATTCCTAAATAATTCATGACAAGTGAAATTCGAAAAGTCTTCATGTCCTGCAGGGAAATAAAGAAACCCGGCACAAAATATGAAAGAAAAAAGCTTAGGGCAATCATAGGCTTTCGTACCTTTTTTTAATTTCTTCGTCATATGAACGCTCAAGAAACTCAGAAAGATGCTTCTTTGCATTTTCCAAATCATTAAGCTCATATTGCTCAATGTCAGCAAGAAGAAGTCTTATCCATGGATTTTCATCAACATCCGAAAGCATGAGGAGCTTTTCATGGGCTTTTTCCGCATCATTTATTGCACATAAAACCGCACACCTCAAATACTCGCCTGAATTGGTGTTTCCGTCACTTTTTTCATATCTGTCAAGATACGAAATGCAGCTTTCAAAATCCCCGGAAGAAAAACTTTTTTCCGCAAGACCTAGAATTCCATCAAAAGAATCAAGCTTCACGTATATTACCTGGGATACGAAATCATGTGTGAAATTCATGATTTTTGGCTCAAACGTCTTTTTCCTGATTTCAACAGTGCAACTTTCATTCAATTTCACATCCTAAAGCTGAAAGTGACCATATATATCAGACACGGCTTTCTTCCGTTTTCCGACAAATATTTCCGCACCGGAAACAGGTTCGTTGTCGGAATCATAAATTATGCCATTGACAGAGTTTTCAGGCATATCCACTGTCGAGCATGCAAAAAGCATATTGCAAAAAAAAGCCCAAATCAAGGCAATTTTTTTCGAATCAATTAAAAACATCATGTTACCTCACTTCTTTATCTTTAGTTTCTTACCGTCCAAAACCACAACTACATGGTCATTTGAATTTTCAATGACTTGACTCCCCTTCACTTTTACCAATTTTCCATCAGGACATTTCAAATAAAAATCAGATGATGATTTTTTATCAGAAAAACCGCCGATGACTTTGTAATCACTGGCATTGACATATTTTGCGTCATCAAAAGAAGGCTTATGGACATTTTTCTTAGCCAATACATTTCTCTTCGCTTCCGGATTTTTTTTCAGGATACTTTTTTCGTGTTTTATTTTGAATATGTTTTTTGGGAAGAATACACCGCTTTCATGGGGCCTGTATTTTTTTTCCTGCCACAAAATCAAGATGGACAAGAATACCTTCAGAGCTTTCCGACGCACGCATATGGCTGCAATGCCTGCAAAAAAACTCATTTTCAATCACATGCAAAAAAACATCCTCACTGCACAAAAAAGAAAATGACGCAGATTTTTTTCCCTGAGAGTATTCATAATCATTTATTTTTTCTTCCTTGAGGAAATTTGCAAAATACCTGATGTCATCCATGCAAGACCTGTCAGGAAGCTTTTCGCCAACGGAAGACAAAAGGACGTTTAGTTTTTCAGAACAGGAGCTGTTTTCAATCAACAGACCGTTCAGGATTTTTTTTCTTTCACCAAGATGATTTTTCAAAAAAAACAAGGCTGCCGCAAATAACGGAAGCAGGACAATGGCAAGGATCATCACACTCGAAGTCAATTGAAAAACAAGAATCATTCAGTTCAATTTTTTTTAACCGGAACATCATTTCTGTCACAAGGATGCAATAAAACCACATTTGAAGGATGCATGTGATGGACATTTTTCTTTTTGATTTCATTTTCCAGAACGCATGCCTTTTCCCTGGATTCACGAAGTTTTTCCTGCTGGATGCCAATTTGAACATTTACATCCTTAAGAACAAGACCGATCCGGCACATGACAAATGCAAAAATCATGCAAAAAAGCAACGCGAGAGCAAAGAAAATGTCGAAAAAGGATTTCTTTTTTTTGAAATGTTTTTGACCTTGACAATTTTTTTATCATGCAATGTCATGACAAGATTCCTGTCCGAGGCAGTTTCAACAAGCACGACGGTTTTCACATCCTTAAATTCGGATATTGCTTTCATCATGTCTTCAGGATTTCCCTTGCGGTCCATAACGTTCAAGTCACAAAGATTTCTGCCGCTTTTTTTCAAGAAAATGACCTCGGATTTGCCGACGTATATTCCACCGCCGTTTTTCATGTAGTCTGAAAGAAGAAATACCGGTGATATGCCAGGCTCAAATGGCTCATCATCTATCACGCATATTGAATTGTCTCCGATTTTTTTCTCAAAGATGACAGATGTATCTTTTACAAAAGGATACACTTCCTTAAGCTTTTCCCTTATGACAGCATTTCTGTATCTTTTGTTTACACGAGGTATCTTTACCATGAAATGCCTTGCCCTTGACGGAGACAAAATTCTTTTTTCTAGTTCCATACGCATTCGACCTCCTTTATTTTTTCACCCTGACGCATGAGAATGCTTTTGCAGCTGCCATATCTTCCGAGAATGTTTGCCTCATAGAAATACGACACGGTTCCTATATATTTGTTCTGCCACGAATCTTCGCTTATTCCGAGAATTCCACACAGGTCTTTGTTTGATATTTCTTGGCCTTCAGAAAGTTCGACAATTTTTTCCACTTTCCTTCTGTAATTTTTTATTCCAAGATATGCATCTGACAAAACGATTTCCAGAACTTTTTTCGGGCAGAAATTGACATTCAAGCATGGATTGTTGTTGACATACGGCAAAATGCTTTTTCCATCAATTCCATAAATCATGGAAAGCTCAACGTCTGACGGCACCAAGCGGCCTTTTGAGAATGCATTCCTTTTTTCCAAAACAGAGGAAGCCTCAATCGGACTTGAAATGTTTTCAAAAAGAATTTTCAAGGCCACTTCATTTGAAACACTAAAAGATGCGGTTCCATAGAGAGTGAAAAATGCATCAAAAACATCTTTTTCAATGCATTTTTCCAAATCCTCATACGAATTGAAAAGCTTGTTTCTCTTTACAATTGTTTCCGCATATGCAGCCCTGTCCCTGAAAAAGGATATGAATTTTTCATTATGCAGAAAACTTTCCGGAAAGAAATTCAAGTTTATTTTTCCTGAAAGAGAAGAAAAAGTCACTTTGATTTCGCCCGCATTATAATCTGCATATTTCCATGCATGGTCAAATCTTGAATCGGCTCCGCCCGTATCATCATTTTCCAGTTCGAAAACAATGTCCGAGACAATATTCTGCATTCGCTCTTTTTCCTCCAAAGCATTTTGCGCCTTACAGAAACATTTTCCAAAAACCTGCACGATGCCATGAAAAGCAAGGGCGATGATAAAAATCGACACAAGAATCATGCAGCAGTTACCTGAAATAAACCCATCATCAGGATATCTCGTAATAAACATCCATTCCTGCGAACAAACATGACGTGCAGTATTCATTTCCGCATATTTCATAAATTATCTTCACCCCTTTTGGAAATCCGCTTTCAGAAAAAAATGTTTCAACATTCAAGACGGATGCATTTTTTTTCATTTCTACAACGCAGCAGCTTTCAGATTGCCCATAACTTGAAAAGTATATTCTTTTTCCATCGTGCCAAACGTGAAAATCGCATGACCACATCGGAATGCGGACTTTTCCGAATTCTTTCCTAAGCATTTTGTCTGCATTCAAGTATTCTGCCTTTTGCTGAAGAATCCTTCCAAAGCTGCCAAACACGTGCATGCACTGGATTGAAGCCATGCATACACATGATGTCAAGACAGAAAGAAGAAATGACGTCACCAAAGTTTCAGAAAAACTGAATGCAAGACATTGAAAACTATTTTTCAAGGCACTTCTCCCTTACATCACATTCCCTAAGCTCAATTTCATGCTCAGAATCTGCAACGTATTTTTTTGCCGTCATGCATGCCACATTAAACGTTGCGTAAAGGCCCAAAAGAATGCAATATGCAGAAAAAAGAGCAACGACTGCATCAATAAGCGAAAAACCGTCACTCAGATGACGAAATATCCTGGTCATTTCCAGCTCCACCCTCAACACCGTCTTTTCCGAAACTCAATACCTCAAAAGGAAGTCCTTCCTTTCCAGGAACCGAATACACGTATTCATTGCCCCACGGATCTTCTGGAACAGGTTTTGCAATGTAAGGCCCCATCCACGATTCATCATCACTTTTTCGCAGGGCTTCAAGACCTTCTTCCATAGAAGGATACGACCCAACATCCATGTAATAGGCTTCAAGCGCAAGCGCAAACGATTCAATCTGAGATTTGGCAGAAACCCTTTTTGCCTTGTCAATCTGTTTTACGGAACTGAATCCAACAGAAACAGAAAGAATCATTACAATGGACATGACGATAAGCGTCTCAATGAATGTCCATCCTTCACTTTGCGCCTTAAAAGTTTTTTCATTCATCTTTTCCTCCTTAAAATGAACAAATTATTTTTTCATTGTATTTCCTAAAAAAAATCAAAATCGGCAAAATCAAACGCATGATTTGCTCCTGCAACATCCATGGAAATTTTTCCATCAAAATAAGGCCGTCCGCTTGCATCAGATATTTCATACGAGAATTCATAATGCATGTCTTCATTTTTTCTTGCAAACGAAAACTCATTGCCGAAAATTTCCCTTTTGATTCCGTCATATTCCACATAAAATCTTTTCCTGAAAAAAACAGAGTCAAAAAATGTTTTCCGTCCATGCACGACATGAAGGCAAACGACATCTCCTCCAAGCATGCTTTTTGATTTCACGAGATGAAGTCCAGATGCAAATGCATTTCGTCCAATTGCAAAAACACAGCTCAAATCCTTTACCTTTCTTACGGCAACAAGAAGCTTTTCTTTTTCACTATGTTCGATGCAAATTTTTCCACCGGCAGAATTTTTTTTCACATAAACATTAATCTTTCTTAAAACAATGCTGTCTCCAAGGCTGGCATTTCTTTCAACCAGGCTCCAGCCATCATTTCGCATGTCATTTTCAGTCGCCATGAATACAAAAGAGTCTTGCATGAGATAAAATTCAGAGACATGTGTTTTTACATCAGAACGAGGCTCACGAAGATTCCACTTTATGTATTCAGTGCCAGAAAGATATTCCGGCAAACGGCTCAGGACATATTCATGACAATGCAAGTCCGACACGACACTTGATGCAGAATCATAATATGCAAATGATTTTCCATTCGAAAGATTTTTTTCAACCCTGAATTCATCATCTTTCCTTACATAATCAATGACTTCATCTTCGCATCTCATACCGCAGTCAACAAGACATTTTTTTACGGCAGAACACTTTCCGCTTTTGTCAAATGCCCTTGCATAAAACTCATGGGTGCCAGGTTCCGAAATGAAAACTTCATCTTCATACACATTCCATTTTCCTCCATCAATCATGTATTCAATTGATGAAATTCCTGAAAATGAATCTTCCGCATTTACGGTCATGACTGCACCTGAATTGCATTTTTTAAGCTTAAGATGCACGTCGGGAGCATAAAAATCAAGACGGAGAACAATCTCTCAAGCGACCCCGCATTTTCAGGAAGCCTTATCATGCACTCATCAAGTGTTATGCAGTATCCTCCAGAACATGATGAGTCTTTGACGAAGTAAAGTTTTTTCATCGATCCCTTAAAACCTGCAATGTCTATGGAAGAAGATTCAACACCTCCCTGAATGTTGGTTATGCTTCCTTTCCAGGACATTGCAAAATTTGTAAGGGTGAAACACGTACCTTTCATTGGACCGTTGAAATTCATTTTTGCAGTTGCGGCTGTGGAAAACCCTTTTCATTCAACGAAAGACTGCTCATGCAAAGGTCAAGTCCTCCAAGAATCGAGAATTCAACATTTCCGTTCATAGAAACGTCAAATTCCTTTACTCCGCTTTTACTTGAAACGCAAAACCTGTTTATGGAAAATTTCACATTCCTGAGCGAGGATGGAACTTTTTCCGAGACAATCCTCACACCGCCTGAAATATTTGCCGTCAGTTCATTTTTCTTTCCCTTGAAAAGCGATATGAAAGCCCCTTCAATCTTCAAGGCATCGTATATCACGCAGTCAGGAAAAGAGCCTGAAATGTCAAGTGCCGTAATTTCCCCGCATGAATTAAGTTCAAATTTCTTTACAGAAAGACAGGCATTTGCGATTCCCCGAGGAACCTTCCCCTCATCAGGCATGAGGAATTTGCCCTTGAAGGAAAGCGTTACGGGTGTTGTCTCAGTTTTTTTCATGCAAAAACTCAAATTCCTGCATTGAAGTGTATCAAAAACAATGCGGTCTGGAATGGAGCATTCACAATCAACATCAACAAGATCGAACGAACAGAATCTCAAGGAAGCCTTGGCCTTTGTACCACCGATTCCCTGAAGGAAAAAACCTTCCTTCAGAAGAAGCGTTGTGCTCATGTCAATGAAAAACTCATCATCAAGCCACGAAATTCCAATTTTTGATGAAAATAGGGTGAATCCCTGCAAAAAATCAAATTTACCGTCTGATGCAAATGAAGCACAGAATGACTCAATTTTTCCTGTTGAACATATCTTGAAATCGGAAACGACAACTTTTTCTCCGGCAATGCCTTCAGGTAGAGAATCTGGAAGTATGATCGAGGCACCTAGGGTAATGCTTTTTTCACCGTCACCATTCCACTTCATTCCGGCAGAAACATCTTCAAACGCAATGTTTTCAATTACAATGGATTTTTTTTCAGCATAACAGTCAAGGCAGATTATTTCCTTTTTTCTTGTGGAAAAACAAAAACTGTTTATGCCAAGCTTCATGTCCTGAATTCCAGACGGAGCTTTGTCGGTAAAGGAAAGCGTGCCCGAAATGTCTGCAAAAAAACCGCCCTCATCATCTTTTTTGATTGAAAGTGAACCGTTTTCCATCTCTACGGACTCTACGGCCCTGTCTATCTTGCCCTTAAGATTCGATACATTGAAATCGATGATCGAAAGGCTTCCAAAAGAAGAAAAATCAATGATGCTGTCTTTGACCATTACATTTTTCAAGAAATCCGGATACTTGGGAGACTTAAACGATGCATCACACAAAAATCTTGCAGAAAAGAATTCGGTAAGGGTGAAGTTTTTCAGGTCAAATTCAATGCCTGCAATGGAAATCTTGTTGTTTACGTCAACGGAAATGGAACCGTAATCAAATTCATGCTTTCCGATTCTATAGGAAAGATTATCCGCACTTATGCTTTCAATCAAAAAATCGCAGGGAAAATCAAGTTCGCTTTTTTCAAACATGACTACGGCATCATCACTGTCATATTGAAGGAAAACATTTTCAACACATGCATTCCACTTTCCAAAAATCGGTATGTCGAATTTTCCAATACAGCAGCACTCAAGTTTTGAAACTTTTCCATCCCAGCCGACACAAAAAGAGCTGACATCAAGAGTCTTTTTGGCAAGAAATCCAGGAAGAATTTCCGGAAGAACAACAGAGCCTGAAAATTTCATGCCGTCATCACCCAATGAAATGCCGTCAAGCGTAAACTGCATTTTTTCAAACACGACAGGTGAAGTCTTTACCTCATCAAACGAAAACTTTCCGGAAGAATCAAGATGCGCATCAAGGATGCTGACATTGAATTTCGATGACGAATTGTTAAAGATGAAATCTACGGATTCTATTTTCACAGAATCATTTTTAAGATGTGCATTTTTCAGGAATCTTGCATTATCAAGGATGAGTTTTAGGTTTTCTGTGCAAAAGCAGAACGATTTTTCATCCCAGGCACCGGAATCAATTACATCATCATAAGAAAAAGAAAGCAGGTCAACAGGAATTTCTTTAAGCACGGTTTCCTTTGCGACATCAAAAAGCTTCATTTTCTCAGCCTGCATGAAGGCATTGCCCATTGAAATCTTTTTGCCGTCAAAGGTTATTTTATCAGTCATGAATTCGTATTCTCCAAAATGAATGGAATTTTTTCCAACCAAAACGGCATTAAGCACATCATCAGGCGATATTTTTACAGAAGAAAACGTTTTTACGAATGAAGATGAAGGTTCTGGCACATCTATGGAAAACCTAAGTCCTTCACAATCAAAAATTCCTTCATAAAACTTTACGGCACTTCCATACCCCGTATTCAGCTCATAAAATGAATCAATCTTTACGGCTTCAACCACACGGTTTTTCATGACGTCAATGGTCATGCCACTGAACGGAAGTTCTGTATTGTAAACAAACATGCATCCTTCATTCACAACAATTCTGCCGGAATTTCCAAAAGGAGCATAACCAAGGCTTGAAGAACGAACACGATATCCTGAAACGATGAACTCAGTTTCTTTCATGAAGCAAGAGGAAAAATCAAAACCATCTCCCAAAAGCAGGATGTTCTCTACGGTCTGCTCTCCATACAAATCGACTGCAATAGTTCCATTGCAGACAAGATTGCCTTCCTGTGAAAAAAACATTCCGGAACTTGATATTCCAAGGTCAAAAACATTGAGAATTTCAATACGGTTTCCATCTTCATCAAAAAAATTTGCCGACATGTTCTTGGAAAAAATCGTACCGAAGTCATCTGCTAGGGAAAAATTCTCAAGATGGCAGAAAATTTTCCTTTCCCCCGCAAAAGTCTCAAAAACAGCTTTCGATATGTAAATCCTGCTTTCATCACAGTATCCGTCAACTATCCTGAATACATCTCCCCTTGCATTTTTCCAGAAACTTTTTTCTGCCAGAAGTGAAAATGATTTTCCATCATTCAGATTTGTCTTTGAATCCGTCACACAAAGAATTCCTTTGGTTCCATCCGTATAGACACTAAAATTTTTAAGCCTGACATAGTTTTTTTCACCAAAATGTTTCTCGTCATTGCCAAGAAAAACGCTTTCTGCATCATGAAGCTTCAATCCAGAATTATCAAGAATGGTGTTTTCAAAAAATGATTTTTCAGAAAGAAAATTGAAATGCGAAGGGAACCCTGCTATGACATTGCCCAATTTTACAGGAATGCTTGATTTTGATCCGTCCTCACCTATAACTTTTTGACAATACACTGCATCAAGCAATGTCATTCCTTTCTCAAAATCATATTCCACAGAAGAAAAGCATATCTTGAATTCATCAGATTCAAAAGAATATGAATAATCAAACGATAGGTTTTTAGTCTTGCAATTTAATACTATTCCATTGTCAATTTTTACAGAATCCACTTGAAGAAGCATATTTTCAACATCTACGCCTTCAAGGAAAAATCCAGAATTGCTTGGAAAAGACATCACTGCACCGCTTTCAAGAATGACATTGCCAGAGGAAACATCATATTTAGCACGTCCGTCAAAAGAAAATCCGTTTCTCTCATCATGAAAATCATATGCAATGGATTCCTGTTTTTTTCCATCCTCAGAAAGAAGGAAACAATTTTCCCTGAAGAAATTGTCCGCATTGTCAAAGCAGTAGAACCTGATCATGTAATTTTCATTTTCTTCAAATCCATCTATTTCAGTACTGTTTTTGCCCTTGTCAAAAAGAAAATCCACATCACGCGAAAAGCCATCACCAATGCATTGAACGTTTATGCGGTAATAGGAAATTCCTGATTCATTGTCTGTAAACTCAGGCCAGGAAGCAAGAAGTTTTCCGTCTTTCATTTCTGCAAAAAATTTCTTGCCGCCGTCAATCTTAGCAGGCGCTGAAAGGTCAATCCTGCAAATCCTGAAATCCTCTTCATGGTTTTCAACAGAATCAAATGAACGGAGAAATACTTTTTTTTCTCCCGACAATGAAATCCACTTGCTCCTTGACTCAACGTCATTTATTACATTCCAGCAAGAACAGTTGTATTCTTCAGCTTCACAAACAGAATACCTGAACTCGCCGATTCCAGTCATGTCTTTTCCGTAACTCCAGCAAAGCTCCACGTTTGAATCATTGTACCAGGCATCTTCATTTCTCTGAGGTTCAAGCCACATTGAAAAATCTTCTGGAGGAACAGTGTCTATTCTAAACGGATAAAAGCTTGCATCGCTTTTCATGTGGTTTCCGGACAAAGTCCTGCAGGAAAGGCAATAAAACTCATTTTCCATGTTGTCCGGAAGATCATTCAGTTCAAGACAAAACTCACCCGAAGTGCTTACAAATTTTTCTTCATATCCTTCAAGCTCAGAAAAAGACGACGTGCCGACATTGTCTTCCACGCAATATGAAAGATTGTATGTTCCTGGATTTGAAAGCTTTATGGAAAAACTGCCTGTTCCGCTTTCAGAAACGGGTATTTCATAAGAAGTGCCGTTTACCCGGTAAAATGCGATCCTTGTTCCAGCCCCGGGCGCACCTGCAAAATCGCAAAAATCACCGCTTACGGTACCTGAAAAAATTGCGGAAGAATTTGAAACAAACTTTCCATTTTTCTTTTCGGCAGAAACCGATGCAGAAACATCAGGCACCCTGTTGTCACCATAAATGTACGAATCAAGGGATGCCGAACTGCTATTAAGCGTTAAAAAAAAACTGACCGCAAATTCCATTTCATAATGCCATCTTGATGTGGAAGAATCATATTCAAAATCAGAATCCTCCTTGCTCCATCCCTTGGCATTTGAAGAATCATGGGAAACTTCATACTCTCCCCTGACCCAGCATTTGTTCCCGTCTATGTACTTTCCATCGCCGCCAACAACGTCGATTGTTATATGGCCTCCGTCACATTCTTTATAAAAATCACTCGCATGAAGAAAAAACATCCTCATAATGACAAAGACGCAGATAGAAAAACATCTAAAAGCCTTCATTTCAAAGCTCCTTAAACCCAACATTGGGTAAAAACGAAACACAACCGCAAATTTTCAATAAAAAAAAATCACTCTGCAATTCCCGCAAAAACCAAAGTTCCGGCTGCACATGCATAATAGGAAATCATGTTGATTCTTGAAGAAAAAACTGCCTTTACGGAAGAAGGATCCACTTTTTCACGCAAAGGAAATACGTCTTTTGCAACCGGCAATCCTGAAACCATATTGCAATAGCAAAGTTTGTTTTCTATTATGTCAAAATAAACAAAAGGAAGGTTTGGCTGGCATTTTCCCGAAAGAAAGATTTTGTCATCAAAAGACGAAACAAGAATCGCATTCCTTCTCGAAGCGGAAAACTCATATATGTCAAATCCATTTTCCCTCATGCACACGGGATGGCATGATTCCATCTCGCACAAATCGAAAAAAGCCTTCTGATACCCGACAAAATCAAAGGCAGAAAATTCCCTTACATCCAGGGCACCGTCCTTGGCAAAATCAGCACAAGGCCTGATATTTTCATTCTTTTGCGGAAGAACGGTCATTCCTCCATAAAGAACACTGTCTCCTTCATAAAAAAATGAGTGCCATTCATGATTTGCAAATTCAAGTTGAATTTCTTTTTTGAAAGCCAAATCACAAAGCTTAAAGTCAATTATCTTGCCTCCGGGAATGATTTCTTCGTTTCCAAGAGACATGCATGACGTACATGCGCAGTTTTCGCCATAAGAAAGAATCAGGACATCATCATTCCGGGATGACGATTTTTTTCCAAGCACATAGACATACATTCCGCCATCAGGAGAATGAAGCAAATCAATTTTCCTTATGCCTTCAAGTGCAAATGACACGTCAAAGGATGTCATTGCAGAAATTTTCAAAGCAGCAAGAATAAAAACAATTTTCAAAAAAACTTTTTTCATAGTACCCCATGCAAAATCAACAATGCAGAATCCAGATGAGAAGCCCTCTCATAACAAGCATGAATTCCCCATATATACTAATTGACAAAAAATGCATTGTTTTAAGGCATTATTAGAAAAAAATTGATAAAAAATGCAAAATAAGGCAAATGATGCATATTTCACGCAAATAATTCCACAGGAAAAGCATTCTTTTTCAGATTATATCAAGAAAGGACAACAACATTTCATTGATTTATTTATTTTCAAAGGTTACATTAAAATCAAAAAACTTTTACAAAACGCTTTATATTTCTGCTTAAAAATGATATAATATAATCCCGTTATGAAAAACGGATTTGACAACGATAAATATCTGAAGATACAATCAGAACACATTAGGGAACGCATTTCAAAATTTGGGAACAAGCTTTATCTTGAGTTTGGTGGAAAACTTTTTGATGACTTCCATGCATCTCGCGTACTTCCTGGATTTGAGCCAGACAGCAAACTTGAGATGCTCATGCAGCTTTCAGACTATGCAGAAATAGTCATTGTAATCAGCGCACTGGACATAGAGAAAAACAAGGTACGCGGAGATTTGGGAATTACATACGACATGGATGTCTTGAGGCTTCGCGATGAATTTACAAACAGGGGCCTCATGGTGGGAAGCGTAGTAATCACCCATTATTCAGGACAAAAAGCGGCTGACATTTTCAAATCCAAGCTTGAAAAAATGAACATAAGGACATACATTCACTACACGATAGAAGGATATCCTGCCAACGTATCCCACATAATAAGTGATGAAGGCTTTGGTAAAAACGATTACATAGAAACAAAAAGACCTCTTGTGGTTCTTACGGCACCAGGTCCCGGAAGCGGAAAAATGGCAACATGCCTCAGCCAGCTGTATCATGACAACAAGCGCGGCATAAAGGCCGGATACGCAAAATTCGAAACTTTCCCGATATGGAACCTTCCGCTCAAGCATCCCGTAAACCTTGCATACGAAGCCGCCACGGCAGACTTGAACGACGTCAACATGATTGATCCTTTCCATCTTGAGTCTTATGGCGTCACGACAGTAAACTACAACCGTGACATTGAGATTTTTCCGGTTTTGAATGCAATATTTGAAGCAATTTATGGAGAAAACCCATATAAAAGCCCTACAGACATGGGCGTCAACATGGCAGGAAACTGTATCTTTGACGATGAAGCATGCTGTGAGGCAAGCAGACAGGAAATAATCAGAAGATATTACAATTCACTCAACAGACTTGCAGAAAACAATGCGGATGAAAGTGAAGTGATGAAAATCGAACTCATAATGAACCAGTCCAAGATAAGCAAGTCAGAAAGAAAATGCACGACGGCAGCTCTTGAAAGAAACCAAAAAGACGGAGTACCATGTGCCGCAATGGAACTTCCCGACGGCACGATCATCACGTCATCTACATCAGATCTTTTCGGTGCATGTGCAGCCCTTCTCATAAATGCGCTCAAGCATCTTGCATCAATAGACCACAGCGTAAAAATCATTCCTGAAAGTGCGGTACGGCCGATTCAGTACGTAAAAGTGCACAGTCTTCGCGGACACAACCCCAGGCTTCATACCGACGAAGTGCTCGTGGCCCTTGCAATGCTTTCTGAAACTGATGAAAATGCAAGAAAGGCAATCAGAGCCCTTCCGGGTCTTGAAGGTGCACAAGTTCACACGACAGTCATGCTGAGTGAAGTCGACAGAAAGATTTTGCGCAAGCTTGGGATAGATTTTACGTCCGAGCCTGTGAAAAAGAAGACAAAGAGCCTCTGATCATGAAAAAAATCATTTGTCTCACTGCCCTTGCAGAAACATCGCCTCAAAGCATGCCATTGGGGTCTGCATGCATTGCTTCAAGCATAAATACAAGCGAGCTTACAAAAAATGATTTTCATGCAGAACTTTTCACCTTTTCGCTTGAAGAGGAATTTTCTGTCAAAAAAATCACAGATGAAATACTTGAAAAAAAGCCGTATGCAGTGTGCTTCAGCATGTTTGTATGGAACAAAAAAATTCTTGAGGAAATCTGCAAGGAAATAAAAAAAAGGGCCGGAAGCATAGTCACGATAGCAGGAGGGCCTGAAATCACAGCTCATCCCGAATCATTCAGGAACATGTTTGACTTTACGATTTCAGGAGAAGGCGAAGAGAAAATTTTATGCGTGCTTTCTGGAAAAAAAACAGATGACTTTTCAACATGCAAGCTTGAAAACCTTCCGTCACCGTATCTGACAGGAACTCTTGACGCATCAAGATATGGCGGAGCATTATGGGAACTTGCAAGAGGATGTCCGTTCAAATGCTCGTACTGCTATGAAAGCAAGGGTGAAAAAACCGTAAGATACTTTTCCGATGAAAGGCTTTGCAGCGAGCTTGATTATTTTGCCGAGAAAAAAATTCCGCAAATATTCGTTCTTGATCCGACATACAACGCGGACAAAAAACGGGCAATGAAGATTCTTGATTTGATAAGAAAAAAAACTCCCGACACATTCTATTATTTCGAGGCACGTGCGGAATTCATAGACAGGGAATTTGCAAGGGCATTCAGCGGAATAAACTGCTGCCTGCAATTCGGTCTTCAAAGTTCCAGCGAAAAAGTCCTGAAGAATGTAAACCGTTCTTTCAATAAGAAAAAATTTGAACAAAATATAGGCATTCTCAACGAAAACGGTATCGTATTCGGGTTTGACCTCATATACGGACTTCCAGGAGACACCATTGAAGGTTTCAAGGAAAGCATTGATTTTGCGATGTCACTTTACCCAAACAACCTGGAGCTTTTCTGCCTGAGCGTACTTCCAGGAACCGCACTTCATGACGATGCAGAAAAATTTCACCTGAACCATATGGATGAAGCTCCATACAATTTGATTTCATCAGATACTTTTTCTGAAAAGGACATGGAAAAAGCTAGAAAAATTTCAGAAGCGGTAAATGTTTTCTATACAAAAGGACGTGCCGTACCATATTTCAATGCCGTCATACATCCATTGGCAATGAAGCCAAGCCATTTTTTTGAAGAGCTTTCAAGATATATTGAAGAAACGCACTTTGCGCAAAACAAAAACGAAAACTGCATTTCATCAAAAATTCAAAAACTGCAGCTTGAATTCGTAAAAAACCTGTATTTTAAGAAAAACCTGCGGAAAGAATATGATGTTGCGAGGGACCTCATCGTATTGAACAACGCACTGTCAGAATTTACTGCAAGCGGCAGAGAATCCACAGTGGAACTTGCATACCATCCTGACGACATCATGACGGAATATGCCATGGACATAGGATTTTTCACGGCCAACTGCGGCAAACAGAAAAACAGAACCAAAATTTTCGGCTCTGAATACGGTGCCGATTGGAAAATACTGTGACTTCCCGATTTTTTCTTTAAATCATCCAATTTTCAGTTCAAGACACCGCACATGAACATCCATTGAAACATCATTTCAAGCCTGAGATGGTGTTTCATTATAAAAAAACACTTTCATGCAAAAAATCAATTTCCACACAAAAGTGCTTTCAAAAAATTCACGAGCAAGCGCCAAGACTTATTTTTTCCTCATGAATGCATCCTTGAATCCAAATGCCTTGAATCTCGTAAGAACCACCTCATATTCATCAATGTTAAGTGGTCCTATGAGAATTCTATAAATTCCATCTTTTACGGGAATTAAAATCAAAGGATAACTTGAATATTTTTTTATGAGTGCGTTAATGTTGTCTACATTTTTCATTGATGCAATCTGAACATAATAGGAATTTTCCATGAGGCAAGATTCTGAACTCACAATGTATTTTTCAAATTCCTTTATGCCTTCTACAGGAGATGTTTTTTCTTCAGAAACTTTTCTGTCAAGCGGTACAACAGGAATCTCCACAAATTCATCTTCCACAACAACAGGACGCGGAATAATTTTGAGTGGAACCGATTCTTCCTCAAGCACCTCTTCCACTTTTTCAGGTTCTGGTGTTTCTGCAACAGGAGCTGGTTTTTCTACAGGAATAACTTCTTCAATGACTTCTTCCACGACAGGCTCTTCTGAAATTTCCTCTGTTTTTTCTTCAACATTGAAATATTCAGGTTCCATGCTTTCTGCAGGTACAAGAACAAGATTTTCATCTTCATATTTTTCTGCAGCCGGCAAAGGATTCTCTGCAACAGGAGATTTTTCTTCTGCAACAGGAGCTGTTTCTTCCACGACAGGTTCCGCTTCAACCTGATTTTTTTCATCCATTTCCAAATCTTCGTCAATTGGAGACGGATGCTCGATTTCGTCTTTTACGTCAAGGAATGAACTTTCAAGAGAAGCTTCCGGTTCTTCTTCGGCAGAAACTTTTGAATCAGAATTTTCAGCGATCTCCTCTTTCACCGGTTCTTCGCAATTTTCATCAGGCAATTTTTCAACAGGTTCCCCTTCTTTTTCTTCAGGAACTTCTTCATCTTCAGCAGTTTCATCTATTTCAATAATTTCTTCTTCCGAAGGCAAAATTTCTTCATCATCTTCTTCTGGAGAAACAGTTTCTGCATTTTCATTTTTTACTTCATCAGCAGAAGGATTTTCGCATTCACCGTCAGCAACTTCACTTTCAGAGTCTGCATCAGAATCCACAATTTTTGAATCATCAGATGGATTTTCCTCAGGTGATTCTGCAGCATCTTCATTTTCAGGAACAGGCTCAGGTTCTTCTACGTTTTTTTCAGAAGGATTGCCATCTTCACTTTCAGCCATGGAATTTTCCTTCATGTTTTCTTCCATTTCAGCAAGAACAGCAGCTTCATTTACGACAGGTTTGCCAGTCTCCTGCGCCGCGATTTCTTCAATCAATTTGTCAGCGGCAGAAGTTTCTTTTGCAAGCTTGTTTTCCGGTTCAGGCTGTACAATTTCCGAAACAGGTTTTTCGCCAATTTTCGGGAGGTCGTTTCTTGCAAGAATTGCAGAGCCTGCGACAGATTCGTCAAAACTTCCATATCGATCCGCAAGTCTGACATGTATTTCAGAAGATGAATCAATGCCAAGAGATTTTGCAGATTCTTCAGAAATCAACAATGCGACTCCACCTTTTTTGTCAAGAGTTCCAAGATTTAATATTTGAAGCGTAACGCCCGTGACAGGATTGGTTATGGAAACGCTATCACCCGGAAGATATCCGACAGCTTTTCCGAAATGCCCTTGAGGAAGATCGCCTTTTCTTGCGACAGATATGAGGCCGTCAAAAGAGTCCCCTGATTTTGCAAAAAGCGTAACCGAAAACAATGCCGCGCAAGCCATACAATATATTTTTTTCATTTTTACCTGCCTACAATGACATCCTGAATACCAGATGCCAACATACGATAGAAATCAGAAAGACTTTTTTCCCTGTTTTTGGAAACTGCCTTCCGTTCCGGAGCACATTCTCCAGAAGCAATGTTCTTTCCAGTCCTTACATCCCGAAGAACCCAAGAATATGATGATATGTCATCAATATCCATTATTTTGGAAACAGGCGGTTCCTTTTTCACATAGTGACCTGTAATTTCAACAAAATAATCAACCCCACCATCATATGATTCAGCCAAAGATTTCCTGAAAATTTCAGAATCATTGAAATCATCACAAGAAACCTGTGTCGGCGAATTTGAAACAATCACTCCGTTGAAAAAAAAGAATTCAAAAAAACTTTCTTCCATCAGTCGTGTTGCCGTGCTTACTGAAGTTTCACTTACGTCGCGCTGAACAATTTGAAAAGCCAGCGAATAGGAAAACGCAGAAGAAACGCAAAATGCAAATACGCAAAGAAAAAGAAATATTTTTTTTCTAATCATAATTTTCCTCAGAAAACACTCCTTTTTCCTATCATCGGAATTTCACCGTCAAAGTTTAGGAATTCTCTTGATGGCACAGGAAGCAAGTTTTCAGGAATTTATTCCACTCTTTTTGATTTAAATGCTATAATTGACTTACAATCAGCGGCATCAAAAAAATGTCATGCAGATTCAGACTGCATCCATAAAAATCGGGTACCGGTGTCAGGCAATTTGATATTTTATCTGACGGGTGCATTTCGTTTTTTTTACAAACCTCTGCCATTTGCAAAGAAATCATGTCAATTTCTCGCTGATTTTTTACGGGAGATAAAATGCGTTTATGCAAGATTAACCTTTTCATAATTTTGTCAAATCTGCTGTTAAATTTTGCAGACATCATCAAAGGCTGTCTGTTTCCTGAAAAAACAAGCTTTTCAATCTTCTTTTTCATTTTACTAATCGTGACTTGCGTTTATGTATTTTTGTCATCGGTTGTCTGTCTTGCCTTAAACGCAACGGGGCATTTTGACAGGGAGCACAATTTGAAAAAAATAAACCTTGCCTGCATTGTTTTGAGCATTCTTGCATTTTACCTGACTGTTTTTTTGGCCGGCTGCACTCTGGCATATTGTTCCTAGACGGACAAAAATTAATATACGTACAGTAACAAAGCTCAATTATGTATAGCAGTTTTTAATTGAATGTAATCATACAAAACAGCAAAAACACTTGACATAATCTTAATTGTATATATATAATGATTTTGTCTAGTTTAGACGTGATGGCAAATGAAAATGTCGTACATAGAAAGAGGAAAATTAAAAATGCCTTTGCAACACGAAAACTGAGTTTTCATGAAACAAAAGCCTTTTTATGACGCGTGGCAGGCTCGAACTGCCGACCCTCTGCTTAGAAGGCAGATGCTCTAATCCAACTGAGCTAATGCGTCATCTATATTTAATAATATATCAAAAACTTGTGTTGGTGTCAAGTATTGGGCAAACATAATCTTAAAAAAAAATTGACTTTCATCAACATATGC
>JAZQMW010000056.1:0-8522 GCA_045627025.1 Treponema sp. | reverse complement strand
AAAATCAACAGTTACAATCGGTCTTAACGACGGACTTCGGAAAATTGAAAATCATCGGTTGCAGCACTCAGGGAGCCTTCACTCGGCCCATGTTTCGGCATAAAGGGCGGTGCATGTGGCGGCGGTTATTCGCAGGTTGTTCCAATGGAAGACATCAACCTTCACTTTACGGGCGACATTCATGCAATCACAGCGGCAAACAATCTCATGGCAGCCCTCATAGACAACCACATCCAGCAGGGTAACGCTCTTGGAATCGACCCACGCACAATTTCATGGAAAAGATGCGTAGACTTGAACGACAGGGCATTGAGGAATGTGACAATCGGTCTTGGCGGCAGACTTGACGGCATACCAAGGGAAACACACTTCCAGATTTCAGTAGCATCAGAAATCATGGCCATCATCTGTCTTTCCAAAAACATTTCTGAGTTAAAGGAACGCATTTCCAAAATCATCATCGGCCAAAACTTCAAGCGTGAAAACGTTACGTTTGGCGAGCTTAAATGCACGGGTGCCATAGCGGCACTTCTTAAAGACGCAATAAGGCCAAATATCGTACAGACTCTTGAAAAAAATCCGGTATTCATACACGGAGGTCCTTTTGCAAACATTGCCCACGGATGCAATTCTGTAAACGCAACGCTTTGTGCTCTTGCCACAGGTGATTATGTCGTTACGGAAGCAGGATTTGCGGCAGATCTCGGTGCAGAAAAATTCTTTGACATAAAATGCAGGAGTGCGGGACTCAAGCCAAATGCGGCAGTCATCGTTGCAACAGTTCGCGCCCTCAAAATGCATGGTGGTGTCCAGAAAGCAGACCTTTCCAAGGAAAACCTTGATGCTGTGAGAAAAGGTTTTGAAAACGTAAAGGTTCACATTGAAAACATGAAGAAATTCGGTCTTCCTGTAGTGGTTGCTCTCAACAAATTCATTACGGACACTGATGAAGAAATCAAGCTTGTGCAAAAACTTTCGGAAGAAAATTCATCATGCGCAGTTTTGAGCGAAGGATGGGAAAAAGGCGGCGACGGATGCGTGAAGCTTGCGGAAAAAGTTGTAGAGCTTTGTGAAAAGCCTTCCGAATTCAAGAACATATATCCTGTTGAAATGTCACTCAAAGAAAAGATAGAAACTCTTGCAAAGGAAATCTACAGGGCAAAATCAGTGGAATTTGAAAGCAAGGCACTCAAAAAGCTCAAGGAATATGAAGAATCAGGATACGGAAAGCTTCCAATCTGCATGGCAAAGACACAAAATTCCATAAGCCATGACAAGCTCCTTGCAGGCGCTCCAAAAGATTATGTTTTTCCTATTCGTGACGTGCAGCTTTATAGCGGTGCAGGTTTTGTTGTTGCATTCGCAGGCGACATCGTTGACATGCCGGGTCTTCCAAAAGTTCCGGCAGCAGAAAACATAGATGTTGATGACAACGGCGTAATAAGCGGACTTTTCTAGGATGATTTTCATCTCATGACAAAGGGGCCTTAAAAATTGCGTTCTTAAAGTCTCCTTTAAAAATTCTGAAAAAACAAGACAGAGCATTTCTTGGATTTTCAGGCAAAATGAAAAAAACTCTGATATTGTTTCAAAGTTTTCATATTTTTGGGATGTTCTTTTTATGCATCCCGCAGGGGTAACAGAATGAATATTGTATGTTTGGATCTTGAAGGTGTTCTTGTACCTGAAATCTGGATTGAGTTTTCCAAAGTTTCAGGAATTCCTGAATTGAAGAGAACCACTCGCGATGAGCCTGACTATGACAAGCTCATGAACTGGAGAATCGGAATTCTCAAGGAACACGGTCTTGGGCTTAAGGAAATCCAGGATGTAATTGCAAAAATCGATCCTCTTCCTGGAGCAAAGGAATTTATGGACAAGCTTCGGGAGCTTACCCAGGTTGTAATAATAAGCGATACATTCAGCCAGTTTGCAGGTCCTCTCATGAAAAAACTCGGCTATCCGACAATCATGTGCAACGAACTCGTCGTATCTGAAAAAGGTGAAATCACTGGATTCAAGATGAGATGCCCGGAATCAAAGCTTACGACTGTAAAAGCATTGCAGTCATGCGGTTTCGAGACAATTGCATCAGGAGACAGCCACAATGACCTCGCCATGATAAAGGCAAGCAAGGCTGGTTTCCTTTTCAGAAGCACAGAGCAGATTAAAAAGGACAATCCAAACCTCAAGGCTTTTGAAACATATGATGAGCTTTTGGGAGCAATCAAGGCATCCCTCTAGGATTCAAAAGGCATTTCTGGGAAAAATGAATTTTCAGGAATGCCTTCCTATATTTTCTTGAAGTTTCCTCCCCAAAATATTTCAAAAAAAAACAGCTTCATAACACCGCAAAGCTAAAGCTCAAGGTCGCAAACGGTTGCATCCGTAAGCTTTATCAAGTCTTCAGGATTAATCGCAATCTGCATGCCCCGAACTCCTGCGCTCACATAAATCTTTTCTGACAAAAGTGCACTCTCGTCTATGAACGTTCGGTACTTTTTTTTCATTCCAATCGGTGAACATCCACCCCTTACATATCCCGTAAGTCCAAGAAGTTCCTCAGGCTTTACGGAAGAAATTTCTTTGACAGAGGCTGCATTTCTTGCTTTTTTTGGATTTATCTCACATGTGGCATTCTGGCAAAACACGAGTATTTCCTTTGCATCGGAACGCATGACAATCGTCTTGAAAACCTGAAGAGGATCTGCACCAACCTTTGCGGCAGTACGGGCAGCCGCTCCCAGCTCAAGTTTTTTTTCAGCATCATCCTCATACTCATAAACCTCAAAGTCAACTCCGCATCCTTCAAGAATCCTAATCGCATTTGTCTTTTTCATACAAAATCCTTCATCATCTTATATTCAAACGAATCCACCAAGGCAATCCACGAAGCTTCCACAATATCGCAGCTCACGCCTATTGTCGTCCAGGAAGTCTTTCCGTCAGTGCTTTCTATCAAAACCCTTACCCGTGACGCTGTAGCATTCTTTCCGTCGAGGACACGAACCTTGTAATCTATGAGCTTAAGGTCACCAACCGAAGGATAAAACGGCTTCAATGCAGAACGAAGGGCAACGTCCAATGCATTTACAGGACCATTTCCCTCTCCCGCGGCCATCATCTTTTTGCCGTCAACGTCTATTTTCAGCTGTGCAAATGAATAAAGCCCCTTTTCAACAAGCGGATATTCATCATGAGTCTTGTAGTAGCAAAGCCTGAAAAACTGCCTGTACCTGCCAAGGGCCTTGTATACAAGAAGCGCAAAACTGCCGTCAGCACCCTCAAATTTGTATCCTTCATACTCAAGGTCCTTTACTTTCATCAAGACGTACCGAACGGCATCATCGTCTTTTTTCAACGCAGGGTCGATTTTCTTCATCATCTCATATATGAGGCTTCTTCCACCCACCTCGCTCATCAAAAGCATGCGTTCGTTTCCTACAGATTCAGGAGACACATGCTCATATGATGACGCATCCTTCAAAACAGCATCAATATGCATTCCACCCTTATGGGCAAATGCATTTTTTCCGACAAAAGGAAGACGCTTGTCAAGCGTTATGTTGGCAATTTCCGCAAGACGGTTGCATACAGGTGTCAAAAGTTTCATGCTTTCACCGGGAATGCACTCAAACCCCATCTTCAGCTGCAGGTTTGAAATTATGGTGGAAAGATTTGCATTGCCTGTCCTTTCGCCAAAACCAAGCATGACCCCCTGAACGTGAGTGGCACCGCTTTCCACGGCAACAAGAGAATTTGCAACGGCAAGCCCCGAATCATTGTGGCAGTGTATTCCGATTACGGCACCTCTTGAAAATCTTTTCACAACGGCAGACACAATTTCCTTGCATTCAGAAATGAGCGCACCGCCTCGGGTTTCGCAAAGCACAAGAGTTCCAGCTCCGCCTTCAATGGCAGCCTGAAGCGCCGCAAATGCATAATCCCTGTCTTCCACGCATCCAGAAAAAAAATGTTCCGCATCAAAAATAACTTTCAGACCCCTTCTGTTCAAATAAGAGCAAGTATCCCTTATGAGTTCGAGGTTTTCCTCCGGAGAAACGCCAAGCACCTCCACAGCCTGCCTTTTCCATGATTTTCCAAATATGCAGACGGTTTTCGTACCGGCTTCAACAAGGCTTTGTATGTTGGAATCTTCCGCACAGGAACAATTCTTTCGTCTCGTGGAACCGAATGCCACAATCTCGGAATTCTTGAGCTTGAGATTCTTTACGCGCCTGAAAAATTCCATATCCTTGGGATTGCTTCCCGGATTTCCAGCCTCAATATATTTGACACCAAGACTGTCGAGCGACTCCACGACATAAAGCTTGTCCTGAAGGGAAAAACTTATTCCCTCCCCCTGAGAGCCGTCTCTAAGTGTCGAATCAAAGATTTCAATGCTTTTCATTACGGAAAAGAAATTATATCACAAAAGAACGCATTTTGGAATTAACAAACATCAAAAACTTGGCTTTTCATGACATTGCCCTTATTAATCACGGAAAAAAGTGATATAATCATTCAGGAATCATTTAAAACGACAAAACTGCAATTTGAGGGAAAACTTGAAATTGCGGCAAAATCCCAAAAGGAGCATGCAAAATGAACTTTGACGAATTATACAAAAAAAGACGTGAAAAAATATACGATTACATGAAAAAAAACGGCATAAAGGCCACTGTTTTCCAGGACAGCGAAGAAAGGCGAGAATGTGCAGTCCGTTATCTTACGGGACATCCGACAGACGCAACGCTTCTTCTTCTCGACTACGGGAAATCATATCTCATTGTTTGGGATGAAAATCTTGCAAAAGACAGGGCACATGCAGACGAAATCATTCCTTCGGAAAAATTTGGACGCGACATGATAAAGGGAGTTTCTGAAATTCTTTCAGATGAAAAACACGACTTTGAATCAGCCCTTTCACTCGACATGGAAATTTCATATGCAGACTATGCAAAATACAGGGAAAACCTTGAAGGATGGAATATCCTCATGGAAGAAAATTCCGTTCACGACTTTACAAGAAACTTAAGGGCCATAAAGGATGAATACGAAATAGAATGCACAAAAAAAGCATGTTCCATAGGTGACATGATTTCAAAAGAAATCATAACGAATTTGAAAAGCGGAATCATAAAGACAGAGATGGACGCAGCCCTATTCATTGAAAGGTTTTTGAGGGAAAACGGAGCTGAAAAAACAAGCTTCGACACTCTGGCCGCAGGAAAAGACAGAAGTTTTGCAATTCATGCATTTCCGGGATATACGCAAAACGAATGGGGAACTTCTGGGCTTTCGCTTCTTGATTTTGGAGTATGCTACGAAGGATATGCAAGCGACCACACGATTACGGTTTCAAGAAACATAAGCAGGGAACAGGAAAAACTCCTTGACCTTGTTGAACTTGCAGCGGAAGAATGCCTTGCGCTTTATAAAAACGGACAGAAAATTTCATGTGCAGTAAAAAAATGCGATGAAATTTTTGCAAAAGAAAACCGGGTGATGCCACATGGACTCGGACACGGAATAGGACTTCAGATACACGAGGCGCCTTTTGTGAGCAGGAAATCTCCTGAAGAAAAAAAATTCGAGGAAGGAAACATAATCACTCTTGAACCAGGCCTTTATGACAAAGATCTTGGAGGCGTAAGGCTTGAAAATGATGTCCTCATAACCAAAAACGGCAACGAAGTTCTAACGCACTCAAGGATTTTCAGGCTGTAAAATCAAGAACAATCCACAAATGGAACTGAGAGCAGAAAATATCTTGCCCCTGTCATGACATTTTGGCAAACTGCATGATCAAGGGAATCTCTAAAATTTGCAATTTTTTAAGGTTCCCTTAAGAGGCACCATTATTTTCCTGCAGACATTGAAACAATTTTCTGGAATTTCATTTTTTTCCAATTTCATCTATCAGGCGGATTATCGGTTTCCTTTCACAGTCAGGAAGAGAATCAAGCTTAACGAGCAAATCTGAATATTTGTGCAAAAGATGAATCTGTTCATAATCATCAGGAATTGACCTGCAAGAATTCGACTCGCATCCAGACACAAGATATTCAACGGAAACATTAAGGACTTTGGCTATTCTTACCGCAGTTTCCACGGAAGGAGAACTTCCAAGCCTCACTCCCCTTCCTATGTTGGAAGCATCAAATCCGCATTTTTCAGCAAGAGCCCTGTTTGTCATTCCGATATATTCAAGTTCAATAACTACGTTATCCCAAAAAGCCATCTGTTTATAATCATGGATTTTTTTCTTTTTTTCATTCTAAAATGGACTTTTATCAATCTTTATGATAAAATGGTTAATAATCATTTCAGGAATATTAATTAAATTTATCTTAAATCAAGTAATATTTCTTTAAGATTTCAAATTGCTTTTTGTTAATTTCAGCGACTATTGCAAACAGACATTATAAGGAGAGAAAAATGTCAAATGAAACAGGAAATTACATAATGCTTGCGCTAAATGCATACAATGCAAAGGAAAAGGAAGAATGCATTTTCTTTTGCGACAGGACTTTAAAAATCAATTCCGAATCAGCTGATGCAAAAGCCTTAAAAGGAGCCGCAATACTCATGTCATTTCCTCCATTTGGTGCGGAATCAAATGCAACAGAAGCATTCAAGATATGGAAATCCATTTCCGATGGAGCTGAAATTTCTGATGAATGCAAAAACATAGTGATAAACGCGGCCTTTGATTTCAGGTCAAGATGGTACGAAAGCGCGAAAGTCCACCATAAGGAATTCAGAAACGTAAACGGAGCAGATGAAGAATGGAACCACGTGAAAAAAAGTTACCAGGTTTTCATAAAAAAAGTTACGCAATTGCCATGGCTTTTGAATTATCCGGCCTTCCTGAGATTTACGGCAAATCTTGTAAAGGAGCAGCTGTCAAGCCTTGAAAAAGTTTCGTTTGCAGAAAATGTTTACATGGAAAACATTGGAAAAGAAGGTGAAATCGGTCAGCTTTCCGGTCAAATCAAAAATGAACTGCAAAAACTCAAGATGCGAAGAATCCTCAAATGGTCAAGCGTGATATCTTGCATTTTGTTCATCATGCTTATATTTCACTTTGCATGAAGATGGAAACAGCGAAGTCTTTTCTCCAGAAAACAGATTCCAAAACAAAGGTCATCTCTAAAGTAAAGTCAACGGCTTCGGTAAAAAAGACAAATAAAAACGCAGAAAATTAAATAAAGGGCATCTCTAAACAGAAAGAATTTAACATTTTGCAGCAGTCAGGCAAAAATTGCCCGTCTAAAAAAAATCATTCGAATAAAAAAAATTCAGTATCACTAAAGAAATTTAATTGAGATTTTATCTAAAATTCAATATAATATGTCGACTCTAAAGTTTCAGTTTTTCGGCTGCAGCATTGAATGTAAATTCAAGGAATCTAAAATTGTCAGGCATCTTCAAAAATACTTCTTTTTGATTTTAGGGGATGCAGAACATCCATGTTGTCCAAATTGCTGAAATTTTTGACTCTTCATAAAACAACCACTTTAAAAGGACATTCAAATGGATTCAGTTAAACTTTGGGAATCAGGCGCATTCTTGCAGGACGGAAAACTTTCTGCTACATCCGGCATTTCAAAAGAAGAAGCTTCTAAAAACACAATGGCTTATTCTATTCTTCAAAAACACAACACTTCAGGTGATGAGAAAAAGCTCAAGATTAAATTCGACAAGATTACTTCACACGACATCACTTACGTTGGAATCATACAGACAGCACGTGCATCAGGTCTTGAAAAGTTTCCTCTTCCATATGTTCTTACAAACTGCCACAACTCTCTTTGCGCAGTAGGCGGAACAATCAATGATGACGACCACATGTTCGGTCTTACATGCGCACAGAAATACGGCGGAATCTACGTTCCTCCACATCAGGCAGTCATCCACCAGTATGCACGCGAAATGATGGCATCCTGCGGTGCGATGATTCTTGGTTCAGACAGCCACACACGTTATGGTGCCCTCGGTACAATGGCCATCGGTGAAGGCGGCGGTGAACTTGCAAAGCAGCTTCTCGGAAAAACATATGACGTTACACTTCCAGGTGTTGTCGCAGTTTACCTTACTGGAACACCAAATCCAGGTGTCGGACCTCAGGACGTTGCAATCGCACTCATAGGCGCAACTTTTGCAAACGGATACGTAAAGAACAAGGTCATGGAATTTGTAGGACCTGGTGTTGCCAACCTCAGCGCAGAATTCCGCATCGGAATCGACGTAATGACAACAGAAACGACATGTCTTTCCTCAATCTGGAAGACTGACGAAAAAATCCGCGAATTCTATGCAATCCACGGACGCGAAAATGAATACAAGAAAATCGAGCCAAACGGAACAGCATACTACGACGGCGTAATCGAAGTTGATCTTGGAAAAATCCAGCCTATGATCGCACTTCCATTCCATCCAAGCAACGCATACACAATCGACTTCGTCAATCAGAACCTTGGTGATGTTCTCCGCGAGACAGAAAAGAGGGCAAAAGT
>JAZQMW010000055.1:0-19520 GCA_045627025.1 Treponema sp. | reverse complement strand
CTTTTGTGGCATATTATGCCGGTGGCCATGGCGAGGTGGCAATACCCGTTCCCATACCGAACACGGAAGTCAAGCACCTTTGCGCCGATGATACTGCGTTAGCGGGAAAGTAGGAAGCTGCCGGCTTTTTTATTTTAAACCTAAAGGCCCTGCTTTCAATTTCAGCTGGCTTTATATTTCCCCGGCTTGCACGTTTGGTGACCCCGTTTGGGGCAGGATGCTTTGCCGCCCCCATGCGACAGTTAGCATTCCAATCCACGGTTGCCTTTTCATTTTGTCTGTTTGGAATAAGACTCTCGGTCAGCTTTTTTGCATCAGTATGGAAATCGATACCCAGTTCGCCCCCATGCGACGGTCTGCGTTCCAATCTACGGTTACGCTTCCGTTTTGCCGATTTGCATTCCTGTGCACGGTTTGCTTTCCTGCATCGGTTTGGAAAACGACATTCAGTTCGTGCCCCCATGCGACGGTTTGCATTCCAATCCACGGTTACGCTTCCATTTTGACAGTATGGAAACTGACACTAGGTCAGCTTTCAAGCCTGTCGGTTTTTCCAAGGGCAGAGTCTTTTTCAGCAAATGCTTTTTTGAAGGCAATGCAATGGAAAAAGTGTTTTGAATTTGATAAAGTTTTTTTGGCCAAGAAATACACACCGAAAGAAAATAATTATGGACATTGTATCATTTAACAATATGGAAGAAAAGTATTGAAAAAGGGCTGTTTTGAAGAAGCTTCATTACATGTTTTGAAAATTTCAGTCTGAGATGCGGCCATTTCAATATAATAATTTTATGAACTTTTTTTTATGAAATAGATTGTTGTCAATTTAAAATGTTGTTAAAATAATAGAAAAGTATTTAAAATATCAATACAGGAAGGTTTCATGAAAATCAGTATTAGAAGAGCGTTTCAGATACTTTGTGCCCTGAGCATAACAGTCGGTGAGCTGTGCATCAGCGGTTTGGCAATACGTGAAGTAAATTCTGTTGAGAATATAGCAGAATCAAGCTATTCGGATGCATTGTACAATGGGTATAAGCTTGAGATAAAGTCTCAGATTCAGAATGCAGTTTCTGTAATAAATTATTTTTATGAGCAGTATAAGGATGGTGTCCTCTCAGAAGACGAGGCAAAATATCAGGCAAAGGAAACTGTCCGCATGATGAGGTATCGAGATGACAAGGGCGGATATTTCTGGATTGATGACCAGAATTATGTACTTGTCATGCATCCGATGTTTTTGAAACTTGAAGGTCAAAATCGTTCTAAGCTGCAAGACCAGAATAATTTTCCTATTGTTAAGTCAATTGTTGATTCGGCTCTAAATGGTACTGGTACATACATTGAATTTTTGTTTGCGAAACCAGATGGCATGACCGTGGCTCCGACACTTGCATATTCAGAGCTTTTTAAGCCTTGGGGATGGGTTGTCTCCACGAGAACTTACAGAGATGAGATAGAAGCTTTGCTGGATTCAGAAATCAATCTTCTTCAGCAGAAAAAGTCCCTCATGATAAAGCAGATACTCGTGGCATCAGTAATCCTCATTATATCAGGATGTATTGTTGCAGGGCTTGTGGGTGCAAATATCCTTAATCCGCTAAAGAACGTAAAGAACGCAATCACGGATATTGCATCAGGAAATGCAGACCTCACGAAGCGAATCATGATTAAGGCGGAAAATGAAATCGGAGCTGTCGCACGCGGATTCAACAGGTTTGCAGAAAGGCTCCAGTCAATTATTTCCGACATCAAGAACTCGCAGGATGACTTGCTTGTAACGGAGAAATCCCTCGGCAACGTGACTTCCGACAATTCTGATTTTGTAGACAGGATTAACGTTGACATTTCAGACGTACAGGCACAGATTGAAAAGCAGTCCGAAAGTGTCTCTGATACGGCAGGGGCTGTAAATGAAATCGCATCAAACATTGAGTCCCTCGAAAAGCTCATCGAGTCGCAGTCGTCAGGAGTCGTGCAGGCAACATCTTCAATTGAGGAAATGATTGCAAACATCGGCAGCGTGAATACTTCCGTTGAGCAGATGTCAGGCTCTTTTGAGGAACTCCTCAAGACTTCACAGTCCGGCATGGAAAAGCAGAGCACCGTAAATGAGCAGATAAAGCAGATTGACAATCAGTCCAAGATGCTCCAGGAAGCAAACCAGGCAATCTTGAGCATAGCGGAGCAGACGAATCTTCTTGCCATGAATGCGGCCATAGAGGCAGCCCATGCGGGAGAAGCCGGAAAGGGATTTTCTGTTGTTGCCGATGAAATCAGAAAGCTTTCGGAAACGTCTTCGGCCCAGTCCAAGACAATCGGCGACCAGCTAAACAACATAAAGGAGTCAATTGAAAGGGTCGTTTCTTCGTCAGATGCGTCGGCAGTTGCATTCAGTTCCGTTTCGGATCTCCTTTCAAAAACAGATGCAATCGTGAAGAACATCAGCCTTTCAATGAAAGAACAGCAGGAAGGATCCAAGCAGATTGTGGAATTCCTTCGATACATGAATTCCATCACGTCTAACGTAAAGAGCGCAAGTGCGGAAATGTCAGCGGGAAACAGCGCAATTTTTGACGAGGTCAAGAAGCTGCAGGATTATACTTTGTCCGTCAAGGAAAGCATCATGAAGATGTCTTACAACGTAAGTTCAATTTCAAGCAACAAGGCGGATCTTGAAAGCATATCGTCGGAGCTTGAAAGGGCAGTTGAAAACATCAGTTCGCTCATCGGTCAGTTCAAGGTTTGATTTTGAATCGGGGCCTTTTATGGCCTCGTTTTTTTTATTGACTTTAATCACTGCATCTACGACAAAGATTACAGGCATGAAGTTGATGTAGCAAAATGCACACGTTTTGCAATGGGCATCAAGTGGCATCCTGAATATAAAGAATTCTTTCATGCAGTAAAAAATACACTTTAGCTCGTCAAACTCGAAAGCTTTTGAAATCAGTTTTGGAATGTTTTAGTTTTCATCCGATTTTTATTTGTTTTTTTTTTCTCTTTTTTGCATTCATCATGCACTCTTTCAATGTTTCATCAATTTTTTTTCTTGTTTTTTCTACCTGATTTTTTCAATTTCCGGGAAGATGAAGTTGTTTTTTTATATTACGTGTTGACAAAAAATGTGATTTTGTTTAATCTAATATGACAATATTTGTTATTATGTCGATTATTAGGAGTTATCATGTACAATAGAAAAATCGCCTTGTGCGCCATTTGTTTTGCATTTGCACCTTCAATTTTTGCAGGTTCCGTTGACTATCTTTCAAATCAAAGCGCAGACTGCATACGAACGTATTCAAGAAATGCAAGTTTTGATGCTGATGCAGTTTTTTATAATCCTGCTGCAATCGTGTTTTCTGACAGGACTTTTCAGCTTTACACTTCAAGCCAGACAATCCTCAAGAATTACAGCTCAACTTTAAAAATGACTGGAGATGAATATGAATCGACAGTTCCGACACCGATTCTTCCTGATGTTTTTCTTTCATACAGGATGGAAAAGCTTGCTTTTGGTTTTAATTTTGGAGTTGTCGCAGGTGGCGGTTCTCTTGAATATGAAGACGGCATTCCCCTCATGGTTTTGAGTGCTCCGTCTGTGGCAAATGGTGTAAACGCAAAACTTTATCAGAACAATCCGGCTCTTCCCCAGGATACGGAAGCATCATTTTCTTCAGGTGATTTTGAGGGATCTTCGATTTACTATTCTGCGGGACTTAATGTTTCTTATGCCATTAATGATTCTGTGGGCATCTCCCTTGGTGCAAGATATGTTCTTGCTTCCAAAACTTTTGAAGGCAGTGCGATATATTCGCTTTCTGGAACTGGAGTTTCTCTTGCAAACATTAACTCCTATAAGCTTGAGTGCGACTGCAAGACAAAGGCTCAGGGTGTCGGTGGAATTTTGGGAATTTGTTTCCGTCGTGATGATTTTCGTGCAGGATTCCGTTTTGAGTCCCCTACATACTTAAACTTTGAGACAACCGTAAACGGCGGAAAAGATTTTGGCGGAAATTTTACTGACGGTGAAAAAAATCGTGCTGACCTTCCTGGAGTCATTGCTTTGGGTGCCGGTTACAAATGGAATGATTTTGATTTTACTGTTAGTTCTACGGTTTACCTTTTGGGACTTTCAAATGCCGATGATGCTTATGAAAATTACGATGACGTAGGTTTTGAAGCTTCTGCATCATGTGAGTACAGTTTCCTTGAGCGTGCTTCAGTTTCTGTCGGATATCAGTTTACGAAGGTCGGAGGAAACGAGGACACGTATTCTGATTTCGGCTATGCACTTGACTGTCATACTCTTGGTTTTGGTGGAAAATATTCATTTCCGAAGGATATTGATGCGATTGTCGGCGTAAGCCATTCCTGGTACCTTTCATCTGACGGAATGAGCGGAATGTGCGAATATAAAAAAGATCTTTGGATCATGGCAGTAGGTCTTTCTTTTAAAAGATGATTTTGGAAGGTTTCGGAAGACGTGGAATAAGCATTTTTAAGGTTCCCTGAAAGTCTTTAAAAGTTTTTGGGGAATGATGACTTTCGTGGTTTTCATCCATATGTCATTCCTTGAGACCCCGATGCTTGAATTTCCGAAATTCCTGAACTTTCCATGATTTTATTTTTACCTCATTTGTGGACTGGAGAGAAACGTTGTTTTTTTCCGGTCCGTTTTTTATAAATTGCGATGCATGAAAATCAAGTTTTCGTCATTCACTGCATCTTGAAAAATCTGAGTGCAAGCTGTAAAATCGTCGCTAGAATATGGATGTCTTTTACGCATGTCTTGGAATCATTTGTGTTGCCGTAGGATTTTTGGGAACTGTGATGCCTGTTCTTCCCGGAATAATTCTTGCCTGGATTGGACTTTTTGTGGCCCATTTCAGTCGTTTTTTTGACATAGGAATTTTGTCCCTTGTTATTGCAGGTACTGTAGCTTCTGCCGCTTTTGTTCTTGATTCTGTTCTGCCCGGCATGTTTGCGAAAAAAAGCGGAGGGTCAAAATATGCTGAATGGGGCTCTGCGATAGGTGTTTTCTTGGGTTCTTTTGGTGGAGTTTTCTTAATGGTTGCAGGGGCATTTCTTGGCGCATTCGTTGGAGAAATGATTCATGATTCTTCAAGCTGCAAAAATTGCATGAAGACGGCATTTGGTGCCTTTAAGGGATTTTTGTGCGGAACCGGGATAAAAATTATTTCCGTTCTTATTGACATTGCAATCCTTGTTTCTTCCGCATCTTTTTCTTGATTCATCAGCCCTTCAGAAAAAGTCTTTGCGTCCGAGATGTTTTTCCCATGCATCCTTTAGTCTTGAAACGCAATCAGGAATGTCCTTTAAGTCAATTTTGCTGAATCCCAAAAAAAGCAATCCTTTCGGGCATTCAGCCTTTTCTTGCCAGAATTGCATTGTTTCGTAGACCCGCACTTTTTTTTCCAATGCAAGTTCCATGAGCTTTCTTGATGAAACATTTCCCGGAAATCCAAGAAGAAAATACTGTCCTGTACCGTTGCTTTTTATTTCTATTTCAGGCATTGCTGTTTTAAGTTCACTTTTGAAAAGTTCAAGCCTTTTTTTGAATGTGCCGTTCAGGTGCCTTACATGCCTGTCATATTCTGATGTTTCAAGAATTCTTGATGCAATGTACTGATTTAGAAGCGGAACCGTACAGTTGTAGTCTGCAAATTTTTTCCTGTAAATGCCAAGCAGTTTTTCTGGAAGAATCAGATAGCTCATTCTGACGGATGGCGAAAGTGCCTTTGAAAATGTTCCTAGGTAAATCACCCGCCCAAAGCTGTCGATTGATGCAAGTGACGGAATCGGTTTTGCATAAAATCTCAGTTCGCTGTCATAGTCATCTTCAATTATGTAGGAGTCATTTTTTGCAGCCCATTTTGAAAGCTTGAATCTTCGGCTTACGGACATGATGGCACCCGTGGGAAACTGATGTGATGGGGTTACGTAAGATGCCGCGATTTTTTTTGAAAAGGGAAGTCTGTCTGTTATGAGTCCCTTGTCGTCAACAGGAATTCCCTTTACGATTTTTCCGTTGTTTTTTAAAACTGCTGCCGCCTTGTTGTATCCGGGTTCTTCCATGATGAATGTCTTTTTTGATTCTGGAAGGATTTTGCATATTATGTCAAGCGATTGCTGGCTTCCGGCTGTTATTACAATCTGTTCTTCGCTGCATCTTACACCTCTGATTCTTTCAAGGTAAAGTTTTAGGTGATGCCTTAATTTTTCTTCTCCCTGTGGATTAAGGTATGCAGAAATTTTTGAAGTTTTCTCAAGTTCGTTGAGGCCTTCAATCGTGTATTTTCTCCAAAGAGTGCGTGGAAAAAGTTCGCTTGTGTAGCTGCTGTTTGTGAGATCGTAAAGAACGGTTTTTTGTTCGCTGGATTTTTTTTCCTTTTTATGAACTGATTCCGTTTTCACCATTCCTTTTCTTAAAACTGGAATTTCAGCCACCCTGTAGCCTGAACTTCTTTTTGATTCTATGTATCCTTCTTCTTCAAGAATCCTGTACGCGTTTTCTACCGTGTTTCGGCTTATTTCAAGTGTCCTTGCAAGTGTCCGGGTACCCTGGAGCATGTCATTTTCCCTGAGCGTTCCTTCGAGTATTTCGTTTTTTATCTGTCTGTAAAGCTGCATGTAAAGTTTTTCGTCAGAGTCTTTTTTTATTGCTATCATTTTTCCCCCGTTAAACTGGTACCTTAAAAAATATCATTACTGGCACTTATAATAGTACCACTTTTTATATATTCTTTCCATGTTGAATTTCACGCGGCCGTTTGTGAATGAAAAAATCATGAAAATAAGAATTTGAAGTTTGTGTTTTTTGAAAATCAAAATCCATTCTTCAAATTTCAAAAGGAGTTTTTATGGAAAGAAGCAATCAGACAAAATATATTTTTCTTGAAATTCTTGCAGTATGTTTTCTTGCAACAGGCGGCATATTCGTAAAGCATAGTGCGCTTTCGCCTGTAAATACAGGTTTTTACCGGGTTCTTTTCTCATTTCCCTTTTTGTTGCCCCTTGCATGGAAAAATATAAAATCAATTTCCAAAAAAGACGCGGCTATATTGTTTTTTGCAGGAATTTTCCTTTCTGGAGATGTTGCGTTATGGAATCTTTCGTTCATGCATACATCTGTTGCGAACGCAAATCTTCTTGCAAATCTCACTCCATTTACCGTAATACCCATGTCGCATTTTCTGTTTAAGGAAAAAGTTCCGAAATTTTTCTTTGTCGGCGCATCAATAACTGTTTTGGGAGTTGTTATTCTTCTTGGCGGAAAAATTAATCCTTCTGCCATCACTTATTTGGGAGATCTCATGTCTTTTGGAGCATCTGTTTTTTATGCTTTTTTTCTTCTCATTTCATACATGCTTCGTGAAAGAATTTCAAGCAGCGTCATAATGCTTTTTTCAGGATTTGGAAGCCTTGCAGGTCTTTTCGTTTCATCGTGCTTGATGGAAGGCTTGCGTGTTCCGTCAGGATTTTGGGAATTGTGGCCCCTTTTGGGACTTGCTTTATGTCTTCAGGTTATCGGACACAATCTTCTTGCACATTGCAGCGGTAAAATCAGCATAAATCTTTCGACAATTGTCTGCCTTCTGCAGCCTGTGTTTGCAAGCATCTATTCCTTCTTTCTTTTTGGCGAGAAACTTTCTTTTATGGAAATTGTAGGAATTGCGGTTGTGATTCTTGGCGTGTATCTTGTAAAACTTCAGTTTAGAAAGTAAAATGAATCCATGATTACAGTAAGAGAAGCCTGTGAATGTGACGCTGAATCAATTCATCTGTTGAATGAACTTGAGATGAAGTATGAATATTCCCTGGAAAGAACAAAACTTAAAATTCAAAAAATACTTTCACTTCCGACCGACAGAATTTTTGTTGCCGAAGTTGACGGGAAAGTTGCGGGATATGTCCATGCAAATGATTACGACGTGCTTTATTTTCCGCACATGAAAAACATCATGGGTATCGCGGTTGGAAGTGAATATAAAAGGCATGGTGTTGGCCGCGCCCTTTTGGAGGCTGTTGAAAAATGGGCAAGGGAGACAGGTGCTTTGGGAATCAGGCTTGTTTCTGGAAGCTCCAGGATAGAGGCCCATAAGTTTTACTCTTCATGCGGCTTTGAATGCGGCAAGACGCAGCTTAATTTCAAGAAGAAATTTTAATCCTCATTTCGCTTTTTCAGTAAAAAAAATGTCAGGTTAAGGCAGAAAAAAACAGGAAAACATGCATGATTTTGATAAAATAAAACCATGGATGCATTTGTAAATTTCTTGATTTTAAAATCAACAGAACGCAGAATGTACTGATTGAATCTTTAAAGAGTTATGGAGCATTGTATGATTTTTAATGGACTTTCAATGACATTTTCAACTGGCAGAACGGAAATTCAATTGAATATGCCATCGGTTTTTTTGATGGAGACATGAGTTTTGACATGAAAAAGATTTCGAAAAAGTATCCTTCAGCAGTTTTAAAAAACATTGAACTTCCCGATACTGGATGGAAAACATATGAAGGAAAGACGTCTGAGCTTTCAAGAATGTATGATGACATTTACTCGGAAGGTGCCCTTACTTATGAAATCGAGCGTTTTTTTGATGACGGAAAGTGCATTGTAATGATAACGAGGGATTTGCTCTCTTGAAAACTTTGTGCAAATTGCATGAAATTTCAGAAATTTTGTAAAATCGTGTTAAAATATGACATGTTGGTGTCATGTTTTGCATGTTATGATTGTGCCTGTAAAAACAGAATTTTGGCATTCTGGCTGAAAATCTGGCTTATGGGAGAAAAACATGAAATACGAAATTGTGCAGATGGAAAAGAAAATCGTTGCTGGGTTTTCTGATGTTACGAGCAATGAAAGTGCTGACATGACTTCAAAAATAGGTGCTCTCTGGCAGAATTTTTTTTGCAAAATGGGCGGAATCAAGAATCGTAAAAACGGAAGGACAATCGGCCTTTATACTGACTATGGAATTCCTTCAAAGGAAGACTATACTGTTGTGGTTGGTGCTGAAGTGACTTCTTGTGCAGAAAACGGAGAGTTTGTCACAAAAGAAATTCCCGCAGGCCGTTATGCAAAATTTACGATACATGGTGATGTAAAGGCTGCCGTCGGAGAAGCATGGGGTGAAATATGGAATACTCCGCTTGAAAGGCTTTGGACTGGAGACTATGAGGAATATCATGAGGATTGTGCATCAGGAAGCGGAACCATTGACATCTATCTTGCCGTAAAATGATTTTTTTGAAAACTTTAGGCTGATGACTTCACAGGGAAAACTTTTTGAATTTTTTTATATCCTACTCCAGAAAAGAAAAGTTACTGCATCAGAAATTGCTGCTTATTTTGGCGTGACTTCAAGAACCGTATACAGGTGGTGTGATTCCCTTGCATTTGCAGGCATACCGCTTTATACGGCACAGGGTAAAGGCGGCGGAATAATGCTGACAGAAACTTACAGCCTGGATTCTGCTGTCTTCAGCGATGATGAAAAAAAAGCCATGCTTTCAAGCCTTACTGCCATTTCGAGTCTTTCCGAGGGAGATGTTGAATCTTACAGGAATGCCGCCAAAAAAATAAGTTCGCTTGTAAAAAGTGCGAGTGACTGGATAAGAATTGATTTTGAGCCTTGGAATGAAGACAGTGGTGAAAGGAGCAATATATTCAATACTGTAAGGAATGCAATCCTTGGCTCAAATGTAATAAGCTTTGACTATTATGCGGCGGAAAAAAACATGACGGAGCGCATTGTCCAGCCATGGAAGATAATCTTCAAGGGGCAGGCATGGTATCTTTTTGGTTTTTGCAATGAAAAAAAGGCACCGAGATATTTCAAGCTTTCAAGAATAAAAAACATAAATCTTCTTCCTGAAAAAAACACTGTCTCCTATTGTCCTGAATTTGAAAAGAATCATGAAACTTTTTTTGAATCACAACATGAATTGAACAGGGTTTGCGTAAGGTGTTCTGTGAAAAATTTCATCCTTTCCATGCTTCTTGATGACATTTCCAGTGTGAAAATCCTTGAGAAAGGGGAGTGTGAGAGTGTTGTCGAATTTCTTTTTCCCGATGCACCGTGGAATGTAAGCTATTTTCTTCATTACGGATCGGCTTTGAAAATACTTGAACCAAAATCCCTGAAAGAAAACTTTGTGAATGAGCTTTTAAAAATAAAGGAAAACTACGATTCGTGACTTTTAAAGAAATGTCTTAAAATCTCCTGCAGAATGTTTTTGTCCTGCCTTTTGAAATTGCAATTTTGTTTGAAATGATGATTTGCCTTTAGAGGACCTCTAAAAACTTCAGCTTTTGGAGATGCCATTTATTTTGTTTTGTGCCACTTCTCGAATGATGTTTCCCAAAATCCATCATGAAATTCAATGTCTGCCGTCTTGAATACCCGTTCTTTTTTTGGAAGGCCGTCGCATTCGATTTTTTTTGAAATTGAATCTTTTTGCCTCAGAATGCCGAAAACAATTTGCGTTTCGAAACAATTTTCATCAGTGCATATCTGTACAGAAAATGCAAATTTACCGTCTGAAAGGAATGCGTCTTGTATGATGACTGATTTTATGCAGCCGAATTCATTTTCGCTGATTGCATAAAGCGGATATGAAGGAATTGCAATTTTGCCCGGATTTGAAATCATGTAGTCTTTGAGTATGGAATCCTGCAGTTTTGCAAGGAAAAGTTCGGAATCTTTATTTGGAATGAACGCAAACATGAGAAAAAGTATAGAGCAAAATGGTAAAAAAGTGTAGTATGTACATATGAAAAGCTTTGTAAAAAACATTTTGCCCTTCTTTTTTTCTGTATTTGTTCTTGTGTCTTGTGGTTATACGCCAAAAAGTTCAAAAATCGGTACTGCTGGGGAAAACTTCATTGCCCTTACGAAAGAATCGTTGAAAGCTGAGGTTAAAAGACCGAAGAAAAACCAATACATGTATTTCAAGTTCACCGGCAATCAAAAAGTGCGCCTCATGAACAGCATTGAAAAGCTGAACGGTGCGTCATTGTGCCTTAAAATCAAATTTGACTCCAAATATGATTCTCCTACAACGGAATGTCCTTTTGCATTTGGTTTCTTATATGAAGATGATTTTGATGAAAAAAACAATCTTAAGAATGTGATTTTTTCAAGAAACCTTATTACCGGTGATTTTAGCAAATGCCTTTCAGAATGTTTTGAGCTTGTATATTCAATTGCAAAAAATGATGTTGTTCCATGCGGATTTTTCGTGTACGGAACGCGGCCTTATGCCATAAAGGAAGCTTATTTTGATGCTGCGAGAATAGGACGCGAGCGAAACGACGAGTGCCCCGTATTTGCATTCGGACCTCTTGGCGGTGAAGTGAAATGGAATTATTCTGATTTCAGCCTTGCAGGTTCTGAGTATCTTTTCCCGGTGCAGAATCTTCCAAAATCCATAATGCCAAAAATCGTGATGGAATTTACGGAAATAGATGACATTGGAGCTTACGATGCTCAAGCTTACGTGATGGTTCAGATTGGAGACGAGAAGATAAAAATCAGGCGTTCAAAAAATCAGGATATGGTGACGCTGCAGGCTTCTGCATTCAATGAAAACATTGCGTCGCTGAAAATTACGGAGAATTCAAATATGGTCAAATCCGTATTCCTCTGTCCGAACAATTCTTCGCTTGCACTTGATGAATCCTTAAAAGTCCTCGAACCTATCGTTACTGATCTTGGGCTTGTAATTGACTGGCCGGAGAAAAACTGGAGATGCAAAGATTATGAGCTTTTCAGGTGGGAGCAGTTTCCTGATGTGATTTTTATTGATTTCAAGAATTATGAGATACAAAATGAATTCTTTACCCGTCTTGCTTTCTTTTCCGAGAAGGCCGGTTACAAGGGAACTTTGGTCAGTGACGATTTCATAAGGGAAAAGCACGGATACAATGCTCATGACTACAGTGCCAAAAGCCTTTCTGAATTTTTTACAAAGGCATCTCTTGAAAGCTTTCCCCTGAATGACCGGGAACTTCTTTTGAGGGAAATCCTTCTTAAAAATAAGATAATCGTCAAGGGAAACGGCGGCAAATACAAGGAAGGAAAAGGTGCTCTTGTTTCTTTTTCCAGGGAATCTCCCGTATACCTTCGCTATACTTTCCTTGCACATGAATGCTGGCACGGAATCTTTTTCACAAATTCCGATTTCCGTGATTTTGTGACATCATGCTATTATGCGTTTGATGAGGGATCCATGAATTTCATAAAGAATTTCTGGGAGACTCAGCCAAGCCTGAATTATGACAGAAATGACGAATATCTCATGAAAAATGAATTCATGGGTTACATAATGCAGCAGCCTCTTTCAAAGGTTGCGCCATATTTCCTTCAGATAGCGGGCCGTGGTTCCGTAAACAGGTGGCAGCCGGAAGATGCAGAATACATAAGGGAAAACGGAGCTACCCATTTTCATGAAACTGCAGTCTCTTTGAATAAATATGTGTTCGATCACTGGGGTCTTGCCTGCGGAAGGGTAAACCTCATAAGCCGCCAGTAGTTGTGTCATTTCCAAATAACATTTTTTAGAGATGATTTGTATCAGCCGGTGTTTGAAAAAGTGATTTGAGTTTTGTGCCTTAAAAACACCGGCATCTAAAATCCCTGATGAAAGTCTTTTTGCCATCTCTTTGGTGGATTTTTTTACTTCAAATTTCAGGCTTGAATTTTCATTTTCAAAGAGTCGTTCGTTTGCCGCAAAGGATTTTTTCCTTCAAAATCAAAATAAAATTGAAAACCTTCAGGTTATCTGCTAGAATATAAATATGTTTATGACAAACAAATGCCAATGCCCTGAGTGCCAGAGACTTGCAATATCTTCGTTTGACGAAAACGGGGAGATTTCCGAGCAGCCGGGGTTTTGTTACGAGCATACGGAAAACAAAGACAAAGCTCTTGCAGACATCATAAAATACATTGATTCTCACAACAAGATAATAGGCCTTCTTGCAGGTTATGTTCCATTCAAGGATCTTGACTTCAAGGAGAAAAGATTTTACGGATGTGATTTCCAGCATTCAAGCTTTACGAATATTTTTGCAGAAAACATACGGTTCAGGATGTGCATCTCGGATTTTTCAACTTTTACCGACTGCAATTTCATAAACAGCAACATTCAGTTTTCAAGTTTTTCAGGCTCCAAGCTTGTGCACATGATTTTCACGGGCAGCGACCTCATACTCAACAACTACAATGGAATTACGGCATATCAGTCAAGTTTTGACGACAGCAATCTGTACAACTCAAGCTTCATCAAGGCCATTTTGCTTAACACATCCATGAAAAACTGCAACCTGAAGAAAACGATTTTTTATGAATCCGTAAGGAACAACGTGTCGTTTAAGCTTTCAAACACAAGGGAAGCACTTGTTGACAGGAACACAAAAGGAATTGCTGGCTTGACAGAAACAGGAGATTCCCTCTTATGAAAATTTACTTCCACATGTGCCTGAGCGGCTTTACGAACAGCTACATAATCTTAAACGACGATCCAAATGTAAAACAGGCAATCATAATCGACCCGGGCCAGATTACAAACAGAATAATAGGACAGATTGAAGAAGGCGGATACAAGCTCACGGCGGTCCTCATTACCCACGCTCATGAAAACCACATAAAGGGACTAAAGACGCTGAACCGCATTTACAATCCGACAATATACGCATGCGATTCTGAAAGTTACGGAAACAACTCCGTAATTCTTACGGGAGACGGAATCACGAGAATAGCTGGAATAAACGTTGAATTTTTCTCCGTACCGGGACATTCCACAGACAGCATGGTATACAAGATAGAAGAAATGCTTTTTACGGGCGACACTCTGCTTTCAGGGCTCACGGGCTACACGTCGAGCAAGTATTCGCAAAAACTGCTCCTTTCAAAGATAAGGGACAAGCTTTTTACCCTGCCGGGAAGAACTGTAATATACCCTGGTCACGGTGCTCCGTCAACAATTGAAAGCGAAAGGCAATACAACATAGACATGCTCTCCTTCAAGGGAATGGGCAAAATCCGAAGCAATTGATTGCATAAGGCATTAAAATCTGAAAATTATCCTAAAAAAACTCTAAAACTGCCTGATTGGGTAGTGTACATTTTCATGATGTGTGATACAATATTTTTGCTTCCTTATGAAATCTTAAAATCATATTTAAAAGCTTTAAGGGCATTTTTTGAAAATGCAAATCTTGGAGATGCCCTTATATTGAATGGAGAATGTTTTATGAGCGCAAAAAAAATCGTCAGTGGAAAACCCCTTTCTTTCTTTCTTTCTTTCTTTCTTTCTTTCTTTCTAATCAGTTGCAATAATTTCTTGAACGGATCCGACCTTCTGGAGCAGATAGAAGGCAACATAGAGTATTCAAAGTCATCATATGTATCTGTCGTTGTTGCGGCCGACATGGACAGCGTAAAGGAAATCCAGCCTTCAAATGGAACTTACGGAAGGAACTGGAAGGCAAGCGACAAAATCGACATTACGGTTACAGAGCGTTCAGGCTATCAGTTCATAAAATGGATGGTGGAACCTGCAGGGTCTGCAAGATACATAAATGGAACTGATGCTGAATCAAAATCAATTTCCCTTGAAATATTGGATGCGGGAAAACCGATAACGATAGTTCCTTTTTGCGCAGAAAAGCCTACAGTTTCATTTGAACCTGAAAGAGGCTCTTCCGGAAACAAGAAAAATGCCCCTGTAACGGTAAGGTTTTCAAAACCCATGGAAATCACCGGAGGATGCAGGACAGCTGATGCAAAGGCAGAAGAGAATTTTGCAGGTGACATTACGATTCAATGTTCCGGTTCCGATTATTCGGTTTATTTTGAGCCGGGTGTTGTGGGCGAAGACAAAAAAAGTGTTGTTTTCTATCCGAAGACAGACACACTGATTCCAGCCTTTACAGAGGCGAAACTCATAAACGTGATTGTGCCGGGCACATTCTATTATGACATTGAAGTCTCAGGAGAAAAAGTTCATGTTCCAATCGGGGAAGACGTTCAAAATTCCTACGGCATAGTAAACGAAACCGAAGATTACGTCACGATTATTCCGCAGGTTCAGTCCGGTACGGGAGACCTTTCTTTTAATGCATTAAAAACATACTATCTTGGAGAAGAAGCTTCATACACATTCACGCCTTCTGCAGGATATGAGATAACAGGATGGACGCTGACTTATCAGGAAGATGGAAAAGTCATAGACTCAGGTTTGATCGAAGCAAAGGAAGATGATGAAAAAAAATCCATCAGCCTTACAATCAAGTCCGGGACAAAAAAGGAAGTCATATTGAAACCTGTTTGCAGTCAAAAAGGAACTCTCGGCATAACCATTTCATCAAAAAATGCAAGGTATTCGCCAAATGAGCAGAAATTCCTGTATCAGGGAGACAATCTTTCCATCACATGTAATGAAGACAACAATTACTATTTCATAAAATGGGCCGTTTATGATGATGAGGGTCATGAAATCACTGATTATGAAAAAACAATTAAATTTTTGGACGGTTCCGGTAAAAATCAGCAGGCAACTGTACAGGCCGTAAGCGTGGATAAAAATGTTGTTTTGATGCCTGTCGTCGTGAAAAGACCCGGTGTCGTCGACAAAACTCCTGTAAACACGGGAAATGGAGTTCCATGCGGTACACCTGTCAACATCATGTTCAATCAGTCGATGGATGAAAATTCAATTTATTACACAAGTGAAGAACTCGAAAAAATTGACGGAAATGTTTACGGGCGTCTTGTTGTTTCAGACAAAGCTTCTGCAAATTATGGAAAATGCTATGGTTATTTTGAAAAAGATTATCCTGAAAACATAACATACAAAAACATAACGATCATGTCACTCCCAAACAAGGAAAATTTATTGCAATATTATGGCGAGCCTGTGTTTGAGGATGAACTTAGCCTGAAAATTCCTGTAAAGGGAAAAGTGTCCGGAAATAACATAGTTCCTCCGGGTTCTACAAAAATCTACGTTCTGCTTTCAAATGCCATGTGCTATAAAGATGCGTCTACAGATACGCTGATTCCCATGTACGAAGATTATGATTTTACATATGTTACAAATGAAATTACGGATGATGCTCCACCTGCATTCGTTCAAGGCGGTGCTCCTGTATTGAAGGTAGTTTCGGGAAGTGATGAATCGGCTTGGAAAGATGCGCTTTCAAGTCCGTCATTTACAACCTCTGATGTTGCAGACAGCAATGCGAGGGAGAAAAAGCTTAAGATTAATGCCCGGGTAAAAGATGATGGCACAGGAATTACAAGAATTGAATACTCTGTTTCAATGATGAGCGGTTCTGCCTCTGACTTGGGCAATAGGGAAATCTATCCAAAAAACAAGGATTTTTCTGACAAGACATATTCCCTGAAAACTTATCCAAGCGCAAGGACTGATGAGGTTTCTTTGAGCGACATCATTGATTTGTCAAATGCAAAGCTTGAGGAAGGGTTCTATAAGCTGACGTTGAAGGTTGTTGATTTTTGTGACAATTCTCTTACAAAGGATTTTTATTTTGTTTATGATGCGGTTGCTCCAAAACCAACGAATGTAAAAAGCAAAGTTGTTGATGGAAGAGTTTATTTGCAATGTTCATCTTCTTCTTTGGATGTGAATAAAATCGAAATCAAAAATGGTTCAACAAGTATTGGTACTATGACAGAAAACAAAATTGATATTTCAGGAAAACTCAATAATTCTGAACATTATGATTTATGCATTGCTACAGAAGATTATGCTGGAAATAATTCAAATGTTACTTACAGCGTAACATATTATGGTAATTTTTCAGAAAACAGATTGGGCAGTCTTATAGGTTTTGTACCAGAAGGTCAACTTAAACAAGGTGATGTTATTAAAGGAGATTCATTCCATAATGATGAAGGACTTATAACTATAGATAATATTGCAAAAAATCTTACCCAAGAAATTGTTGTAATACCAACAGGTTGTGTTGCACAAATAGAAGGAAATTCAGAAAATGGAGTAGTTTTTTCTAAGGGAAGAAAAGTACAGTTAAGTCCATTTGCTATGTCAAAGTATGAATGTACACAAGATTTCATTAATTCTATTGATTCCGGAAAAGGTAAGGCAGGAAGTGCAGACGGAGCATTTGGTGGTTGGACTGAATTAATTCAAGTATGTAATGAATTAAGTATTAAACTTGGTCTTGAACCTGTTTATTATGTAGAAAATAATGGAGTTCGTGATTATACACCAAAAAATCAAACGCAAAAGTCAAAATGGGATATTTCAAGAAATGGTTTCCGCATGCCGACAGAAGCTGAATGGGAATTTGCAGCACGTGGAGGAGATCCAACAAAAGAAGATTGGAATTATAAATGGAGTGGAAATAATGAAAATATGGATGCAGTATTTAACCATAATTTTCAGGTTGGTTATTATGCTGCTCTGTCTCCTAATAGGCTGGGTATATATAACATGAACGGATGTGTCTGTGAATGGTGCAATGATTATTGTGGAAACAAAGATGAGATTGCACCCGCTAAAGACCTAAATGGCGGTTATCTTATAAATCCAGCCAGTGATTCTAGTTATCATGATTGGCATGTTGTTCGTGGAGCTTCTTATAAGAGCACAGATTATAACGAGATATACCAAAGAAATAATATTCCATATGACCATTGGGGATACAAAGCGACTGATTCATGTGACTTAGGTCTCCGCCTCTGCCGTACCCTCCCAGCTGAGTAGTCACTTGGCATTGTAAAGTTTCCAGACATTTTTGGCATGCGGCAATTCTTTGTCTGCATGTCTTTTTTTTGCAGTCGTATTTTTTTAAAGTGAAACTAGATTTACTTTTTTTTCATTCTCTCTTTTTTTTGAAAAAAAATGCATTAGAATTATGCTAGATTTAATGCGGAAAAAATGAGGTGTTAGATGAAAGAGTTGAAGTTTAATTCCCTGACCGCGAGAACAAATTTTTATGCAGCCCTTTTCTTGACCATAGTTCTTGCCGTTACAATTCCAATGTGTGTGGTCACGTCAAAAAAATCCTTTAAGAAAATTGCCGATTCCACATTGATTGAACTTGCAGAGAAGCAGTCTGTTCAGTTTTCTGCAGGCTTGAACAAGGAAGTTGCCCTTGCATTGCAGATGGCATCATCTCCGACAATCGTAAGATATATGGAAAATCCTGGCAATCCTTCTTATGCCGATATTGCCGAAAAGGAATTTGAAAACTACTGTAAGAACTTTCTCAGCAAGGGAGTTTTCTGGATCAGTTCCATGGATAATAAGTTTTATTCTGACGGAAAATTTACCTATGTCCTTAATCCTGACAATCCTGATGACTACTGGTTCAAGATGACGCTTGACACGACACCAGTCTATAATTTCAACATAAATTACAATCCGACGCTCAAAAAAACGATGATGTGGATAAATGCCGTTGTTCGTTCTGAAAACGGAAATCCTCTGGGCGTTACAGGCACCGGTGTCCCGCTTTCCACTTTTACTGATGAAATATACAGCGGAATGGACAAGAGGCTTACGCTTTACATGTACAACCGAAATCGTGAAATTACGGCTTCCATGGATTTGGGGATGATTGAAAACAAGGAAAAGATAGATGACGTGCTTAAAAATGTTGCGCTTCCTTCCGAATTCCCGTCCGAGGCCACCCTCTTGACCGGAACAGACGGTGAATACATACTTTATCCCATGCCTTCTGTCGAATGGACGCTTGTCATTTTCTGTCCGTCTGCCGACAAAAGCTTTTACGATAAATCCGTGACAGTCATGTGCGTCATTGCCATTTTTCTTTTGGTATGCATCGTTGTTGCTTTCAGGGTGTACATGCATGGAACAAACGGAAGAATCCGGAAGATAGCTGCAAATCTTGATGCTTCCGCAAACGATCTTGAGCGCGGTGAGGCAAATCTTGCGAAAAGAATTGATTCTGGAAGGCCTGATGAAATAGGAACCCTTGTCCTTAGTTTCAACCGCTATGTGGAAAAGCTTCAGTACATCATAAAGGATCTCATAAATTCAAAGACAGAACTTACTGGGGTAGGCGAAAATCTCAATACCGTCATTTCAAATACCGGAAAATCCATTTCCATGATTCTTGAGGCTGTGGACAGTTCCGGGGCAAAGATAGAAAATCAGGGCCAAAGTGTTGCAGAAACGTCAAATTCAATCAACACGATTACGTGCACCATATCGGAGCTTGAGAAAATGGTTGGCATGATGAATCAGGATGTGGAGAGCGCATACAGTACGATCATAAACATGGTTCGCGACATAGGAACCGTAAAGGACACTGTTGACAACATGTCGTCAAGTTTTGATGTTCTTCTTTCAACCACCATAGAAGGATCCAAGAAACAGAATGCCGTCAACGAGCAGCTCAAGGTGATTGAAGGCCAAAGCCAGATGCTGCAGGATGCAAACCTTGCGATTTCAAGCATTGCAAGCCAGACAAACCT
>JAZQMW010000054.1:0-4537 GCA_045627025.1 Treponema sp. | reverse complement strand
AAGCCTTACGGGATGCACAAACTTCCTGAACGGCTCAGACATTCTGGAAAGCCTTGAAGATTCGATTCAATACGCAAACTCATCTTCATACAAGGTGCAGGTTTCATGCGATGAGGGAACAGGCTCAATAGTCACGGGCCTTGGCGAAAACAGCCTGAAAGTAACGGACAGCCTCGCAATCAGTTTTTCAAAGGCAAAGACATACAGGTTTCTTGAATGGAAGGCTTTGAAAAAGGGAAACGAAAACGTCTCCATGGAAAGTTACGTGTCTTTTGGTGACAGAAAGGCACTCGAAACGACAGTCACGCTGAAAAAAATTCCAGACTCTGAAATTCTCATCAAACCCTACTGCGAATCATTTCTTTCGTTTGAGTCACAGTATCCTGAATATTCTGACGACGGAGTTCCAAGAGACAGCACCATAAAGCTTGTGCTCTCATCACCGCTTTCAAAAAACTCAGACCTTTCAAAAATACAGATTTCCATCGAAGGCTCAAACGTTGACGCAAGACTTCATTTTGAAAAGCCAATACTCGATGACAGGCAGCTCATAATCGCGGCCAAAAAAGACAACAGGATTTCCGTAATCGGAAATAATTTCAAGAACATAATCGTCACCATACCGGAAGATTTCAAGTACGTGGGAAAAAACGGAGAAGAAATTGAAATCGGAGAAGAGCTCACGCATGTCTACAGAATCAATTCCAAGACGAGCGACAAGACATTCATCACATTCGGAAACGAAGATGAAAACGCAGGCTCATTCAAGGTAAACGGAATCGCATCACAAGCGATAAGCCAGCAGTTCAGCATAGGCGAAGAAATCACGGTCACATACAAGATGAATGACGGTTACGTTTTTGACGGATGGAACTGCTCAAACGAGGAAGCAATCTACCGAAAGATTCCTGAAGCCTCGTCAGAAAGCGATGAAAACGGATTCAACACGGAAACCCAGACTGCGACTGCAAATCTCATCATCATAAACGAAGCCTCAAACGTCACTTTCAAGGCATTGATCCATAGAATTCCAGAAACTTTCATATATGGCGTGTCAAACGAACTTGGAAGCTATTCGTACGACATAAACAGGGAATATCTTGAAGGACGAGGCGGAACACTTGGATTTACGGCAAGATCCGACTACCAGTTCATAAGATGGATGGTTTATGACGCAAACGCAAAAGGAAAGGAAGGAGAAGAGCTTCCAAACGGAACTTACATAAAAATCCAAAAGCCTGAATCTTCAAGCACAACTTTCACGCTTGAAAAAGCACCGGCTGAAAATTCCGGAATTGAACTTTGGATAAAGCCACTATGCGCAAAAAGGCCAAAGGTCGTAAGTTATTCTCCGCTTTACGATTCAAACGGCGTTTACCGAGACAGACGCGTCATCGTAATGTTCAACAAGCCGATGGATGATTCTTCCATCTATTTTGATGAAAAAGAAATTCCAAAGAACATGGAAAAAATCCTTAATGGTGATGGAAAAGATGCGCAGACTCTTGTTTTTAAAACATTTCCATTACAAAAAGAAACGACCCGAATTATAATTTGCTGAGTTGTTATGAAGCTCCATATTTCGATGCCACAGATAAAAGTGTTTTGCGAATTGACACAAAACAAGGCAAGGAGGCACCTCCGGGAGCCACGGAAATCATTGTAACGATCGATTCTCAAATTGCATGCAAACTGGAAAACAGTCTCGTAAACCTTTCCGGAGATTATGAGTGGGCATATTATACAAACGGAAGAATTGATAACGACGCGCCTGAATTCATCACAAGCGGCACCGACAATTTCACGGTACTTTTCGCATCAAAAGACCAGGATGAAGACGTGTCTACGAAAAAACTTCTTTCTGAATTCGAAAACATCGATGATTCTGAATATGTGGCAAACAACCTTACTTCAAACACGATCTGGGTAAAGGGAGGCTTCTCCGATGCGGGTTCAGGTCCAAATTCACTCAAATGGTCTTTGTACAAAGTAAATGACAGGCATTACCCTGCAGCAGAAACTAAAATTGAAGACGGCCAGATTAACGATCTGGAAATTACCGGCCAAAATGCAGCAGTAAAAACAAAGAGCATTGGGAAAGGCAAAGATGATGATGAAGGAACGGCAGTTCTTTTGCCCCTGAAGGATGAAGACGAGGGTCTATACAGAATTGATTTTACATGTTATGACAAAAATGAAAAATCATCCGCACCGACATCATATTATTTTGTGCACGACATGGTTTCCAAAAAGCAAAATGTCACAAATCTCGGCAATACAAGAAACTCAGCCGACAAAGAAACCGTAAAATGGAAAAATCATACGGACTGGGATTTTGACCATGTGATTGTTGAACGATGGCTTGAAAATGAAAGAATGGAAACATTTGAAAAAACAAAAGATGCTGTTTCTCAGAATTTTGGAGAGGATGAAGACAAGAAACTTGAAAACCAAAAAAGATATGAATACAGATTCTACAACGTGGACATTTTCGGAAACAAGTCTCCTGAATATACTGCATGGTCTGACAAAACGGGGCCAAGCACTTATGCAAGCAGCATGTCTGGTTCCCGAAAAACTTATGACAGGGAAACCGTAAAATGGAATTCAAATCCTTCCGGAAGTGACGTTTCCCATGTCGTAATCAGGCAGTATGACAAAACCTCCGGCAAACTTACGGGAAAAACATTCACGCAGAATTCAAGCAGTACAAAAACCTATGAATTCACGGGTCTTGCAAACCAGCACAAGTATGAATACCGCTTCTACAGCGTGGACTATGCAGGAAACGAAAGCTCATCATACAGCAGCTATTATGACAATACGGCTCCGTCTCTCCTTTCCGGAACATATACCGGAGTCAGGCACGGCATCGTGGACGTATACCTCAACACACCTTCCAATGAAGATTTTGACCACGTTGAGTATTCAACTTCTTCAAACAGCGGTTTCAAAACCGTTGATTTCAACGACAAGACAAATGTTCTTGGTACGTCAAAACATTTAAAGAAAACATTCAGAAATGCAAAATCCGGAACCAAATACGGATATTACCTGAGGACAGTGGACTATGCGGGAAATGCTTCAGGCACGACATATGTGACAGAAACAGGAGGCGTTACTGCAGGAGATTTCTGCTATTACACCTCAAACGACGGCCTTTTCTGCTCGGAAAATTATTACGATGACAAGGAGCTTGCCGGAATTGTGGCGCTTACGGGAAACTACTATGGTATTGCTGCAAGAAATGAAAATTGTAAAGATGACGATTCAATCGTAAGGATCATTACTCCAAACTTCGACCAGACTAAGAAATTGGTGCATACCAAGGATTACAACAAAAACTATCCGTACGGATCGGATGGAGGCGGCTCATATGACACAAACAGGGAAGGATATCAAACATATCAGGCAATCATAAAAAACACCAATGCCCTGAACGCATCCCCGATGTACCAATACCTTAAGAATACGTATAACAAAAACAGCAGGGTAACATGGTATCTTCCTGCAGTAAACGAACTCCTCATGATAAAATATGGGGAAATAACACGCGAATATTCTTCCAAAGCAAGTTCCATAGATGGTGCATACAAAACGCTTTATTCAAAGGGAAAGGCAAACATTTCAAGCTTTTCAAATCCGGAAACTTCAGTGCATGACGGAGAAATCGTCTCGTCAACCGTACTTAATGACTGCCAAGAAACCTATACGGTTTACTTCAGAAGCAACAAAAGATCATATTACATATTCAAAATTAAAGACCACCAAGATTTAATGGTGCGCTCGCTTTACCTTGCCCGCATAGACATGAGCGACACTGAAAATCCTAAAAAATGGTAAATTCATGCCAAGGCCACTGAAAAAGTCCTGATTTTCGAAAAATGATGTGGTAGTTTCGACAGATGCTCAACCACCGCCATTTCGGCAGTCTCAGTCATGACACGGGAGATTTTTTGAAAACGCCATTTGCAATCGAAGCCCAACCACTGCGATTTCAGCTTTCACGGGGCAATGTTTTTCCGAAATCCCTGAAATTCAATGCGCTTACAACGGCCGCAATACCCGCACGGCTTACGTTTGAAGACCTTCCGGCACCCCATTTCGTGGTTCCGTCAGAAAGGGTTATCTGCACGTATGCAAGAGCCTTTGTGCCCGATCCTTTTCCAATGGAATGCTCCTGGAAATACGTTATGTTGAAGTCAGGAACGGAAGCCATCTTCAAGGCATTCACGAATGCGTTCAAAGGTCCGTTTCCGTTTGCGGATATGGCTTTCTTTTCTCCGTTATATTCAATTGTCGCCATGCACGCTACCTGCTGTGAGTTTTCCTCGCATCCACGAGCACCTTCAACGTGACGCTCCACAAGCACCAGAATGTTCAGAGGTGACGTAGTTGCAAGCCACGTGGACTCAAATATCCTGTAGATGTCGTCGCTTTTAAGCTCACACTGAAACCTGTCCGCAAAGTTCTTGACGACACGCCCGAACACTTTCTGCATTTCCCTCGGAAGGCAGATTCCGTACTCAGACTCAAG
>JAZQMW010000053.1:0-15483 GCA_045627025.1 Treponema sp. | reverse complement strand
CATCAAGCAGAGTGTTGACAACATCAAGCACACTGAAACATTCAGGACGGAGTATTTGAAGATGTACATTGGAATGGAAGACGAAAAAAGAAGGGCCGTGAAAGAAGCCGTTGACGAAAACACAAAGAAAGTGACTGAATCGGTAACCAAAAACTTCGTCATCTCCATGCTGAAAGACAATCTTCCTTTGGAAACAATCGCAGGATATACGTCCCTTACCGTTCAAGATGTCGAGCGAATAAAGTCAGAAATAAATGGCTGAAAAATGGGGCTGGGTGACGACCCCAAATGCATGCAGATGCAAATCTGCACCTACCCCAGCATAGAAAAAGGTGACTGCTGTTTTTATCTTAGCCAATCAACACAACCTTAATTCCATTCATAAATCTTTCCTTTCAATATGGCATTGTACATTTTTGCTTTTACGCCACGATTATCCCTGTTCATTTGTGCAATAAGTTTTTTCACATATTCGCGTCTCGTAGTTCCATCGTTCGGACATGGATTTTTGACACATGGAATGGAATACTTGTTTCTAAATCCGATTATATCGTTTTCAGGAACATTTATGAGAGGTCTTATTACAGTAATGCCAGATTCTTTATAACAGGTTTTCGGTGCAAAGGTAAAAAATTGTCCTTCATAAATAAGAGAAAGCATCATAGTTTCAATCATATCGTCTTGATGATGTGCATATGCAACTTTATTACATCCATGTTCCCTTGCAAAATTATTAATAGCACCTTTTCGAAGTTTTGCACACATGGAACAATATGTCCCTTTTTTTACTTTTTCTTTCAAAATCATGGCAATATCTGTCTTCATGACATGGTATTCGACATCAAGCTCAGCACATAATTTTTTGATTGGAGACAAATCAAATTCTCCAAATCCCAAATCTGCGGTAACTGCAATTATTTCAAATTTTTCGGGATAGAATTTGCGTAGTCCAGAAAGGGCATAAAGAAGGGCAATTGAATCTTTTCCACCTGAAATGCCAAGGGCAATTTTGTCGCCTTCTGAAATAAGGTCAAACTGCTGAATGCATTGCCTTGCGTAACTGTAAAGTTTTTGAATCGTCATGATGTAATTTTACTGGAATTAAAAAATAATTGAAAGGTTTTAATTTGCGTAAAGTTATGCGTCATCATGCTTTTTGAGAGAAATTTTCGATTGAAAGAGGGACGTTTGCAAATTTGCTGCAAGATATGCATCGACACGCTTTGGATTTGCCCCCTTTTGACTGTTTGGATTTCAATTCTCGGTCAGCTTTCTTTTTTGACGGTTTGCATCAAGAAGAATTTCATTTGCGAAATTTCCGCGAAATATTCTCATTCATGTTTTAATGAATTTAATTTTATGATAAAATCGGCATATCGAAATTAAAGAAAAAAGGACGAAAATTGAATTTTCCTGATTGTCTTTTTATGGGAGGCATGAATGAACACACATTTTAAATGCATATTTTCAGATCTTGATAAAACGCTTCTCTCTCCGACATCTGAAATATCAGAATTTACAAGAGAGACCATCTGTAATCTTGCATCAAGGGGAATTGATTTTGTTCCTTCAAGCGGCAGGGCTTTCAATTCACTTCCGAAAGATTTATTTTCTATTGATGGAATAAAATACGCCGTGACAAGCAACGGTGTTTCCATAAATGAAATGAAGACTGGTACCCCTTTGAGTACAATGTGCATTCCCAAAAAAGATATGAAAAATCTTCTTCACTTTATAAAACCTTATGACACGCAACATGAAATTTTCATAAACGGACAGGGATATGCTCCTTTTGATTACTGGAACAACCCTTCGATTGCAGGTGAAAAAATTCCTGACAGAAAAAAATATGTCCAGTCTACAAGAAAGAGAGTTGATGATTTTGATTCTTTTCTTTTGGAAAACATATCGAAAATTGAAGCATTTGACATAATTTCAAATCCTGATGTCATACAAAAAATCATGCAGGATATGGAACACAAATTTCCAGACATATACATCACAAACAGTGAAAGATATCTTATAGAATTTTCAAATATAGAAAGCGGAAAACACAAGGGCATGGAACGATGCTGCAAACTTTTGGGAATAAATCCCAAAGAATGCGTGGCTTTTGGCGATGCAATAAATGATGTGGAAATGCTTAAACTTTCAGGGCTTGGAATTGCAGTTTCAAATTCCATGAAAGAATGCAAGGATGCTGCCGATTTTGTTTCTGAATATTCAAACGCAGAAGATTGTGTTGCAAGGGAATTAAGAAAAATCTTTGCAAGCTATTTTTAAAGTTACATCTGTTTTAACGCATTTATCAATTTGCAAATTGCTCTGACATAAGGCATCTCCAAAAAAATATTTTCCAGAGGTGCCATTATCTTACTTTTGGGAAACTCCGGTAACTGCACCAGTTTCATCCACATCATAAGTTCCTTTCGTCATGTCGAGTATGCAATAACTGTTTCCCCACGGATCGCTCATTACGGCACATTTTCCAATGTCAATGTCAAAAGGTCCATATTCAACCTTTCCGCCGGCCTTTGTAAATTTCTGAATTGCTTCAAGAACATTTTCCACCTTGAAGTCCACCATCGGATTGTCAGCAGTTGTGAGCACCACTTCCGTAATATCTTTGTCCATTCCAAGGCCACAAGAAGTTTTTGTCTGCCACAAAAGTTTGAGATTAAGTGCATCCCTGTAGAATGCAAGTCCCTCGTCGAGATTTTTGACTGTAAGAGAAATACAGTCTACGTTTTCAAAAAATGTCTTATTCATAAAAAAAATTATAAGTTTTATGGAAAAAAAACCTGTCTTTTTGTGCAGAAAAAAAGTAATTTTTAAAGTTCCCGTATCATTAACACAAAAATCAATTGTTATGTGGAACATTTTTCAATATAATTTGATTGTGAAGTATTTTAAAATACTTTAGAAGGCTTTATTGATTATCCAGTTTTAAAACTTTTTTGAGAAAAAACAAAAAAATGTTTTAAAATAAAATAAAACGGAGGTCACCATGAAAACTTTTTTTGCACTTTTCACAGCTTTTATATTTGTTTTTGCAGGATGCAGTTCGGATTCCGATTCAGATTTTGGAGAGACATTTACTTTGGCTTCACAAGGACAAGATGAAATAAAAAGCAGCGAAACAGCAAACAATTTTAAATATGAAGACAAAACAGGTTTGACGTCAAAGTTCGGAAAAGAAAACGGAAACAAAGGCCGAGAAGATTTTTCAATGGACAATGGATATTTCAAGGCAGCAGTTTCATCCGGCACAGGAGGAAATACAATATCAAACTGGATGTTCTCAAATATCGGTACAAAAATAACAGGCTTTGAAGCTGAAATCAAAATTAATGAAAACATGAATCGAGCAGGAATTGAATGGCGCGATGTAAAAAACGGTTCTCCGACTTATACATATTATTGGCTTAATATCGTCTCTGATGGAAAATTTAGAATTGACCACTGCAAATATGAAAACAGCAAATCAAATTGGACAAAAATAAAAGAACTTTCAAAAGAACAATCCCACATTGATTTAGGCAAATTGAACAAAATCAAGGTAAAGCGGACTGATTCCGGAAAAACGGAAATTTATGTAAACGGATATTTGGTTCACTCCATAGAAAATGGAAGTTTAAAAATAAATCCGGGTACAGTTGGAATTTCTTATTCATTAAAATCTGGCACAACGTATTCAAGTTCTACGAAAGCAGAAAGCTGGTTCAAATTCATTACAATTCAGACAGCAAAATAAAAGGAAGCATTTATGAAAAAAACATTATCAGCATTTTTACTTATTTTAATTTTGTTTGCAGGTTGCAGTTCCGATTCGGATTCAGATTCTGATTTTGAGACAGCAAATAATTTTACAAACAAAGATACTTCAAACGAAAAAAATTCTTTCTATCCATCACTCATGCCGGATTTGTCTTGGGAAAATGAATGTTTGAAAAGCACTTGCACAAATGCAAATGAATCCACAAACAGAGGATTTTGTTACAGTGACGGAAAATCAATGTACGGTTGTGGCTTTGAAGGAAAAATCAAGTTTAACGACCAAGTTAAATTTGCGGGATTTCAAATTTTCAAAAAAAGCTCACCCAAATATGACAGATTTGATTTTCTTATAAAAGAAGATTCGTCTTTTGAAATGAAATCAAGAATTAATGAAGTTTCAAAAACAATTTTCACGTTAAGCAGCAACGAATCACATTTGGACGCTGCCAATTTTAACACCATAAAAGTCAGAACAACTGATTTCGGAAACGTGGAAATTTACATAAATGGATATTTAGTGAAAAAACTTTTAAAACCAGAAATGGCTTTTTCTTTAACAGAATCTGACAAGCTGACTTTTTGCTACAATACAAAATCAACAGCATCAAGCTCCAAAAAAGCAGAAATCTGGGCAAAAGTTTTAAGTGTCCAAAATAAAAGATAAGGTGGATTTTATGAAAAAAAATTTGTTTGCAATTTTTACAATTTTCATGATGTTTGCAGGTTGCAGTTCCGATTCGGATTCTGATTCAGAGACAATTTCACTTGCAAGTCAGGGAAATGATTTGATAAAAAGCACGGAAACGGTGAAGAGTTTTACAGAAAATAAAACTGATGTAAAAAACAGTGCAAATCCTTCCATGCGAATTGAAGCATCAAGAAAAGATTTGTCCATTGATGATGATTCAGGAATTGTAAAAGCATATGTCGATAGCGGAAAAGGTACTAATTCCGTCAGTAATTATGGCATGACAAATTTTGGGCTTTCAGAAAAATCTTCAGGTGTTGAAGTTGAAGTTTACGGAAATGAATATTTAAGAAACGTTGGCATAAATTGGTTTGAGTCAAAAGGAAAAGGAGAAGGCGCACCGATGGAATTTTATTGGTTCTGCTACACTCCAAAAAATGAAATTACAATCCAATTCAGACATTACAACAAATCACAAAACGTTGACAATTATGAAAAGCTTGCAACAATCAAAGCGGAAAATTCTCACATAGATTCAACAAAGCGAAATATTTTGAAAATCCGCACAACAGATTCTGGAAAAGTTGAATTTTATGCAAACGGATTTTTAATTTACTCAGAGTCGGTATCAAAACTTGCAAAGTCTGGAAACATTACGATTTGTTATCAAACTGTGAAAGACCAGGAATACACAAAACAAAAACCTGCCATCGCAAACTGGAAATTTCTAAAAGAAGAAGTCGTAAAAAATTGATGGTAATTTTTAAGAATGAAATGATATGACAAAGTTTCAGAAAATGCTTTTTGATAATTCAATTGAAAAGGCAAAAAAAGACTTTCGTGGATAAAAAGGACAATGCCTGGCGACACGGTAATAGGTGTCAAAAACGGTGATGTCAGAAAGGTTTCAAAAAAAGTTTTTGATTCATGCGATTACGAAGCTTTCATGCATTCTCTTCCGCATAAATATTACGAAGAAGATTTGATGCACATGATTTTGATAAACATGCTCGGTGACTATGAAAAAACAATCAAGGCATGCATTGAATTTGTTCCGCACATAAGAAGCTGGGCCGTAACCGATATCGGACATCCAAAATGTTTTGAAGAAAATTCAGAAAAGCTTTTTCCACATGTGAAAAAATGGATTGAGGCAGAAAAATGCTATGAAAGAAGATTCGGTCTTAAAATGCTGATGGATTTTTACCTTGAAAAAAAATTTCAAGCGTGAATACCTTGACCTTGCCGCAAATGCATGCATTCAACCTGTATGCAAATCCAATTCACAAAAAGACATCGGAAAACCGCCTGAGTATTTTGATTCGTATTTCATAAACATGATGGTTGCCTGGTACTTTGCAACTGCATTTGCATTCAAATGGGACGATTCCATAAAGATTCTTGAGGACAGAAAACTGAATGCATGGACGCACAACAAGGCAATACAAAAGGGCATAGAAAGCTTTGGGGGAACGGATGAACATAAAGAAATTCTGCGTACCTTGAAGATTTTTCCTTAAAAAATGCCCTTCAAGAACTCGCATCCATAATTGACCAACCCCGTTTTTTATGCTACAATTTGCATACATTTTCGGGCCATTAGCTCAGCGGTTAGAGCAGAGGACTCATAATCCTTTGGTCCTTGGTTCAAATCCAAGATGGCCCAAACTTTTCGCAACGAAGTGAGAAAAGTTACGTAGATAATTTCCTATAGGCCAAACGGTAGCGTAGCGAACGTATGGCCCAAAGTAAAAAGACTTCAGTAAACAACTGGAGTTTTTTTATTTTAAACCAATTACACAAAAACAAACTTGGATATGAAACTGACATAACGCTGACGAACATTTGTATTGTTATAAATCAAAAAAATCATTACAATCACGTTACGCGAAAAAACAGGAGAATCAAATGTTTATTGTTTTCGGAAACAAGCACTCTAGAAAGGTTCTGGGATTTGTCGACAAACAGTTTAATTGTGAACACTGCCACAACACAACGCCTTTCAATCTGGTAAGATACAGGGAATGGTTTACTCTTTACTGGATTCCAACCATTCCATACAAAACTTTTTACCGGGCAGAATGTCCTATTTGCGAATATGGTTACGATGTAGATAAAAAAAGAGCAATAGAAATTATTGCCGATTTAAAAGACATCGAGTCCTAAATCCAACATGCATAACCATTTTCATCAATAGCAGATTATCAACATTTGCTATTTGATTTTCTCTTCATCAAATAATTCTGACGTCAAAAAAATTTTTAAACTTTCTTTCCAGTCAGGCAATGTGATTCCGAGGGATTTTTGAATTTTATCCTTGCAAAGAACAGAATATGCAGGACGTTTTGCAGGAGTTGGATATTCATCCGTAGTGCAAGGATTTACAATGCATTTTTTTCCAGTTTCATTAATCCATCCTGTTTTAATTCCCTGTTTCTTTATTTCGTTTGTAAAATCCCACCATGTAATTTCACCAAGATCCGTGCAATGATATATTCCATAAGGAATATCTTTTTTTCCAACCAGCTTGATGATTACAGATGCAAGATCTCCTGCAAAAGTTGGAGTTCCCTTCTGGTCATTTACAACCTTAACCGCATCATGGGTATTCATGGCACGAATCATTGTGTATACGAAATTTTTCCCAGCCCATCCATAAAGCCATGCAGTACGAAGAATGTAATATTTCTTGCAGTTTTCCATGACTGCTTTTTCACCAGCGGCCTTTGTAACGCCATACACACCGACAGGAGCCACAGGCATATCTTCCGTACGAGGTGTATTGCCCATACCGTCAAATACGTAGTCGGTAGAAATATGAATTAATGTAGCATCAAGTTTTTTTGCAGTTTCTGAAAGATTAAGAGGTCCTTTTTCATTAAGCTTTGATGCAAGCTCTACGTCACTTTCAGCTTTATCTACAGCAGTATAAGCCGCACAGTTAATGATGTAATCAATATTTTTCCCATTAACAAAAGCATCAATGGCCGAAACATCCGTAAAATCTACGTCGCGATCTGTTCCAACATAATCCAAATTGTTTTCTTTAAGTTGGCGAGCAATCTCACTTCCAAGCATTCCGTTACAACCGACAAGCCAAATCATATTATCTACCCTGCTCTGTATAATTTTTAGAAATCCAGTCTTTGTAAGCACCGCTCTGAATATGTGAAATCCATTCGCCGTGATTAAGATACCAGCGGATTGTGGCAAGAAGTCCCTGTTCAAAAGTCATCTTGCGCTCCCAACCAAGTTTTGCCTTTGCCTTCGTACAGTCAATTGCGTAGCGTTTGTCGTGTCCAGGTCTATCTTTTACGTAAGTGATTGTCTTACGAACATCTTCTGCATCTTTTCCAAGTTCTTTTGAAGTAAGGTTAATGACTTCATTCAAAAGCTTGATGTTCTGCCATTCATTTTCACCGCCAAGATTCCATTTTTCACCGGCTGGAGATTTGTTTACGATTTCCCAAACCCCACGATTGTGGTCTTCAACGTAAATCCAGTCGCGTATGTTGTCACCCTTTCCGTAAACAGGAAGATTTTTTCCGTCCTTGATATTTGATATCATAAGTGGAAGAAGTTTTTCCGGAAACTGGAAAGGTCCATAGTTGTTCGTGCAGTTAGACAATGTGATTGGAAGCCCGTAAGTGTGATAATAAGCCATGACGATGTGGTCCGAACTTGCTTTTGATGATGAATAAGGAGATCGAGGATCATATGGAGTTGTTTCAAGGAAGTAACCAGTTTCACCAAGAGAACCGTAAACCTCATCAGTGGAAATATGATGGAATAAAACATCATCACGAGGATTATCAAGTGATACATTCCAATAATTTCTCGCAACATCAAGAAGTGTATATGTTCCCATTACGTTTGTTTTCATGAAAGCTTCAGGTCCAAGAATGGAACGGTCTACATGGCTTTCTGCAGCAAAGTGTATTACCGTATCAATGTCATACTGCTTGAAGATGCGCTCGATTTCCGCACGGTCAGTAATATCTACCTTTTCAAAAAAGTAGCGCTGCTTTGCGGTGGTTGATCCTGTCGAAGCCACTCCACTACCAAACTTCTCATCCACATCCTTGAGGGATTCAAGATTTCCTGCATATGTAAGACAGTCAACGTTCACAACGTTTCCCGTAAAATTTGCATCGCCAAAAAGGTCAGTGCCGCTATTTGAAAGACCAAACAAATAATGAATGAAGTTACAACCTATAAAACCTGCTCCGCCAGTTACTAATATATTCTTCAGCTTTCTCATTTTCAATTCTCCATTGTCAATTATCAATTATTACCAATCCACTTTGCATTCATATCAAAATATTTTTTATCCATGCTGAAAGGAGCATGTTTTTTGTCCTTTTCGCTAAGATTTGCATTTTCTGTGATTCCTGGAAGAATTGATTCCCAGTCGATTCCAATTGCAGGGTCATTCCACATAAGGCCGCCCTCATCTTCCGGATGATAAAAATCCGTGCATTTATACGCAAATGTTGCAGTTTCCGTCAAAACGCAAAATCCGTGTGCAAATCCTTCTGGAATGTAGAACATGTTCTGCTTTTCACTGTCAAGAATCACACCATAATATTTGCCAAAAGTTTTACTGCCGGCTCTAAGGTCAACAGCAACATCGTAAACTTTTCCTTCAAGTGCGCGAACAAGTTTTCCTTGAGGATGTTTTGTCTGGAAGTGAAGTCCTCGAAGTACATTTTTTGTAGATTTACTCTGATTGTCCTAAACAAATTTCATTGTAAGTCCTGCTTCAAAAAAATCTTTCTCAGAATAAGTTTCTAAAAAATATCCACGATTATCACCAAAAATTTTTGGCTGAATCTCAAACAAACCATCTATATCACATTTCTTAAACTCAAAAGCCATAATATTTCGCAGTGGTTGATCCTGTCGAAACCACCATTCTCCTTACATATTTGCGATAAATTCCAGATAACGACCATATTCTGTCTTATAGCCTTTGGCCATTTCAAGAAGTTGATCTTTTGAAATCCATTTGTTGTTGTATGCAATTTCTTCAAGACATGCAACATAAAATCCCTGACGTTTCTGGATTGTTGCAACAAAGTTTCCTGCTTCCTGAAGTCCTTCGTAAGTCCCTGTATCAAGCCAAGCCATTCCACGGCCAAGAAGTTCAACTTTAAGCTGCTTACGGGCAAGATATTCATTGTTCACGGCTGTAATTTCAATTTCTCCACGGGCAGAAGGTTTTACGTTTGCGGCAATTTCTACAACAGAATTGTCATAAAAATAAAGTCCTGGCACTGCGTAATTTGATTTTGGTTTTGCAGGTTTTTCTTCAATACCGAGAGCATTTCCTTCTTTGTCAAATTCTACAACACCGTAAGCTGTGGGATCTGCGACATAGTAACCAAAAATGACTGCGCCACGTTTTTCGCTGACTTTTTTTGCGGCAGATTTAAGTGTGGCGGTAAAACTCTGACCATAAAAGATGTTGTCACCAAGAACAAGGGCTACATCATCTTTGCCGATAAATTCTTTTCCAACGATAAATGCATCGGCAAGGCCACGAGGTTTGTCCTGAACGGCATATTCAAAATGCATGCCAAGCCATGCGCCGTCGCCAAAAAGTTCTTTGAATGTTGGTAAATCTCTGGGAGTTGAAATAATCAAAACTTCCCGGATTCCTGCAAGCATAAGACATGACAACGGATAGTAAATCATTGGCTTGTCATAAATCGGCAGAATCTGCTTGCTGACGGCCTTTGTTATTGGATATAAACGAGTACCGGATCCTCCGGCTAAAATTATGCCTTTCATATATATCTTCCTGTATAAAGGGTCTAAAACACTTTTCTGTGGTAATATGGGGGGACATTTCTTAACGAATAAGAAATACCACTTATATTTTACACTTTTTTAAAGAAAAATTCCATAAAAATATGAGATTCCTCTGAGGTGTTGGTAAGGAAACGAAGTTGTAAAATAATGGTAAAATACAAATACCCATGTTTGACAGCTGACACACGGTGTGTGTGTTACATTGCGAGGATATACAAAGATATGCTTTTATGGGGGGAGAATTTGCATTTGTGCGGGTTTTAGGTGCAAATTTGCATGAAGGTATACATTGGAATGCATTTGAGGGGGCGGAATTTGCAATTGGATAGGGTTTGATTGCTCCTTTGCGTGAAGTAAACATCGGTTTGCGTTTTTTTTGGGAAAATTTGCGATTGGAAGGGGTCTCAACTGCAAATTTGCGACAAATTATACATTGTTTTGCTTTTGGGGCGAAAATTTGCAATTGAAAAAGGTTTTGACTGCAAGTTTGTTGGAAGAGTAAACATCATCATCCTTTTGGGGCACCCCGTTTGACGGTCAGTATTTTGTACCACAATTAGCATTCAGTATGTCGGTTTGGAAAATGATACCCGGTCAGCCCCATTTAGGCGGTTAAAGTCAAGATTCACGGTTTCCAAACAGTGCATCAGTTTGTGACAGGATTTTTTGCACGCCCCTTTCGACGGTTTGCATTTAGTGTCACAGTTAGCTTTTTAATATGACGGTCTGCGTCAAGTGTCACGGTTAGCTTTTAGTTCAGCGGTTTTAAAACTGATACACAGTCGCTCCTTTTAACGATTTGGAAAACAATCTCGGTTTGCTGATGATTTATCAGAATGCATTTAGGATCAGATTTGAAGAATGGAAATACATCTTTTTGTCATGCAAGGAAATTATTTTTTGAATATTGAGATTTTAAAATCCAATTGATATAATGAATCAAATTTTTTGAACAAAAGTCCAATGCAGGAAAAATTATGAGAAGCCAACTTACAACTTTATGTTACATAGAAAAAAATGATTCTTACCTTATGCTTCACCGCGTAAAAAAAGAAAATGACATCAACAAAGATAAATGGATTGGTGTCGGAGGTCATTTTGAAAAAGAAGAAAGTCCTGAAGATTGCCTTTTAAGAGAAGTAATGGAAGAAACCGGACTTACGCTTAATTCGTTTGAGTTTAGAGGCATTGTTACTTTTATAAGTCATGAAAAAGGAAAAGATACTATTACAGAATACATGTGCCTTTATACAAGTGATGATTTTTCTGGAGAAATAAAAGATTGTGATGAAGGCAAGCTTGAATGGATTAAAAAAGAAGATTTGCTGAAACTAAATCTATGGGAAGGTGATAAAATTTTCCTCCGCCTGTTGCAGGAAAAAAATTCTTTTTTCAGCCTGAAACTTGTATATCATGATGGAATACTCACGGAACATAAATTGAGAATTGAGAATTGAGAATTGAGAATTGGTTTTCAATTGCAGCTTTGCGTGAAGTTACACATCGGCATGCTTTGGGGGCGCCCACTTTGACGGTTTGCGTCAAGACTCACGGTTTCAAAACATGGCATATGTTTGCATCAAGACATCTGGTCGCCCTTTGCGACGGTATGCATTCCAATTCACGGCTTGCTTTTTATTGTGTCGTTTTGGAAAAGACAAACAGTTTGCATTCCTGGCTTTTGCTTGCATAATGCAACTTTCTAAATCAACTTTAATCAAAATGATTCTTTTGAATTTTATAAAAAGTGTAGTCAATCTTTTTTGAAGTATCATTTTTAAAAATCAAGTCAGATTCTGCATCGGTAAAAAAGAAAGTGTTTGTAAAAGCAAGTTTTCCATCATCAATAAAAATTTCAAGAGAACATGTATCACAAATAATTTTGGCTTTCAACTTTTTTCCTTCAATTGGAATTTTTACAGTGCGTGATTGAATTGTTCCCGGAGTCAAAGATTTTGTTCTGTCAAAAGAAATTGTCTTTTCAGTAAAATTAAAATTCAGCTTAACCTGTTCGCCATTATGATTACAAATCAAAAGTGAAGAAAATCCTTCTAAAGATTCAGAAGAAATTTCAAAATCAAGCTCAAAATGACGCTGCTGATTTTTAAAAAGAATGATTTCATCACCAAAATCAAGCGATGAAGATTTTTCAAGATTTTTCCAATCCTCAAGTTCTCGAATTGGCATCTGATAAAGGCGGTTATCCTTAAAGTGAAGCTCGCGAGGAAGAGTCATCATTCCAGACCAAACATATTCTTTTGGAGTAATATACGATTCCCAAGATTGCATCCAGCCAATCATAATTGTACGTCCGTCAGAAAGCCGTGTTGTCTCGGGTGCGTAAAAATCAATTCCGTAATCAATCGGAGCTGCCGTATAATTATTTTCAATTCTCTTTTCACGAATAAATTCACATTTTTCAAAATCAAGAAATCCACTCACATAAACACTGTTGTTGCCATCATGAAAACCAAGTTCTGAATTTTCCTTTACTTCCTGTGGCGAAAAAATCAAAAAATCCTTTCCGTCAAGAGTAAAAAAATCAGGGCATTCCCACATATTGCTGAGTCCATCTTTACTTGAATCAATCATACCCTTGTAAGACCATGTTTTAAGATTATCTGATTGAAACATAACCATTGCACCAAATCCATTAAGTTGTTTGATAACGCAAATCATGAAATATTTTCCATCCTTTGCAAAAATTTTTGGATCACGAAAATGTTCCATGTTGAATTCAAAAGGAATCATTTTGGATGTCACAACAGGATTTGATTCAAACTTTTTGTAATCTGTTCCGTCACCAAAAGCAAGACACTGATTTTGGACATCAACTTTACCATTATTTGTAACGCCTGTATAAACTAGAACATGACTGTCGCCATCTTGCAAGCCAGTTCCAGAAAAACAACCTTTGAAGTCTGCATCAGAGTCAGGAGCCAATGCTACTTTTGCAAGATTCCACTCAAGCATATTTTTAGAAGTTGCATGCCCCCAGTGCATTGGACCCCAATGAGTTGAATATGGATGATATTGATAAAAAAGATGAATGCATTCCTTAAACTCAGAAAATCCATTCGGATCATTGCACCAGCCTCCAGGAGTTGCAAAATGAAACAGAGGTCGGTGAGAAATTTGGTCTGCTTTTTTTAACTCGTCAGCAAGCTTTGTTTGAGTCTTCTGTGCATTCTTGAGTGTATACATGTGCATTTCAGTTGTCCTTGGAATTTGTATTCAGAAATATTTTAGCATAGAATTTGACAAATAACATTATTCATGTAAAAAAATGTGTCTGGCAGCAAATGAAATCTTGAAAAACAAGAGGATATTTCAGCAAAACATGAACCATGATATATGCATCATGCAAAATATAAACTGCAACTTGCACAAATTCCAATTGAACTAATTAAGTGCAAATTGTATCATGCAGTTTAGGAGTGGTAAAAGAAAATATGAAAATATTAACGCTTGTAATATGCCTTTTATTCTTGGTGATTTGTCTATCATTTTTCACATTTAGAAATGAAATTAAAATCGCAAGAAGCGTAAAAAAAGTGAAAGGTTTTGAAGGATGTTATGAAATGACTTTTCATGATGATTATCACTTTGACGAGATTATGGAAAGCAATCTTTCATCTGATGATGAATTCCGAGCAGTGATTACCGGCTATATGTCGCACGGATTTTACAAGCCAAAAAAATCAGAAAACAAAACAACACACGTCGGATGCAGTACGATATCTGCAAAAAATAAAAACGGCTCAATGATATGGGGCAGAAATTTTGACTGGTACGAATCGGTTCCAATCATAATAAAATCAACACCCAAAAACGGATATGCATCAATATCAACATGTGAGTTTGCAAACATAACGGGAAAAAAGGGCTTGGGACCAAATTCATTTGCAATGAAATATATTGCAATTGCCTCGTATTATGTTCCAATGGACGGAATAAATGAAAAAGGACTTTGTGTCGCAGAACTTGAGGTAAATGAAGGCGGACAAAAAATTGTTGACACGGGAAAGAAAAAAATAACGGTTACAATGGCCATAAGGCTTCTTCTTGATAAGGCCGCAACAGTTGATGAAGCTGTAGCCTTGCTCGAAAAATATGATATTTGTCCTTCAGGAAACGTCTCGTCACATTTCAATGTAAGTGATGCCTCTGGAAAATCTGTGGCGGTTGAATTCATGGATGGAAAAATCATCATAAAAGAAACCGAATGCCTTACAAATTTTAATCTTGCAAATGGAGACATAAATGCAGGCGGTGAAAATCCCAAAGAAAGATATCTTTTGCTTAAAGAAATTTATTCTGACAAAAATGGAATCATGAATAAGGATGATGTTAAGGATGCATTAAAAAAAGTTTCTCAGACAGAAGGTGACTGGAAAACGCAATGGTCAATTATTTATGAAAGAAATTCGTCTGAATTATCAATAGATTATTATTTCAATGCCGACTTTGAAAACAAATTCACAAAGGTGCTTAAACTTAAAAATGAAAGATATGACGAACGGCGGCGAAGCCGCAAAAACAGTCCGGTGGACTATTTTTAGTGAGGAAGCCGGAGTAGCTATGCTACGCAGGCGTGTCACTACAGAATGCAAGCAGATAGCAAAGCAAGAGGATAAGGTTATGGGATTTGACGTTCACTTTGGGAAGAACAATCCGATTAGTTATAATCCGATAGATTATTCTGCTCCATGGAAGTGGTGAAAATGAAAAACAAAATTTTAATTTGCGTTGTATTTATGATATCCTCATATCTATTTTGTGATGATTTTATATATATAAAAGCTGGAGTATTACAAATACAAGGACAAAAAGATAATATTTCATTAGATTCATTTTATATGTGTAAACATGAAGTTACTCAAAAAGAGTGGATGGATGTGATGGGTAGTAATCCAAGTTATAAACAATCTGATTCTTATCCTGTAAATATGATAAGTTGGATTGATGCAGTTATATATTGTAATAAAAGAAGTATAAAGGAAGGATTAACTCCATGCTATGAAATTTTAGATTCAAAAATTACTATTAATTATGATATTCCATGGGAATGATAAATTCCCATTACACATAAACTTTTGACGGGTTTGAAAGGTACTTAGCAGGAGTTTCTGTTTTGTTCTCCATCAAATATCCAGTTGCAACCAAAGTTCCCAATACTTCCGTTCTAAAATATGTTGAAGCCT
>JAZQMW010000052.1:0-4303 GCA_045627025.1 Treponema sp. | reverse complement strand
GGTCGATGTTGCGGGTTCGATTCCCGTTTTCCGCTCGAATTTAAAAAATGCAAAGTGATTTGCGGAAATGGCTCAATGGTAGAGCGCGACCTTGCCAAGGTCGATGTTGCGGGTTCGATTCCCGTTTTCCGCTCGACTATGAAGCGATTTGGTTTATTCCACATCGCTTTTTTTTTTAGTAATTTTGGTCTCTGATTTGAAAGTTTCAGGGGCTGCAATATTTATACAAGAGGTCCAACATGAAAGTTTCAAAAGAAGTTTCAAAGATTGAGAATTCAGCAGTAAAACTGACTGCAACAATTTCAAAGGAAGATGTTGTTTCCGGATACAACAAGTGCCTTTCAAAGTACGCAAAGAACGTACAGATTCCAGGCTTCCGCAAGGGTCACGTTCCAACAAAAGTACTTGAGCAGAAATTCGGAGATTCATTGAAGTCGGAAGCTCTTGCCGATTTGATTGACGAGTCACTGAACCAGATTTTTGCAGAAGAAGAATCAAAGGACATCCGTCCCCTTCCATATGCACAGCCACGTCTTGAAAACGATGCAATTCCAGAATTCAACATGGAAAAAGACTTCACATTCACTGTAGTTTATGACGTATTCCCAACAGTAGAAGTAAAGGATTTTTCAAAGATTGAAATCAAGGAACCACAGGTAACTGTCGGAGACAAGGAACTCGAGGAAGAACTCAAGGCAATACAGGAAAGAAACGCTGCAGTTGTTGACAAGAAGGACGATGAAGCAGTAGAGAAAGACAACATTGTCACAATCGACTACAAGGAACTCAATGATGAGGATGCAGTTGTTGAAGGAAGCGAAAGAGAAGGTTTCACATTCACTGTAGGCACAGGCGAAAACATCTACAAGATTGATGACGACATCATCGGAATGAAAAAGGACGAAACAAAAGTCATCACAAAAAAATACAAGAAGACAGAACCTAACGAAGAACTTGCAGGAAAGACAAAAAAGATTTCCGTAACAGTAAAGGCTGTCAAGATACGCAACCTTCCTGCACTCGACGATGATCTTGCACAGGATGTAAGCGACAAGTACAAGACTCTTGACGATCTCAAGAAAGACATCATGAAGAATCTTGAGATTTCAAAAAACAGAAAGATTGAAGAATTGAAATCACAGAGCCTTCTTTCACAGCTCATTGAAAAAAATCCTATCGCTCTTCCAAAATCAATGGTACAGGCAGAGATGGAACACCGTTGGGGCATGATGGCACAGCAGTTCCAGACAACACCAGAGCAGCTTGCAAAGATGGTAGAGGCAAGCGGACAGACAAAAGAAGCCATGCTCACACAGTGGACTGGCGATGCAGAAAAAATGCTCAAGAGCCGTCTTATCGTAGATCAGCTTATTCGTGAAAAGAACATCAGCGCAACACCGGAAGATGTTGAAAACGAATTCAAGAGAATTGCTGAAGAAGGCGGAATGACTCTTGATGAAGTAAAAAAGCATTACGAAGACCCACGTGCAAAAGAATATGTCGTTGACATGGTTAAGGAAAACAAGCTTTTTGAGGAACTTTACAAGCAGGTAAAAGTTTCAAAGGGAGACAAGACAACTCTTGCAGACCTTTTCAAGGCAGAAAACTAAGACTTGACGCATGTTTCATAAAAAAGAAGTTCCATGAAAGGCGATATTTTTTTCGCCTGTTGATGGAAACAGTCAAGCGGAATTCGATAAAATACTTGTCGGATTCCGTTTTTTTTTGTATATTAAAAGAACATACAAGTTAAAGCAAACTAGAATTTCTGAAAAAACTCAAGAATCGTCTTTGAGATGAATATCGGGAAATGGACAGCATCCAAGTGTCTATAAGTGCGGATGTTGGCCGGATTCATAAAACCGTGTCAAATTTTTCGGAATCATTCGCGTTATCTTGACGGTATAAGACAATAGTTATTTGTGAGTAAAAAAATGAACGAATTTATGAACACTTTGGTACCTACAGTAATAGAAAAAAGCGGAAACGGAGAAAGGGCTTACGATATTTTCTCAAGACTTTTGCGCGACAGAATTATTTTTGTTGACGGAGAAATTCGCGATGAGACAGCAGACCTTATCGTGGCACAAATCCTTTTTCTTGAAAGCGAGAATCCTGAAAAGGATATAAGCATGTACATAAACAGTCCGGGTGGCTCTGTTACGGCAGGACTTGCAATATATGACACCATGCAGTACGTAAGGTGCGACATACAGACAATCTGCATGGGACAGGCAGCCAGCATGGGTGCAGTTCTTCTTGCAGGAGGAACAAAAGGAAAGCGTTATGCACTTCCTTCGAGCAGAGTGATGATACACCAGCCATGGGGAGGAGCACAGGGTCAGGAAAGTGACATTGCAATACAGGCAAAGGAAATCGTAAGGCTCAAGAAACTCAGCATAAAATATTTTGCGGAAGCAACAGGCAAGTCTGAAGAAGAAATTGCAAAGAATCTTGAACGAGACTTCTACATGACCGCAGAAGAGGCAAAGTCATATGGTATAGTTGACCACATCATGAACAGCGCAAAAAAAGGAGCTAAATAATGGCCCGAAAAAACTATGTACAATTCTGTGGATTCTGCGGTCGACCGGCAGATGAAAAAAGAAGGATAATAAAATCACCAAATGACATGTTCTGCATTTGCGAACACTGCATTGCGACATGCCAGGCAATCTTGAATGACGAGGAGCATACGGCAGCCCCAATAGACATGGCAGACATACCGTCTCCGAAAGAATTCAAGGAATTCCTCGATCAATATGTCATTGGACAGGATTATGCAAAAAAAGTCCTGTCAGTAGCAGTGTACAATCATTACAAGCAGCTGTCCATCACAAAAGAGCAGCAGATGGCTACGGACGTAAAGATAGAAAAATCAAACATCCTTCTTCTCGGACCTACGGGAAGCGGAAAAACACTTCTTGCAAAAACACTTGCACAAAAACTCAACGTGCCATTTGCAATAGCTGATGCCACTACCCTTACGGAAGCAGGATACGTCGGAGAAGACGTTGAGAATGTGCTTCTCAAGCTCATCAATGCCGCTGACGGTGACATTGCACAGGCTGAGAGGGGTATCATTTTCATTGACGAAATCGACAAAATCGGACGAAAAAGCGAAAACACGTCAATCACAAGGGATGTTTCAGGCGAAGGCGTACAGCAGGCACTTTTAAAGATTCTTGAAGGAACAAAAGCATCGGTTCCTCCACAGGGCGGAAGAAAGCATCCGAACCAGGAACTAATAGAAATTGACACAACAAACATCCTCTTCATATGTGGAGGAGCATTTGTAGGGCTTGACAAAATCATAGAAAACAGGCTTTCGACAGCAAGCATAGGATTTGGGGCTGCAGGCACGCACCGTTCAAGCGAAGAAAGAATGGAGCTTCTGAACCAGGTTACAAGCGATGACCTCGTGAAATTCGGACTTATTCCTGAGATTATCGGACGACTTCCAATGACTTGCGCGCTCAAGGAACTCAACAAGGATGATCTGAAGAGAATCCTTACGGAGCCAAAAAACGCCATCACAAAGCAGTTCCAGGCAAGTTTTGCAATTGACGATGTTGACCTTTCTTTCGATGACGAGGCAATAGAACAGATTGCTGAGGTTGCGATAAAAAGCAAGACCGGTGCCCGTGGACTCCGTGCCATTGTGGAACACGTTCTTCTTGACCTCATGTATGAAGTTCCAAGCGTAAAGGGAAAGAAAAAACTCGTAATCACAAAGAGCATCGTGGAACAAAAAGAACTTCCAAGTGCAGAAAGCCTTTTGATAGAACAAAAAACGGCATAAGGAAAATCTGTTCTGAAAAAAGCTTCCGATTCCAAAACATGGACAATTAAGCACCAAACAAATGGCCTTGAATGCAAAAGAAACATTCAAGGCCATTTCATTCATCACCGTTAAATCACAAAACCTGATATATGCTGACAGTTCCAATTATTACGCAGCCATCATCGGAGGAAATCATGCATTCAGGAGAATATTCTTCCAGCGTTCCCTCCGGAATTTCGAGCGTGTGAAGTTCTTTCTGTAAATTCAGTAGGCTGCGGTAAAAAGATTTTATGCGGATTGTTCCGCCTGCAGCTGACAGCTACTGTTTATGCTATAAATATAAAATATGCTTGGATTTTTTTCAAGAGTTAAGATTTTGAAGACAGCTTGCCCATACAGAAACAGGCTGTCTTTTTTTAATTAAGATCAGTCAGGCAGGCGGCCATCGTACATAATACACATTTCACCAAAGGCCTGACCCCATCCGTGAATAGGCTGAGTCCATTTTTTTGTTGCTTC
>JAZQMW010000051.1:0-7538 GCA_045627025.1 Treponema sp. | reverse complement strand
GGACATGCCAGACCCCAGACGGTAACAAAAAAATCCGCACCATCCAGATGTTTCTCTCCACAAAAAGGCACCTGAAAAATGCATGGCCATGCTTTTGATTGCGACAAATTCGCACTCAAAACCTTTCAAATTGCAAATTTCCCCCACAAAGCAGCCCAGTGCATATCTTCACGCAAAAGTGCAATCAAACCCTTTCCAATCGCAAAACCGCCGCCACAAAAGCATGCCGATGTTTACTCTTACGGCAAATTCGCAATTAAAAAACTCACCGTCGCAAATCCGCCACAAAAGCAAACCAATGTATACCCTTCCAGCAAATTCGCACTCAAAACCTTTTAAATTGCAAATTTCCCCCAAAAAGCAGCCCAGTGCATATCTTCACGCAAAGGTGCAATCAAACCCTTTCCAATCGCAAAACCGCCACCACAAAAGCATGCCGATGTATACCCTTCCAGCAAATCTGCAATTGAAACCAATACGTTTGCAAATTTCCCACACAAAACGCATGCAGATGTTTACACTTCCAACAAGTTTGCAGCCGAAACATTTCCAATCGAAAATTTCCCCCCAAAAAGCATACCGACGCATACATTATCGTAAAGATTTCACATTCCTGAGTTTTTACAAATTCTTAAATCAGACTTAATTTATAAAACTTTATCAATCAGATTCAGAAGATGCCCTGTGAACTTCAAAATTGCTTTCTGCAAAAATTTTCCTTACAAAGGGAAGATAGGAACGGTCAAGATATGGCTTGTATTTTTTTGTGAAAGGAAATTTCCTTAAAACTACATAAGCATCCTTAAAATCTTTTTTCCAGTCAATGACACAGTCAAAAATGAATCTTTCATCTGCTTTTCTGCAAAATGACATGAAAATGCCATGATTCGGAGTAAAAAAATAGAGCAATGCATAATCCAAATCACTCTTGTCAAAAAAAGATATGACCATGGCTGTGGAAAATTCCATTGCATCTTTTTTTGAAAGATTATAGTTTCCGTAAAAATAATAAACAGAACATTTTTTTTCAGCATCGTCATTGCAGTCGCCAAACAAAATGTTTTCATCATAATAATCAATGGCTTCATTTGCTTCTTTCAGCGAAGCTCGAACATTTTTTTTCATCCTTAATCATGCACACCACCTCCGTTTATAGTATAGAAGAAATATAACACAAAAATGCAAAATATCAATTCTAATTTAAGACAGAATTTATTTTTCATATTAAACAAACAAATTTTTCTTTCCGAATTTTTTATTAGCAAAATTAACAACAACAAAATAAACTACATACTTTATTAATAAAAAGTTTTATAGTATAATGAAAAGAAGAGAGTCTGTTTTATTTAGTTTTTTTTAAGGGATATACATGGTTCAGGTAAAAAAAATAAAAGTTGACGAAGACAAAGTTAAAATCGCAATTCAGACAGGACTTCCATTGACAGTCACAACTTATACTCTGCCAATTGAAATGGAAGACTACATTACTGACATCCTTACGATTTTTCTAAAGCAGCTGGATCAGGAAATTTTAAAAGATTCCTTGTCATACTGCGTCAAAGAACTTGTAACTAACGCCAAAAAGGCAAATACAAAACGAGTTTATTTCAATTTGCGTCAGCTTGACATAAACAGTAAAGAAGACTACGACAAGGGAATGGTCAGCTTTAAGGCTGATACGCTTGGAAACATAAAATACTATCTTGAAGAGCAAAGGAAACGGGGACTTTACATCAAGGTTCTTCTTCAGATGAGAAACAACAAAATCAAGATAGAGATAAAGAATAAGGCAGAACTTACGCTTTATGAATACAAGCGAATCCACGACAAGATTACTCGCGCCCAGCAATACAGTTCCGTAGAAGAAGGAATCACTCAGCTTTTGGATGATTCTGAAGGTGCAGGTCTCGGACTTGTAATCATGTTCCTCATTTTGAGAAAAATCGGACTTACGGATGACAATTACCAGATTATCTCTGAAAATGGAGAAACAATAAGCAGAATAATCATCCCTTTCAACGAAAATCAGACTTCAAGCCTCAACGAGCTTACTAAAGAATTCATAGCCCACATAGACGGCATTCCTGATTTTCCAGAAAACATTACGAAAATCAACCAAATGATTGACGATCCAGAGGCAAAACTAAGCGACATAGCCATGCAGATTTCAAATGACGTGTCACTTACTGGTGAACTTCTTAAAATCGTCAACTCTGCGACATACGTACTTTCTTCTCCATGCCAATCCATTCCGGAAGCAGTAAAGCTTTTGGGACTCAAAGGTCTCAAGAATCTTCTGTTTTCCATCGGTTCTCTCAAAAATCTTCTTGCAGACACTAATGACGCAAGCAAAAAACTTTGGACTCATTCATACAAAGTTGCATTCTATTCATATAACATTGCAAGAAATTTCTGCGCAAATGACAGAAACTGCATAGACGACAGTTACGTTTGCGGACTTCTTCACGACATGGGAAAAGTCATCTTTGAAAACACGCATCCAGAATCAATGGACATATTCAAGAAACTTTGTGAAGACAAAAAAGTTCCACTCACACTGTTTGAATCTTTGATAGCAGGCGGAAATCATGGGGAACTTGGTGCAAGAATTGCAGAAAAATGGAATTTCCCACAAACACTCGCATCAGTAATACGGTATCACCATGAACCGGACAAGGCTCCTGATAATGTGAAAAAACTTTCAGCTATCGTATATCTTGCAGATTTCATGGCTCACAGGGATGAAAATCTTGTTGACTTTGCTCAGATAAACATGTCCATACTCGAGACATTCGGCATCACGTCAGAAAATCAGCTCGAAGGCATTTCCGACAAGCTCTGCGCGGCTTTCGCCCAAGACATGTAACATCAAGGGCATCTCTAAACAACGCTTTTTAAAGATGCCCTCAATGCAAAGCCCAACTTGAACGACACTCAAAACGCATTTTATCAATAATGCAATTAAAGTTCTGAAAAAAATCACTTCCACAATGCAAAAAATTCAAGCAGTGATTTGGAGACAATTGTTAATTCAACCCGATTTATCAAAGTCTCCAAGACATTTTGCAGCATGCATGTTTTATTTCAGCGAAGATTTTTTATTCTTTCAACAAGAGGCGGATGACTGTAATTGAAAAGGGAATATATTTTCGGTACAGAAATCTCAGACATGTTTTCCTTGTTAAGCTTAATCAGTGCCGTTACAAGATACTCTCCTGTTCCCATCATATTTCGTGCATAGCTGTCTGCCTGAAATTCGTCCCTTCTGCTTGATATGTTTGACAATACGCTAAAAATCCATGAATAGCCTTCAAAACAAAGTCCAAGAAGAAAAATTCCAAAAAGCCTGATAATGGAATTCATTTCCTGTGCATCGACCCCGAATGCTTCATAAAGTGCAGGAAGATTTACAACCCTGTCTGCAAGAAAAAGAGATGCATAAACCAAAACTATCATTACAAAAAGTCTTTTTGTAACATGATGATGCTTGCAGTGTCCAAGTTCATGTGCAAGTACGGAAAGAACTTCATCAACAGAAAGCTGCTTGAGCAAAGTATCGTAAAGCACAATCCTCTTGTTTTTTCCAAGCCCCGTAAAATATGCGTTGCTGTGATTGCTTCTTCTTGACGCATCCATTACAAAAATGCCTGATGTGTGAAATCCGGTCTTTTCAAAAAGGCTCTCTATGCGTTCCCTAAGTTCCCCGTCTTCAAGCGGAGTAAATTTATTGAAAATCGGTGCAATGATTGTCGGATACACATAGCTTACGATAAGAGAAAATGCAAGGTAAAATGTCGCAAAAATAAGCCACCATGACGAACTGAAATGACATACAATAAAACTTACGGAAAGAAGCAGGGGCACAAGGATTATGGCACTTACGATAAATGATTTTACAAGGTCCATGCACCACATTGAAAATGTCATGTTTGAAAAACCAAATTTCCTTTCACGGACAAATTCGTTATAGAGCGAAAAAGGAAGCTGAAGGATAAAATCAGGAATTCCCTGCAAAAGCGCAAAAAGGATTACGGTAAGGTAGATGCTTTCTGTAAGTCCGTATGCATTCCTGAAAATAAAAACATAATACCCGGAAAGAATCAGGACAATTCTAAGCGCAAAGGCAACCGTTGCTGAAGGAATCCATGAAAAATACTTTGAATCTTCATAAATGCATGTAAGCTCAAGATCCTTTTTTGAAATTGCCATTCCAGAAATTTCCTCAGGAATTTCAGTCCCGTGCAGACGCCTGTGCACAAAATCAACAGCTTCAAGAACGTGGTCCAGTAAAAAAGATACCGCAAGACCAATAATACAAAACGAAATTATAAAATGAGAACTAATCATAAACATTAAATATACATGATGCTTAAGTTTTTTTCAATAAAATGAAACATTAAGGCAAGTTGCACTTTTCTAATCGCACATTGCAAATTCTGAACGGTAAAAGATGTTTACCATCCAGGCAAATGCAGATATCATTCTCGTACCCCGGGAAAAAAGAATACAAATTGCATGTTGACCTCTTCCAGGAAACCTGCAATTCTAAAATTCACGGGAAGTTTATTTTACGGGAGAAAACCATATGAAAAGAATTTTTATTTCATCACTTTTAGCAGTTTCGTCACTCTTTTGTTTTGCGGAAACAAGGCATGTAACGCTCAATATTAAAGACATAAAGTCACTTGAAGGCCAGATTAAAATAAGCATAAGCAACAATGCGAAGGATTTCAAGAACCACGCAGCTTTCAAATCAGAAACACTTACACCTTCCTCAGAATCGGAAAACATCGTTTTTGAGCTTGAAGATGGAGAATATGCAATTTCAATATATCAGGACACAAACGGAAACGGCCAACTTGATACAAAAAAATTCGGCATACCAAAAGAACCTTTCGGTTTTTCAAACTATGACGGAAAAGGTTATCCGGGAAAATTTGACAAGCACAAATTCAACGTACAGGGCGACATGACCATAACAGTTCCATTGATAAAGTTTTAGAATTGCAAAAATCATGCAGAAAAATTCCTGATTTATGCGTCAGGATTTTTTTGCCGGTAGATGTATCGCGGGCTGAATTTCTCCTCAAGGATTTTTATCCCGTATGCAATGAAAAATCCAGACTCCACGGCTATGGTCTTGTCAAGAAGATTTACAAAAAGCCTTATTCCCATGGATGAAATCAAGGAAACGAATTTATTGCCGTACTCATTTTCAAATGAATCAACGACAGACATTGAACTGAACGAACTGATTTCGTAAAGAACATTCACGATGATGGCGCCTTCGATGCTTATAACTATGGTTGAAACAACTATTGACTTTACGAGGTTTTGAAAATTCACTTCCTTCCTGCAAAAAAAACGTATGATGGCAACGACAGAAAAGCTGCATATAAGGAAAATAATTTCAAGCGGAAAAACTTGTTTTTTAAAAAAGAGACATGCCACATTTATTCCATGAAATACAATGGAAGATGAGACTCCGCACCAAAGTCCATAAAACGAACCTCCCGCAGTCCAAATGCAGTCCATGAAAAGAGGAGCTTTCAAAAAATCCCAAAAAAACACAGAAGTACACTTTTCTAAAGAGCCGAACACAATTCCAAGCAAAAGCTGGATAAAGACATTCCGTCTCTCAAAAGTCTGTGGCAAAAGCATTGATTCTCCGGAGAAAATAGTCTACAATTTATGATAATTCAACTGTTACAAATTGTCAAACTCATGTATCAATCTTCTTGCAGTTGATATCTCATCATAGTCAATTTTTCCTTCGGCATAAATGATTGAGTTTTCATGTGCCTTGCCCAAAAGAAGAACAATGTCACCTTTTTTTGCAATGCTGAACGCTTTTCTAATGGCCTCCATCCTATCCGGAATAAGAAACAAATTCTTTCCGTCAAGCATGCCTTTTTTCCTGCATCCGGCCGCAATGTCTTCAAGAATCTTCATTCTGTCTTCTTTTCTTGGATCTTCATCCGCAAGAACCACAAAATCAGAATATTCAGCAGCAATTACTCCCTGCAGGGGCCTTTTTACAGTATCACGCTCACCGCCCGAACCGAACACGCATATCACGTTGCCTTTTATGCGCTTCCTTACAGCTGGAAATATTGCCTCAAAACTTGAAGGCGTATGGGCATAGTCTACTATAAGCCCAAAATCCTGCCCTTCATCAATCCTTGTCATGCGGCCTTTCACAGACTTGACTTCCGGAACAAGACTTGCAATTTCTTCAAGAGGCTTTTTCAAAGTATCTGCCACTGCAAAAATTGCGGCAGTAAGATTATATGCATTGAAATTTCCCTGAACTGAAGTTTCCACAACAATTTTCTTTCCTTCAGTTTCAAGATCAAACACTATGCCCCTTTCATTCTGCCGAACATCCTTTATGGAAACAAGACCATCACCATTCATTGAAAAGGATATGACTTTTTTATTCGTGCATTCCGAAAAATATCTGGCCGATTTGTCATCAGCGTTAACTATTCCAAAAGAACTTACTTCCATTTCAGTTCCGGCAACATTTTTTTTATGATCATGCTTTTCAAGTGCACGGAAAAGATTTGCCTTGTCACTCCTGTACTGCTCAAAAGTACCGTGAAATTCAAGATGTTCAAGCGTCACGTTCATGAAAACCGACACGTCAAAAAGAACATCACCAAGCCTGTTTGTCCTTTCACTGAGTCCGTGTGACGAACACTCGACAACTGCATGAGTGCATCCGTTCTGAACCATTTCATAAAGTTCCCTCTGCACGATGGTTGCCTCGGGCGTTGTCTGATGCTCAGGATTTGGAACGGCATCACCACCAAGTGAATATTCCACAGTTGAGAAAAAACCAGCCTTGATTCCGGAAAGGCGAAGAAGCTGCCATATGAAGCTTACTGTTGAACTTTTTCCTTCTGTTCCAGTAACTCCATAAACAACAAGTTTTTTTGAAGGATTGTCGTAAAATGCAGACGAAAGCGGACTCATTACAAAACGGCTTGACTTTACCCTGACAAAAACAACATCCTTGAGATTCTTTATTTTATCATCATCAAAATCATCCTGGAAAACTATTGCAGAAGCACCATTTTTTACGGCACTTTCAATAAAAACATTTCCAGTAGTATGGGTACCAGGAAGAGCAAAAAAAAGCGTCCCCTCCTTTACGGCACGACTGTCAAACTCAAGATGTTCTATCTCGCAATCTTTTTTTTCACTAAGAATATCATATCTTATGGAAGATTCTTCCAATGCTTTCAGTATCTCACTCAGGTTCTTTCTCATAATGGGCTATTATATAAGGGAAATTCTAAAAATTCAAGATTTTCCATCACGCACATTTTATTCCGCATCAAGAATCAAATCCAATTTCGTTTTCAAAAAAGCGCATGAAAAGCATGACGACGTCAGGGCAAACGCATTATAGTTGTTGGAGAGCATAAAGCAGGCATTTTTCGTTTTGTGAGCAAAGTGTATGCTTGTTGCCGATTGTCAGATTCTTCTTTTTAGTTGAAACAGGTAATTCAATTCCTTTTAGAAGATTCATT
>JAZQMW010000050.1:0-4410 GCA_045627025.1 Treponema sp. | reverse complement strand
TGCACTTTTCCTGTGATATTTTTCACAAAATAAAATCCATACTGTTATTTTTTTCACATAAATATTAGTTAATTTCAATATTTATCTATATTTTTTATAAATAAAAAGCTTTCTCTCTTAACAATCCGTTTTTTTTGAATTATAATATAAGTTGCGTATATTTTAAATGCGCACATTTCTTAACATTAGTTATCTTTAACATATTATTGAAGAGATACAGGAGATTTCCTATGGCAAACAAAATTACTATTATCGGCGCAGGCCAGGTTGGTTCGACAATCGCATTTGCTCTCACATTAAAGCAGCTTGCAAGCGAAATCGTACTCATTGACATCGCAAAAGACAGGGCAATGGGTGAAGCAATGGACATCCGTCAGGGTACTCCATTCATCGGACCAGTTTCCATTCACGAAGGAGACTATGAAGACGCAAAGGGAAGCGACATTGTTGTCCTTACGTCAGGAGTTGCAAGAAAACCGGGACAGAGCCGTCTCGACCTTGCACAGACAAACGTAAACATCACGAAGTCAATCATTCCTCAGATTACAAAAGTATGTCCTGACGCACTTTATGTAATTGTTGCAAATCCTGTAGACATCCTTACATACCAGTTCGTAAAAACTTCAGGAATTCCTGCAAACCGCATAATCGGTACAGGAACAATGCTTGATACTGCTCGTTTCCGCGCAAGAATCGCAGAAACATATAAGGTAGCTCAGGAAAACATCCACGGATACGTATTCGGAGAACACGGTGATTCTTCATTCGTACCTTGGTCTTTGGCAAACATCGGTTCAATTCCTGTAGAAAAATACGCATCGGCAGTTGAAAGCGCAAAACTCCCTTCATTCAGCAAGGATGATGTTGAAGACTACATCAGAAAATCAGGAGGAATCATCATTGCCGCAAAAAAATGCACAAACTATGCAATCGGCGTAACTACAGCAACTCTCTGTGAGGCACTCAACTACCACACAGATTCAGTACTTACAGTTTCAACAATGCTTGACGGAGAGTACGGAATAAAAGACGTTGCACTTTCAATTCCTGCAATCGTAGGATGCAACGGAATCACAAGCAGAATCGTAGCACCAATCACTGATGACGAAATCGCAAAGCTCAAGCACTCTGCAGACTGCCTCAAGGACGTTATCAGTCAGCTTGATTTCAACTAAAACACTTCCCTCCGGAAAAATCTGGAGGTATGGAGAAAAACTATGGAATACAGAATTGAACACGATTCAATGGGTGAAGTAAAGGTTCCTGCAGACAAACTCTGGGGCGCCCAGACAGAAAGAAGCCATGAAAACTTCCTCATCGGAGTAGGAATCGAAACAATGCCAAGGGAAATCACAAAGGCATTCGGATACCTCAAAAAGGCTGCCGCAATGGCAAACAATGAGCTTAAACCGGAGAAAATGACAGCAGAAAAGCTCAATGCAATTTCAAAGGCATGTGATGAGGTCATCTCAGGTTCCCTAAACGAAAACTTTCCTCTCGTTGTATGGCAGACAGGTTCGGGAACTCAGTCAAACATGAACTGCAATGAAGTTGTCGCAAACAGGGCAAACCAGATTGCAGGAAAAAAACTCTGTCATCCAAATGATGACATCAACATGAGCCAGTCCTCAAATGATACATTCCCTACAGCAATGCACATTGCCGCAGTCGTAGAGCTTGAAGACAAGCTTTTCCCGGCAATCGACCTTCTTGCAGAAACATTCAGAAAACTTGAAGACGCAAACAAGGGAATCGTGAAATCAGGACGAACACACCTTCAGGATGCAGTACCTATCCAGTTCAGTCAGGAAATTTCAGGATGGAGAACATCTCTTGAAAGAGACAAGGAAATGCTCAAGTCTACACTCCCATACCTCAAGCAGCTTGCATTGGGAGGAACAGCAGTCGGAACAGGACTCAACGCACCAAAGGGATTTGACACACTCGTTGCAAAGAAAGTTTCAGAACTGACAGGAAAAGACTTTGTGACAGCACCAAATAAATTCCATGCACTTACGTCAAAAGATGAAATTGCATTTGCACACGGCGCACTCAAGGCTCTTGCCGCAGACCTCATGAAAATTGCAAATGACGTGAGATGGCTTGCCTCAGGTCCACGATGTGGCATTGGAGAAATCCACATTCCTGAAAACGAACCAGGTTCTTCAATCATGCCTGGCAAAGTCAATCCAACTCAGTGCGAGGCAATGACAATGGTTGCAGTTCAGGTCATGGGAAACGATACTGCAGTCGGAATGGCAGCATCACAGGGAAATTTCGAACTTAACGTATTCATGCCTGTAATCGCATACAACTTCCTCCAGTCAGTAAGGCTTCTTGCAGAAGTAATGGTAAGCTTCAACAATAACTGCGCAGTCGGAATCACGGCAAACAAAGAAAAGATGCACTTCAACCTCTACAATTCTTTGATGCTTGTTACGGCTCTCAATCCATACATCGGTTATGAAAATGCAGCCAAGACAAGCCATCTTGCATACGAGAAGAACATTTCCCTCAAAGATGCATGCGTACAGCTTGGATTCTTGACGGCAGAAAAGTTTGATGAAGTATTCCATCCGGAAGAAATGGCAAACTAAAACCGAAAACGCAAGTTGATTTTAAGTTTTAAGCTTGCAAAAACCTGGATATTGCTGCTGGTCTTTTTAATCGCCAGCACAAATATCCGGGGTTCAGCGCATTGATACGATGCCATGTAAAAAGAGCTTTTTATAAGCCCTCTAGAAAAAAAAAGAAAGACCTAGAATAAATTCGACGGTCAAATAAATTGGAGAAAAGAATGGGTGAAGAAACAAAAACATTGACTTATTCTTATTTTCCTGGATGTACATTGAAGAACAAGGCTAAGGATTTGGACATCTACGGCCGCAAGTGTGCGGAAGCACTCGGTTTCAAGCTTGAAGAGATCGAGGACTGGCAGTGTTGCGGCGGTGTCTATCCTAACGGCAAGAACGAAATTGCCTCAAAGCTTCCTTCAGTAAGGGCTCTTGCATCTTCCAGGGATAAGAACCAGGCATTGGTGACATTATGTTCAGCATGCTACAATGTACTTAAGCAGGTCAACAATGACATGCTTAATGATGAGAACACAATTCTCAAGGTTAACAATTACCTTGCTCAGGATGGAATTGCGTATAACGGAGAAACAAAGGTTCTTCATTTTCTTGAAGTGCTCCGTGACGTAATCGGATGGGACAACGTAAAAAAAGCAGTAAAAAATCCTTTAAAGGGAAAGAAGATTGGTGCATATTATGGATGCCTTCTCCTTCGTCCTGGAAAAGTGATGGAATTTGATGATCCAGAAAATCCACAGATACTTGAAGACTTCATCAAGGCAATCGGTGCAACACCGGTAATCTTTGCGGAACGCAACGAATGCTGCGGAGCTTATGCCTCATTTGAAGACAAATCAATTCCTGAAACAAGGACAAAGAAAATTCTTGCGAACGCAGAAGACATGGGAGCAGATCTGCTCGTAACAAGCTGCCCTCTCTGTCGTTACAACCTGATAAAGAATAAAGGCGACTCTAAACTTGACGTAATATACTTTACGGAACTTTTGGCAGAAGCCTTGGGCCTCAAGGGGGCTAACTAATGCTTGCAAATGAAATCGAACAGTACAAGAATCTCATTCTTGAAACAAGTGGCGTAAATCCAAAGAAATGCATGGTATGCGGAAAATGTTCAGGAACATGTCCAAATTACGACGCAATGGAATACCACCCACATCAGTTTGTACAAATGGTTGAAAACGGTGAAATTGAAAAGCTTCTTGCAAGCAAATCAATCTATGCATGTCTTTCGTGCTTTGCATGTCTTGAACGCTGTCCGCGCCAGGTAGAGCCTGCAAAACTCATAGACGCAGTAAGAACCGTTGTTGAACGTGAACGTGGTCCGCTTCATCTTGACCCGGCACAGGTTCCAGAAAAGCTTGATGAAGACACTCCTCAGCAGCTTTTGATGAGTGCATTCAGAAAGTATCGAAAATAGGAGTAGCATATGGAAAGAATTGGTGTTTTCGTGTGCCACTGTGGCACCAACATTGCAGGAACGGTAGATGTAGCAAAAGTTGCTGAAGAACTTGGAAAAGTTGATGGAGTTGTTTATTCAACACATTATACTTACATGTGTTCATCTGCTGGTCAGAAGATGATTGAAGATCATATCAAAGATGACAAATTAACAGGTGTTGTTCTTTGTTCTTGTTCTCCACGTATGCATGAAAAAACATTCCGTGCTTGTGCAGAACGTGCTGGTCTTAATCCTTTCAAAGTAGAAGTAGCTAATATCCGTGAACAGACTTCATGGGTATTAAAAGATATGGAAAAAGCAACAGAAAAAGCTATTGCCCTTGGTAAAGCTGCTATTGCTAAAACAATTTTGGATACACCT
>JAZQMW010000049.1:0-9862 GCA_045627025.1 Treponema sp. | reverse complement strand
ATGGCTACGATCCGACTTGCCGCTAACTACAGGAATGCCGTAACCTTTTGCAAGAATCGCAACATGACATGCAGGACCGCCTTCAGTAAGAACAAGCCCGGCTATCTTTCGCTTTGTAAGTATGAAAGTATCACTCGGTTTCATGACACGGGCAACAATTACCGCACCATCAGGAACCTTTATAATGTCAAAAGGCTTATAATCGATGAGAATGTTTATTACATGGCTGAAAATATCTTCAATGTCGCGTGCACGCTCTGCAAGATAGTCATTATTGCTGTTTATGAGCATCTCTGCATAATCCTGCACTTTCTGAGATAATGAAAATTCTATGTTATAGAGATTTTTTTCATGGAAATCCCTGAGTTCCTTCATGAAGACAGGATCTTGAAGCATCAACTGATAGGCCTCAAGTACGTCCTTCTGATCCTTGGATATGTTTTCCACAGCAAGATGGGCATCCAATTCATCAAGAACCTTTTTTTTGGCATCTACAAAACGATTCCATTCTTTTTCAAGGTCGGCTGCATCTATCTTTTCTTTCGGAATTTTTCGTTCCTGTTCTTCAGGCAAAACAAAGGCATTGCCTACACCAATTCCTTCTGCTGACGAAATACCAAGTATTACATTCATCTATTACACATACCTCATAAAACGACAGTCCCAAAATTATCAGGAACTTCCATATAATCACAAACTATTTCTTAAAGAAAAAACCTCTGCAATAACTTTCATCAATTCCGGAGTAAAGACAGGCTTCTTAAAAAAATACTTTACTCCAAATTCCCTGCATTTTTGTTCAATACCTTCTTCTTCCATTGCCGTAACAACAATTATTTCCGGATTACCAAAAGCATCCGTAGATTTTATCCTCTGGCATAATGTCAAACCGTCGATTCCAGGCAAATTAATATCAAGTATAAGACATTTTGGCTGCTTTTCAACAAGGCGAACACCTGCTTCAAATCCATCATACGCATGAAAAACCAATGAATTTGCAAAGTTTTTTTCTACCGCCCTCTCTACAATTGTATTGAATGCCTGATCATCATCAACTATCAGAATTTTTATTTCCTTATCTTCGGTTTTGTTTTCTTCGCACTGAACAAGCAAGTCATCAGGAATACGCATTTTCCTTTTTTTCATGAAGGCAACCAAATCATCAGGATAAACCCTAAACTGGCCACCTGGTGTTGAGAATGCTTTTAAATGCCCTTGCCTGATCCAATTTATTGCAGTCTGATTTACGACGCTACATATGTTTGCAACTTCCAGAGCTGAATAAACCACGCTTTTTTCGTCTTTACTCGACATAACTATACTATACCATACCAGAAAAAAATAATCTACCAATATGGAGATTTTAGAGATTTACCTTTCGCAAAGAACCTGCCTAATCTCCCTTTGAGAAAAACCTTTTTTCATCAAATGGGTTACAATTTTTTTCGTGTTTCCTTTTATTTTTAAATACTTTTTATATGCTTGCCTGCAAAGTTCAGTTTGATCACGATCTGAAAAAAAATCATCAAGAGCATTCTTGCATGCATTTCTGTCTACACCGCGATTCAAAAGCTCAGCAAAAAGCCTTGCCCTTCCCTCTGCATGATTTATGGACCTTGTCCTAAGCCAAGCACCTGCATAACGCTCATCATCAAGATAACCAACGCTTTCCAGGTAATCAAGTGCCTGATTAATAAAAACAACATCCATGTCTTTTTTTACAAGTTTCTGAAAAAGACCGAATCTTGAATGCTCACTTCTGGCAAGATATCCAAGAGCTGCTTTTTCAACACTGAAAACCAGAGAAGCCCTGAGTAAATCCTCCGAGCGTTCATCATCGAATTCAGCACCCTTGCAAAGTTCATCCTCTTTTACAAGAGAAAGATAATCGATACGCAAAAAAAATGCAGACCCTGCATCGGGCGTAATTTCGTATACACCCGGCAAAATCTGCTGTAGCTGGCCAACAACCATCCGTAAGAAGGTAAATTAGCGCTTTGAGAACTGGAATCTGCGACGTGCACCACGCTGACCGTACTTCTTACGCTCAACCATGCGTGAATCACGTGTAAGATATCCGTTAGCCTTGAGAGCTGGACGTGCGTTAGGATCAACCTGTGTCAAGGCACGAGAAAGTCCATGAAGACATGCTTCAGCCTGACCGTTGAGACCGCCACCGCAAACGTTGATCAAGATATCGAACTTATTTGCGTTAGATGTAACCAAGAGAGCCTGGTTAACAAGACGAACCTGTGCTTCGCTTGCAAAATATTCTTTTACATCTTTTCCATTTACAACAATTTTTCCTGAACCCTCACGCAAAAAAACGCGAGCAGTTGCTGTCTTTCTTCTTCCTGTTCCAATTGCAATATTCTTAACCACGATAAACTCCTATTACACTTCAAGAGGCTTTGGATTCTGTGCAGCATGTGGATGTTCTGCACCAGCATAAATCTTCAAGTTGCCAATAAGCTGGCGTCCAAGACGTCCATGTGGGAGCATTCCCCAAATTGTTCTCTGAAGAGGATCAGTTGGGTGCTTTGCAAGAAGTTCATTGAATGAATATGAACGAAGACCACGAACATAACCTGTGTGGTGGCGATACATCATATCGTCTGCCTTGTTTCCTGTAACCTGAATCTTGTCTGCATTGATGATTACAACATAATCACCACAGAAAGCGTTTGGTGTATAAGAAGGCTTATTCTTTCCACGGAGAACGCTTGCAGCTACACTGGCTACGCGACCTAATGTCTTTCCTGATGCATCAATAACATACCAGTCATTTTTAACATCACATTCTTTAGCAAAAATTGTTTTCATGTATATTACCTTTCAATAAAGTTTACGTTCTCCACTTTGCATCGAGTTTCAAACGGTTTTAAGCAAAGAAGCAATTTGCTTAAAAAATTATATACGGGGTACAATAATTTATCATAAATTCTTATTGTTGGTCAATTGAATTCAGAATAAATTTCCCGATAACGAAAAGAATTTATTTTTTTTCTGAAGTATTTTCCAATTCCTTCTTTGACTCTTTTTTATCCTTTATATCTGCAAAACCTATGAACACGGAGATGAGTCCCGCAAAAGCCGCAAAACACGGAGCAAAACCTTTAAGGAAATTCACAACATCAGAAGACCATCCAAGACCCATAGGCAAACAGGCAAAAACACAGAATGCAATAAGAATCAATCCCACTATAACAGAAACCATTTTGTCCTCCAAACAATTTCTAGAAAGCCAAGAGTTTTACTCAAAGCCCGACAAGTTCCAAGCCTTGAAACATCGCTTTTTGAAGTTACCTCTAATTTTTTTTTAGAAGTCCTTATAAATATTACTCTAAAAACGTTTTTTTTTCAATTGCGGACGCAGAATTCATAAAAAGTTGCAGACAATATGTTTTTCATGCCCAAGAAGATGATTTTTTATCAAAAAGATTGTCAAAACTATTGACAAATTCGGATAATAATAAGAAATTAACAGTTACGACCTCTTTACAATTTTAAGGTCATTATCATCAAAAAAAGGAGCAGTACCCTAGTGAACGGAAGTACAGTTTCTATCAAAAATGTTTCCAAGCATTTCGGATCATTCCACGCTTTGGACAACATCAATTTTACTATTAAGCAGGGAGAATTTTTTTCTCTCCTAGGTCCATCGGGATGTGGCAAGACTACATTATTACGCATTATTGCAGGATTTGAATTTCCTGACGAAGGGGCTGTTCTTTTTGATGACGAAAACGTGGTTTCCCTTCCACCAAACAAGAGGCACAGCAATACTGTGTTTCAAAGTTATGCGCTTTTTCCTCATCTTTCTGTTTATGACAACGTTGCATTTCCGCTTAAACTCAGAAAAGTTGAAAAATCGGTAATCGATGAAAAGGTAAAAAAATACCTGAGCCTCGTGCAGCTTGAACAGCACATGTACAAAAAACCAAACCAGCTTTCAGGCGGACAGAGACAACGTGTCGCAATAGCACGAGCACTCATAAACGAACCAAAGGTACTTCTTCTCGACGAACCTCTTTCTGCACTCGATGCAAAACTCCGTGCAAATCTGCTTGTAGACCTTGACAATCTTCATGACAAAATCGGAATTACGTTCATATATGTAACACATGACCAAAGTGAAGCTCTTGCCGTTTCCGACAGAATTGCCGTAATGAATGCAGGCAAGGTTCTCCAGGTGGGAACGCCTTTTGAAATTTACGAAAGCCCGGCAACACAGTTTGTGGCAGAATTCATTGGTGAGACGAATCTTTTCGAAAGCACAGTCGTAAAATGTGAACCGCACAAAAATGCATCTGGCGAAGATGAATACAACGTAACGCTCAATACACCGGCACTCGGAATGCAGACTCCGCTTCCAGGTGACACGGAAGAAACAAAGGCTGCTGACAAAAACATTCTCGTGACGGACTATGACCATACAGATGCAGGACAAAAAGTTGCATTTACGGTACGTCCTGAAAAAATCCGCATTACGACAGAAATTCCAAACGTTGGCGGACGAACTGACATAAATGTATTCAAGGGAATTGTTGAAGAGCCTGTATATACCGGTTTCCAGTCTAAATTCTATGTAAGGCTTGAAAACGGCACTCTCATAAAAGTCTTCAAGCAGCATACGAATTATCTTGATGATGGTCCTGAAATTGCATGGAAAGACACAGTATATGTTTCATGGTCAGCCAATGACGGCTATATCGTAGAGGATGTCAATGGATAAATCAGAAGAAAAAGCAAAGGCAAAAATTCCTCTTGACCTGAAATTTGCCTACGGTGCCGCAAATGAGAAGTTCAAGAAAACAAACCCGGGTCCGGCATATGCATGGCCTATGGGAGCATGGTTCTCAATTTTCTTTATCGTTCCGCTTTTGATAATAATCTGCTATTCATTCATGAAAAAAGATGTACACGGCGGTGTCGTAAATGAATTTTCCCTCAAGGCATACGAACAGATGTTTACGCCTGCATACGGCATAATTTTTCTCCGCACCTTGTGGATTACGGTGGCATCCACTTTCATAACGATAATAGTGTCTCTTCCCTGCGGTTATGCAATGGCAAGAAGCAAACATCAGACATTGCTGCTCATACTTGTTATCGTTCCTTTCCTTACAAACAGCCTCATAAGGATATTTGCATGGAAAACAATACTTGGTGAAAACGGCATGCTGAACCAGATTCTTGAAAAACTTCATTATCTTGTAAGTTCAACCGAATTTGTTCCCAAAAAATTCATGTACTCAAAAGGTGCAGTCATACTCGTCAACATCTACATGTATCTTCCATATGCAATTCTTCCTGTTTTCACGGCAGTAGACAGATTTGACTTCACGCTCCTTGAAGCCGCACGCGACCTTGGTGCCACAAAATTCCAGTCAATGACAAAAGTCCTGGTGCCTGGCATCAGAAGCGGAATTCTAAGCGCGATAATATTCACGTTCATTCCTATTTTTGGTACATACACGGTTCCAGACCTCATCGGTTCAAAAGACAGCTACATGATTGGAAAAATCATTGTTGACCAGGTTACAAGGGCACGAAACTGGCCTCTTGCATCCGCATTCAGCCTTGTAATCACCGTAATAAGCCTTGCTGGAGTACTCCTCATGCTTTATTCCGGCAAAAAAGATGCAGAACTCAACAAAAAGGCAACGGAGGCAAAATGAACAATCCACTCATAACACTTGTAAAGAAAAAGCTTGCATCTGCAAAATCAGAATCAAACAGGCATGCAAAACGAAACTGGCACAAGACAAATTCTCCTTTTCATTTTTCAAACAATGTGCTGTTTCTTACTTTGCTGTTCCTCTTTCTTCCACTTTTTGTAGTCATCTTCTATTCATTCAATGAATCAAAAAGCACAGAATTCACACGATTTTCCTTCGTCTGGTACGAAAAACTCATATTCTCATCAAGACCTTTGTGGCAGGCTTTATGGAACAGCTTGATTGTTGCGGTAGTCTCGGCATTTGTTGCGACAGTGCTCGGAACTCTTTCTGCAATCGGCATCAAATGGTACAAATTCTGCGGAAAAGCATACATACAGTCCATAAGTTTCCTTCCAATGGTTCTTCCTGAAGTCATAATGGGTCTTTCACTTTTGATTTTCTTCAGTGCAGTTAAATTTCCCCTTGGACTCATGACAATCCTGATTGCGCATACAACATTCTGTCTTCCTTTTGTCTATCTGATGGTAAGCGCACGCATAGATGAATTCGACTACTCAATAATCGAGGCAAGCCATGATCTTGGGGCAAATGAAATTCAGACACTTTTCCTTGTTATAATTCCTGCAATCATGCCTGGAATCATCTCCGGATTCATGATGAGCGTAACCATGTCTCTTGAAGATTATGTAATTACGGCATTCGTATCAGGTCCTGGAAGCACGACACTTCCAATATACATCTATTCCCTCATAAAAATCGGCGTAAGCCCTGTAATCAACTCGCTTTCACTCTTGCTTATTCTTGCAATATTCACAATTGCGATTTTATTAAGGGGAAGACTAAAATCTTTTGCAGCATCAAGGTAAGGCTTTGTCACCAAAATCTGCATGACATGAAATGCAGAAGACATCTACGGAATTTTTACAAATGCAAGATGAAATTGCACACATGTACTTTCGTCTTGCACAAATTGCTTCGTAAAATCTGACATTTTTCCATAAGAGAAAATCACAGAAACGAAGCGCCATAGGAGATTAAAATGAAAAAAACACTGATTGCATTAAGTGCAGTATTGGTTCTCTTTGCATCATGCTCAAAGAAAAATGACAACACTTTGTACCTTTACAACTGGACATATTACACACCTGATTCAGTTATCGAAGATTTTGCCAAAATCTACAACTGTACGGTAAAAGTTGACAATTATGCCTCAAATGAGGAAATGTATGCAAAACTCAAGGCCGGTGCAAAAGGATACGACATTGTAATTCCTTCACAGGACTACTGCTCAATCATGATTTCTGAAGGAATGTTCCAGGAACTTGACCAGACAAAGATGACCAACAAAAAATACATAAATCCCCTTGTATTTGAAAAGGCAACATACGACAGGGAAATGAGATATTGCGTGCCATACTATCTTGGAGCCGCAGGAATCGCCATCAACAGGGACAAATTCCATGACACAGATGTTGAAAGGACATGGAATATTTTCTCAGACACAAGATTTGCAGAACACGCAACCATGATGGATGACATGCGTGAAGTTTTGGGTGACGCACTCGTGCACCTCGGATACGACGTCAACTCATTGAACGATTCAGAACTTTCAGAGGCAAAAAAACTTGTTGAAAAATCATGGAAACCAAACCTCATCAAATTCGACGCGGAAGGTTTCGGAAAATCTTTTGCAAGCGGTGATTTCTGGTTGTGTCAGGGATATGCTGAAGTAATTTATGGAGAAGTTCCGGAAGCAGATTGGGAAAAAACAATCGACTTTTTCATACCGGAAGAAGGCGGACCTTGCTATCTTGACAGCATGTGCATCTTAAAGGACGCTCCACATGCAGAACTTGCAAATGAATTCATAAACTTCATCCATAAACCGGACATCTATGCAAAATTCCTTGATGCATTCCACTTTCCATGCTTTGTAAACACGGAAGCTGAAAAATACATGACGACAAAACCTATGTACAAGGCAGAAGAAATGAACAACTGCACGCTGAAACTTGACGTAGGTGAAGGACTCGACAAATTCAACGAACTTTGGCAGGAAATCCGATTCAGCGACTAGTTTTTGCCAATGCAAAATTTCACTGTAGGCAAAGCAGTTTACACCAAACTTAACATGCCTATGGTGAAAATCAGCAGAATTCTTTCCAATGCAATTGAATCCATGCGAAGTTTCCACAATTATCGAAGAAATTGCAAAGAAAATTATTTCTTCAAAAAATTGAAACCAAGTTAAAATCAGCATTCCTTTTCAATATTTTAGCCATAAAAGAAAACAATCACATGCATAACTGACAGTTGCACGAAAATTTCCATTCAAATCCAAAATTCAGACTTCAAGAAGGGATTTTTTTGAAAATATGAAAAAAATCTAAAAGGCTGAATGTCGATTTTTAAGTTTTAACACGTTAAACACAGGCTTTGACTGCGAATTTGCATGAAAAGTATACACCGTCATGCTCTGCGAGTGGTAAATTTGCATTTGAAATGGTTTTATTTGCAAATTTGCTAAAAGAATATACACCGTCATGCATTCAGGGGCGGTTTTTCACTTGGAAAGGCCTCAATTGCAAATTGGCTGGAAGAATATACACTGTAATGCATTTTGGGAGCCGAAAAAAAAATCTGATTTCAATTAAACTTGAAATTGAACATATAATTTAATTTTTAGAATCACACAAAAGAAGTGATGTGAGATCTTTATGAATATTCTTGAAAAAATCAGGGAACTTGTTTCCGAAAACATGACACTTCATCTTCCACAGGTAAAACTTTCAGATCTTGAGGATGAAGGTGCGGTTTTCTGCATGAACGGAAAGAACGGAGCAGAATTCGACTGGTACGTAAACGAAAAGATTTCAGATTTCATGGTTTTCTATGATGATGAAGAAAAACTTGGGGCCGTAAAGCTTACGGTTTACAACAACGGCACAGTCACAATCTTTCTATACGATGACCACGGAAAAAACATTGCAAAGGAAATACAGACAGACCTTGACGTTTCGGAGCAGGAACTCCTTGATTTTGTGATTGCGCTCAAAAAACTTGAAGATGAGAAAAGTGCCTTTGACTCCAAGCTTGATGACCTTTCAAGCCTTCTGGAAATTTCTGACTCGGATAGGGAAATTTTTCTGGGACACAGAAAACTTTTTGCAAACATGATAGAGTGCAAGAAAATCATCGGGCAATACGCCTATGTCTCGAAGAAAGTCGCAGAAGACGGATGGAAAGTCGGCTACATGAAGCGATCCAGGCCTCAAAACGGCGAAGACAGCGGATGGATGTTCATGGCAGGAGACGAGGACGATGAATACACGGCAGATGTCAGGAACATAAGGCTTCTGACAGTGGGTCATGTATGGCAGAACATCGACAAGGCAATCTGGAAATACATCACGGCACCTGCAGGTTCGAGTTTTGTAAGGATTTCTCCAGATGAATTTCAGGAAGATGACGGAACCCAGGAAATTTTCGTGCAAAAAATCTGATGTCAAAAAAAATCCCCGGTACCGAAAAGGCATCGGGGATTTCATGAAACGGCTTTCTATGCCAATATGTTAGATTCCGTTGAAGTGAGTGTTAATTTTATCAAGAACATAAGACTTGAACTCAGAAAGCTTCATCGTAGCCTGAGGAATCTTTGAGCTGAACCTGTATCTAACGCATACAGACTCTTCAGCCTTTTCTTTTTCTCCAACAACAAGAATGTAAGGAGTCCTGTGGGCTGTAGAAATGCTCTTGATTTTTGCCTTCATGTTTTCATCCTCAAGATAAGCATTAACCTTGATTCCAGCCTCAAGAAGTTCTGCGGCAACTTTTTCAGCATAGTCATTGAAATCAGAACTTACAGGAACAACTGCAACCTGCTCAAAACAAAGCCATGCAGGGAATACGCCGGCATAGTTTTCAATAAGGATGCCCATGAAGCGCTCTAGAGAACCAAGAACCGAACGATGAAGCATGACTGGTTGATGTTTCTGGTTATCGGCACCAATATTCTGTCCATTAAGGCGCTCAGCAGAAGGAAGCTGATAGTCAAGCTGAATCGTACCGCACTGCCACTGGCGACCAAGGGCGTCAATCAACGTAAACTCAAGCTTTGGACCGTAGAATGCACCTTCACCAGGCTGAATCTCATAATCCATGCCGGAAGCCTTGCAAGC
>JAZQMW010000048.1:0-24380 GCA_045627025.1 Treponema sp. | reverse complement strand
AACGAATGAGTCAAGGGTTTTAGTAAGCAGATAAATTTTCAGACTATTTATCTAAAAGAATCAAATCTTTTTTATTGTCAGCCCAGATGATTACCGCCGCAGCATATTCTTTATCAAACTTCTCCCATGGAATCTGGCATACATAAGGTGTAGCAGTGTAATCCCCTTCTACAACACAAGGATTTATTTCGTTTCCTGCAAACGATGAAGAATAATTCTTAATTTCTTCGAAAGTTCTTGTAAAATATGATCCATACATCTCATTATAGAATGGCTCATAAATATCATTGTTACCTATAGAATATGAATAGGATTGATGGGCTTCCCAAGCCTCTACATCTTTTCCCCAATCAGTATCACTTTTTAAAAAGTGAATAAAGAAAGGTTTGTCTGTAGTTATACGGATACTGTTTCTCCAAAGCTGAAAATCCCGTTCCACTTTTTTTTCTTCTGGGAAATAAAACAAATAAGGATATCCAAAATAATTATCGTACTTGCAAGTTTCACTCAGATTATTCAAATGCAACTGAAAAAATCCTGTTTTTTCATATTCTGCAGGAGTATCCACATCACCTGATGTTTCAAGCGACTTCCACAAACTTTCTGTTTTATCAAAATAACTTAAAGCATATTTCTGCGCATCTGTTTCTTCAACATCTATTGTAAATTTATTTACATCCGTTTTTATAATTTTTACTTTATTTAAAACTGATTCTCGGTCAATTTTGAAAAATATTGGAGGGATAGATCCTAGATTTCCTATATCATCTTCAACAGAAAGTTCTAGTATATATGTTCCATTTACAAGATGATTAATTGGTATATTCAGATATTTTGTAACATCGCCCTCTGTCTCTAATCTTTCCCTATAAGATCCATCTTTTTGTATAATATAAATATCAACAGAAACAATGTCATCCAAATTATCTCCTATATCTGTAGGAATTCCCATAATTGTAAGAAAATTTCCTGTTGAATCCACTGCTACAGTTGTCATAATAAAATCATTTACATAAAAATCATATATTCCTTCTACAGAGATTGTAGGTGGATAATTGTCTTCTACTCTATTATCTGAAGCGTCAATTGTATAAACAGTTTCATAGCTAACACCATTTTTTACACCGTAAACAGAAAAAATATAATCAGTCCGATTTTTCCCGTCCAAAGTATAAAAATTCTTTGTATCTACATTAAATGAAAAAACATTGTCTTCCTGAAGAATTATAGTTTCTATATCATTTGGATTTAGTCCATATTTTATAAAAACACCATCAAACTGATTGTATATTTCTCGATCCAGTGTTATTGAAACATTATGTTTTTTAGAACCTAACTCGTCTGCGTAAATTTCAATTGATGCTTCAGACGGAAATTTTATTAAACCAGCATCAGACACATCAGTTTTGTATTTTCTAATATCCAATGTATGTAAATTAAAATCACGCCCTATAGGATTATAATCTTCTAAACGATGCTCATACTGGATAAAAGAACTTACATAAAAACCATAATTTGCGTATTCCTTGCTAAACGATTGACGATATTCATCACAAACCCATTTTTTCAAATCTAAATTATATGAATATATATAGTTGTGTATATAATCGTTAATTTTATACAGATTAATTTTTATATTTTCTTCATCTTCTTCAGTTCCAAGCACCATTGGCGGAGCAGGAATAGTAAAAATTACATATTTCTGATTATCAATTCCATTTTCCGAAGATATTTTTATATAAATATCCTTTTTCTTATCAAGATTTTTAGGAAGCTTAAGTTTTACTATAGATTTGTTTCTTATTGCTTGATTTTGATATTTTTCTAGAATTTCATAAATTTTATGCCTTTCATTAAAAAAAGCCTGATCTCGCACTACCCGCAAATCAAAATCAAATGTATTCAAATCAACATTAAATATATGTGCAGTTTTAGGATTTCTATTCATTTGGTCTGCTACATCAAAGGCCGAGGTATATTCCAAATCAGGATTTTCATCTAAATAATTTTTTAATTGAGCCCATTCGTTTAGTTCAAGATAAGATTCTTCTATCTTTGGCAGAAGTTCCCTAAATTCAGGTTCAAACTCATAAACAGAATATTCTGATATTGTATTATTCAATTCCAGCGATTCAATTTCATCCTGATTTTGACAAAAACCATATTTTAATTGAACTGGTTTTCCTTCTGTGGTAAGTCCCAATCCTTCTTCATCAATATCAAAAATAATCAACTTCAGGTCATTTGAAAAGGTTGTAAGAGTTTCTTCTGTTCTAGCACATTCATTAAATATAAAGCTTTTATAGCCACGTCCATTTTGATTATCATACAAGGTATCTTCAGCATTATAAACTTGAACTTTAGTTTTTGAATATGACTGTTTTATAAAAGGATCATCAACTTCAAATGATCCTTTTACATTTCCGTCGTTTTCTACATAAAGGATAAGGTTGTAATAACCATCATATAACTCAACTTCCCTTAAATCCACTGTGGCAGTCATATGATACTTTCCATTTCCTATATCTACAATGTCAGCATCATATATACAACCAAGCCACTCACCGTCAATATATTCATTATCATATACAAGATTATAAAAAGAAGCATAAACAAGGCTATTTGGATCTGCATCACACTCTACAAAAAGCTGTACATCAAAATAATCTCTAATTTTTTTATCATTTCCGTAACGGTAATCAATATTCACGTCTAGAATTACAGGAGGTTCGGTACTGTTTAGATTTACAATGTGAGGATTTATAAGAATTGAATCATACCGGTCTGTCAGAATTGTTACTTCATAAATATAATTCCAGTCTCCTACGCTGGCATGATATTTTGATTTTTCAACAAATTTTATAATTTTTTCTGGATTTTTAAGAGGTGTTGTTTTACCGCCAGACTTTTCATACAAGTCAAAAACACCATTAAACTCATAATCATTTCTTATAGAAAGTTCAATTTCGAAGGGAAGTTTTTGTTTTCTTTTAGAAATACCAATTGGAGAAATTGTTCCACTTCTAGTGCTTTTTAAATTGACTTCAACACTAATTTCTTTGGCATTTGCAATTTCAATAAGTTCTTCTAATTCACGTTTTAACTCGCTGCCTGTTAAAAAATTGGGGCAACCTGTAAAACCTAATAAGCAAAGCAATATAAGTAAAAAACTACACAGTTGATTTTTCATACGTAACTTCCATCCTGACCTAATCAAGTCAAATTAGTTGGTGTAAATTCTTACTTTTTTTATTTGCTTAATCTATCACGATACCGATACCTTGTCCATATTTTCTCTTTTATCTGACTTTCAGCATTAGTTATTCATTCCCCTATGCCTCTTACAAATTCAGTTTATCGAGTAAACCGTCAGCACAAGATCATAAATTTCAAACTATTCCACAAATTTATATCCAATTCCCCATACTGTAAGAATGTATTCTGGGGCATCTGGATTTGTTTAAATCTTTTTTCGAAACTTTCGTATGAATGCCATGGAGACATTTTGCCGTATTCTGGAGAGAATACTGTCTGTGATTTTCCTGACTGAATGTATTCCTCAACAATTTTCTGACGTTCTTCACGACTGTAATTTGATCTCATAATTTCTTCCACCTTGTGTAGAAGTTTAGATCAAAGATTTATTTTGGGAAAATACATGAGAATTGACGGTTACACACAATACAACAACTGCTCGTTTTATCGCATAGTTTTGCATACTTAGTTTAGACAGTTTGCTTTCGACATGCTCAATCGCCAGGCAACACATTCTACGCATAGCCTAAAAATTTATCACCTTGTAAACTGTCCGGGTGTTTAATTTATTGATAAAAATTTCATCACGATGATTATGTCCAAGAATTTTCAATGCATCTTCAAGGCTCAGATTTTTATTTTCGTCCCTAAAATTTTTCAAATCTACAAGAAACCGATTCATTGAGAAATGCTGATATACGTAAACATCATTCCAAAAGGAAGAATTTTCATACTGATTTTTAAATTCGTCACGATATTCAGAAAAGATTCCCTTTGATTTTAGCTCTGCATAACCGACAAGATACAGACTGCATCCAAGTGATTTATGAAGCTCTGCCGTGAGAACCGCACATTTTTTCTGAGATTCGGAGATTAAATTCCTTATTTCTTCATCACCATTTTTTAAAAGATATTTTATATGCTTTGTTTTTGCCGTATGAATTGGAGTTTTGTTCATTATGATTGCATTTTTTCTGAACTCAATGCCTAGTTCCGGATTTCTGGCAAAAAATCCCTGTGCAATTTTACCGCTTTGCCCAACAAGATAACTTTGTTTTGCATTAAGCTGCTCGTCTTTTCCGGGATTATCTCCAATTACGATAAGTTTTATTTCGTCTTTTTCAGTGATTGCGTCATATGCAGTATTATACACAACTGCATTTTCCAAAGGATATTCAGGAGTATCTTTTTCCGATGCCAGTTTTTGAAGAGGTTCCAATTTACATGATAGATTTTTCCAATTTTCACATAAAGACTTATATTCTGTCTTGAATTTGCAAAATGCCTTCCATTTTTCTTCTGTCATGTTTTTCTCCATTTTTCACAATTTTTTTTGCGATTCTTTTTATGGGAACCTATAAAATTTAATTTTTGAGATTCAATTATCTTTATCAAATTTTTTAATTTTCTACAAGTAATCCACAGGTTTTTCTTCTTTTCCACCGAGTTTCCCACAAGCTATTCACATAAATTTGACAAATTTTTCGAATTTTCCACAACTTTGTGCATTACTTGTGGAATTTGGGTGAATTCCATGTGAATTTGATGCGAATTTTCCACAGAATTTTGTGGATAAGTTGAATTTTTCTGTGGAAAATTTTGAATTTTCGGTTAAATTTCTGTGGAAAAAAAGTGAAAAAGTGAAAAATTTTGTGCAAAAGCGAAATACATTTTGAAAAAATTTGAAAATTTTAATTATCCACAGGCAGATTGTGGAAAACTTGTTAAATTCTGTGGAATTCGTTAAAATTCGGTCAAATTCCTGTGGAAAACCAATAGGAAAACTTTTTTATTCACAATTATTCAACAGAAAAAAAAGAACCTCCAAAATTTACATTTCGAAGGCTCTTATTTCTTTTTTTAGGAATTTTTTTTCAGAAACTTAGTTAGCAGTTATCAATTCAACATCAAATGCAATATATGCACCACCAGGGATTACTCCAGGATATCCTCTGTCGCCGTATGCAAGGTCAGAAGGAATTACAATTGTTCTCTTTTCACCTTTTTTCATAAGCTGTACCATGATGTCAAATCCAGGAATCATCTGTCCGGCACCTGTCTTGAATTCAAGTGGTGCTCTGCCTTCAGAACTGTCAAATACTGTTCCGTCTACAAGATAACCTTTGTAGTTTACAGCAACATTTTTTCCTTTTCCACATTCATTTCCTGTACCTTCACGGAATGTCTTGTAATAAATTCCGTTTGAATCCTTTTCAAATCCTGGGAATTTCTTTTCTACTTCAGCAATTTTTGAAGCATTTGCCTTTTCTTTTGCCTCAAGATTCTTTTTCTTTACATCTTTTTCAATTTTGTCAAATTCTTCCTGTGTAGCTTTGAAATCTTTGGCGTCTTTTCCCTGACGAATGATTTTAACTGACACAATTGTATCATTCTGCTGAATTGCATTTACTGTAAGCTGGCTTGCTTCGTCCACAACATGTCCAAAAATCGTATGCTTTCCGTTAAGCCAAGGTGTCTCAACGTGTGTGATGAAAAACTGGCTTCCGTTTGTACCAGGACCTGCATTTGCCATGGCAAGAACTCCAGGACCCGTGAATTTGAGGTCATCAACAAACTCATCAGCAAATTTATATCCAGGACCGCCTGCTCCAGTTCCCTGTGGATCACCACCCTGAATCATGAAATCTGCAATTACACGGTGGAATTTAAGTCCATCATAAAAAGGCTTTCCTTTTGCAGCATCAAGTGTTCCTTCTGCAAGTCCAACAAAATTTGTTACAGTAAGTGGAGTTTGCTTGTAATACAATTCAAGACATATATCTCCCTTTGTTGTATTGATTACAGCAAAAACACCTTCTTTTCCTTCCAAACATTTCATAGGTTTACATCCTCCATAACTTAAAACTGCACATCCCAAAAGTACTGCAGCCAATAACTTTTTCATTGATTCGCACTCCTTTTTTTATCCCTTTCTAGAGATTTTCCTGCTTCAAAAACCACTTGTATATGGCATCAAGTCTAGCCATAAGAGAATTGTTCATCCTGTTTTCAAGGGCATCCAATCCCAAAAACTTTGACTTAACCATCATGTAAACAAGAAGCTTGTCATTACAGTCAATGACAACAACATTTATATGAAGATTGCCGGTTTTTACGGCTCTTATCGGACCGTAACGCATCGCTGTAGTATTGACAAAATCTACGGCAAGTTCATTTTCATTTTCGAAATATGTAAGCTTGTAATTTGTCTTTCCAAGAGAATTGTCATTCAAAAGACAATATACAACCTTTCCGTCAGCCGAACCTTCAACATCATCGTCAACGCGAGTTCTGTCATTTGGACCTGCAATGCAATATGCATCCTTATAAAGCGGCTCCCATTTTTTATCTCCATATGAGTAATATTCCATGGATGTCATTTTGCTTATGGAACGCATCACGCGCGATGATTTTTTGATGGTAAAATCATTTTTTTCTACAAGATACAAATTTTCTCCAATAAGAGTTGGATTGGTAGATATGCTGCACATTTCCACCATCTTGTCTGTAAGAGCAGTTTTTGGTGCAAGTACAAGACTTGTATCTTTATCCTTGAACTTATTGTTCTGTATTTTGCCTTTCTTTAAAAGCTCCGCACATACATTTTCAGGAAGAATTTCTTCAAGATTGTATGCAAAAGAGCTTGAAATCACAAATGACAGGACAAAAAGAACCGTCAAAACTTTTTTCATTTATCAGCGAACACCCTTGTATATTACGCGAACCTGTTTGTAAAGTCCTTCACCTTCTGATTTTGTCTCAACGTCTGTAATATCGTTAAGTGTAGTATGAATGAGCCTTCTTTCAAAAGGATTCATAGGCTCAAGAAGAATTGATGTTTTCTTCTGGCGAACTTTGTCTGCAGTCACATATGCAAGACGAACAAGAGATTCCTCACGGCGGATTCTATAATTTTCAGTATCCAAAATGATACGTATATCTTCACGTCCAAGATGGCCTGCGTAAACATTTACAAGAAGCTGCATTGCATCAAGATTTTTTCCCTTGCGACCAATAAGGATTGAAGATGAAGAACTTGTAAGCTTGATTCCTATTTTTTTGTCTTCCCTGAACATGACTTCAACAGAAATGTCATATCCCATCTTCTCAATCATTTGTTTTGTAAAATCCACAAGTTTCTGTTCAAATTCATCCTGAGGAAGAGGATTTGAAACAAGAGGAGCCTGTTTTTTCTCTGAAGCTGGAATTTTACCATCAAATTCTGATGATACCTGATTCTGTGCATCTTCTGTATAAACGCGGATTTTTACATATCCAGCCTTGAAAATGCTTTTTTTCTGAGATTCAAGAATCTCAACATCAAACTGATCTTTTTCAAGACCAAGTTCCGTGGCAGCCTTTTCGATTGCTTCCTTTTCTGTCTTTCCTTCGTACTCGTATGTCATATATACCTCTAAAAACTAATTTCAATTAAAATCCATCTCCAAAATGGACATCCTGCAAAGAAGCCTTAAAAAATAAAATTAAAAGGCTTCCATGAAATTACCTTGTCTTCTTTTTTCCACCCTTAAACTTCAACTCGTTTTTATTCACAGGTTTTACGGTTTCCATTTCCTTTCTCTTTTTGTTCATGTACCTGTTGATTAAAAGCTGCTGACCAATCTGAAGAATGTTGCTTGATATCCAGTAAAGGAGAAGTCCGCTTGGAACATTGTAGAACATGAAGAAGAACATGATAGGCATTCCGTACATCATGAATTTCATCTGTCCCTGATTTGCACCCATTCCGGCATTTCCAAACTGAGTGATTTTTCCGCTCAAAAGCTGAGAAGCTGTATAAATGAACGGAAGAAGACGCAAATTGTTCATGGTAAATCCAGAAATAAGGAAAATATTCTTATTCCATGTAAAAATCGTGTCTCCAACAGAAAGATCATCTATCCATCCCTTGATGAATCCAGCTCCACGAAATTCAAAGTAATTGTTGAATACGTTGTAAAGAGAGAAGAGGATAAGCATCTGAGCAATCATTGGCAGACATCCGCTCATAGGATTGTATCCAACCTGTTTGTAAAGTTTCTGCATTTCAAGACCAAGTTTCTGCTGGTCATTCTTATACTTGTCCTGAAGTTCTTTCATCCTAGGCTGAAGAGCCTGCATCTTGAGCGTTCCCATTGCCTGTTTCCTGTTGAGAGGGAAAAGAAGGAGTTTCAAAAGAATTGTAAGTATGATTATTGAAATACCCCAGTTGCGTACAGGTATATTGATTTTCTCAAGACTCCATTTGAGTACAACTTCAATGCCTGAAAGAAATCCGCTTGTAGAAAGTGCCATGTTGAATTTTACATTCGAAAGAGACCAGACATTTTTTGCCTTGTCATTATATTTTATAAGTTCACTTTCCTGACGTGGTCCAACATAAACATAATATGTATCGTTTACAGTTTTTTCAGTAATTGTTTTTCTTGAAAGATATATCTGTGCATTGTCTGCATTTGAGCTTTTGTTTACAACCTTTACGTTTGTACTCATGTTTTCCATGCTTACAGGTTTTACAAGCATTGTGAAGTATTTTCCACCGACACCAGCCCACTGAAGGTTTGCAAGATCGTAGAACTTGTCTCCAATTGATTTTCTAACTTTTTTTGAACCGTTCAATGCAAGGAACTGACGTACTTCATACCTGTCTTTCTTTGAGAATGCAGGTCCTATCTGAGGAGCAGTCCTCAAAGTGTATGCAAATCCTCCAAGATCCAAAAGCATGTTGTTTTCTTTTGATGAAACAGATACATCAAGCTTGAAAGCATAGTCGCCATCCTTGAAAGAATATCTTTTTCCAAGTATAAACTTGTGTGGATTTCCATTTTCATCCTTTATCTCATATTCCCTGTGAAAGAGAATTGTTTTGTCATCTTTTACTACAGTCGTAAAAAGGTCATTTAAAACTTCATGTTCTGCACCACCAAATGCCAATGCAAACGCACGGTTTGAATCCGTAAGGCTTTTTACCATTTCGACACCGTCTGAAGTTTCCTTATCCTTGTGTTCCTTAAGCTTATAGCTTATGACATCACCACCACGATTTGTGAAAACAACTTTTACCTTGTCAGTTTCAATAGTAAAATTTTCTTCAGAAACAACTTCCGATGCAATCTGTCCGTCTTCACCAGCAGATGCGGAAATCAGTTCATTTTCAGCAGATATGAGAGCTTTCTGTTCCTCATTTTTAAGCTGCATTTCTTTAGCCTGTGCCTCAGCCTTTGCAGCCTGCTTTGGAGCAATAAATTTTGTCTGTATGTAAAGTGATCCTATAAGTACCAGCGTAGACAAAACCATTGCAATTATAAAATTTTTCTTGTCCATTAATAAATCCTTAAAAACGACTATGGTACGGGATCATATCCACCTTTGCAAAATGGATTACACCTGATAATTCTTTTTATGGCAAGATACGAACCTTTGATTGCACCATATTTTTTGATAGCCTCCAATGCATATTGGGAACACGTAGGTTTAAACCTGCAACATGGAGGAAAAAGTGGAGAGATACAAACTTGATAAAACCGTATCAAACAGACGAGCATACTAGATAAAAGTCTGCTCATCCATTTAATAAACCAGCTTTTCTGCATAATGTCTTAAATTGTTCACACCGCGAAAAGAACGAATCATTTCCAGGATACACAAATAGAATAATATCGTATCCGGTGTTCAGGCGTGATTTAAAAAAACGATATGTTTCACGGCTAAAACGCTTTGACATATTGCGTTCAACAGCGTTTCCATAGCCACGAGGTATAGGGAAAGCAATTCTGTTAAATTCAAGGCCATTGGGCAGGAAATACAATTTTGCACCCTGTACACTGACCTTTTTCCCTGTCTTAAAAAGTCTTTGGATGTCGGTATAACGCTTTATGTGCTCATAGCGGTTAAAGCGTCCAGATTTTACCTCATCTGTCAGCAAGTCCGTATCCATCCCTAATAAAAAAATCAGTAAGGCTTCTTCTCGTCAGAAACAGTAAGCTTATGTCTTCCCTTAGCTCTTCTTCTTGCAAGAACCATGCGACCACCACGAGTAGCCATGCGAGCACGGAATCCAAACTTTCTATTGCGCTTTACTTTGCTAGGTTGATATGTACGTAACATAATATACTCCTATATATAAAAAAATTTCAAAATCCAGTAGGGCGAATGATAACATTTATTCAAATACTTAGTCAAGCGAATTTGATTTATCAAAGTCTCCATCATCTATGAATTCGTAAAAGAATCACTTTTTTGGGGCAGAATTCTGCCATGATTCAAAAATATTTTTCAATTCATCTGGAAGTTCGCATTCTTTATTCTGATTATATTTCTTTTTCTGAGAAATTCCAGCAGCCCTGTTTGCATCCTCTTCTTTTTCAAGACGCTTTTCAAGTTCCTTTCTAGCATCATCTTCATTGAATACAGAATCGGCAAGAGCATCCCTGGTTCCTTTTATCCTGAATGCAAGAGTCCTCACTTTTAGATTTGGAAACGCAAGATTAAGTCCTTTCACAATGTATTTTTTATGAAACTGAAGAAGTGTTATCCAGCCTGGATGATCCGCCTCTACAAGAAGGATTCCATTTTTAAAATCAATTATCCGGCTGTGGCACGCAAGCTTTTGACCTTCATTTGGAGTAGAAGATTGTATCCTGCAGAGAATTTTCTTCCACTCATCATAAATGTTTAAAGCTTTCCTGGCATCTTCCACCTGTATGTTTGAGAAAGCATGTGCTATAATTTCACTGAAAGACTGGATTTCATTCATGTATCTTCCATCCGCCATTTTGAATTTCGTAGATTTTAGTCGTATCTTTTTTATAGTTTCCGTAAGGTTCACCGGGCAAAAAAGTACAAAAAAGCTGTTCATAATCAGGAAGAAGGGCAGTGAATCTTTTTCTTTTTTCAGGATCAAGCTCAAGAAGCACGTCATCCATCAAAAGAACAGGTTTCTTGCCCGTTATCTGGTTATAGAATACAGCCTGCGCAGTCCTCAAAATAAGAGCAATAAGCCTTCTCTGGCCGGTAGATGCAACAGGAATGAAATTTTTTCCATCTTTTTCAAATACAATCCTGTCTCTGTGCGGTCCGCTTAGCGTCGTACACATAATTTTTTCGCTTTCCAAAGAAGATGCAAGATTTTTCAACACATAGCCGAAAGATGGAATATTTGTATCACCAAACGAACATTCAGCATCTTCGTCAACTTTTTTCCAAGATGGCCTGTACCGTATGTTCAGATTTGAAATTCCGCTCACCTCTTCATAAAGTTTTCCAAAAATTTGATTGAACTTGAATATGGCATCTTTTCGTTTTTTCTGGATTTCAAGCCCCGACTGGACAAGCTGCATGTTATAGGCATCAAGAAGCCCATATTGTTTTTCTTTTAGGGAAAAATTCCTGTTTTTAAGAATGCACTTGTATTTTCTCAGGATGTCAATGTACATTATGTCATACATGCTCAATGACTGGTCTATGAAAAACCTTCTTCGTTCAGGTTCGCCTATGACAAAATCAAGGTCATCATGATTGTAAAGGACACACGGCATCGTATTTACAAGCTCTTTCCTGTCTCTGACAATCTTGCCGTCTTTTTCTATTTTTTTAGTCTTTCCGCGTATGCTTATGGCTGTCGTATGCGTATTTTCATTTTCTACCCTGAAAATTGCATGCACGCTCATTTCATTTTCACCGTTTTTTATGATTTCAGATTCTAAATGAGTCCTGAATGAAGAACCATAAGAAGAATAATAAATGGCTTCCAGCAGATTTGATTTTCCCTGTCCGTTTTCACCGCAAAAGAAAACCTCTCTTGAAGACAAGTCAATTGTCTCGCTTGAGAGATTTCTAAAGTTATATGGCGAAAGTGAGAGAAACATCTAGTCTATTCTTTCTGCATCGGCATGATTATGTGGAAATAATCAGAAGCAGGCTCTGGCCTCATTGTAACAGCTTTCATTTCTTCCGTGAATTCAAAGCAAATTCTTTCTGCATTAATGCATTTGAGCGGTTCGTCAATATGGCGGAAATTCAATGCTATTGTATATTCTTCACCTGCATACTGGCAAGGAATTTCTTCATCGGCACTGCCAAGCTCAGACTGTGCAGACGTAATCTTTAAAATTCCATCCTTCATGTTGAAATAAATTCTTCCGGCTTTTTTATCAACCATGAGTGCTACGCGTCTCAAAGCATCGGTAAGATCTGATTTCTGAACCTGAAAATTATGTTCCTGATGCTCAGGAATTACACGCTCATAATTCGGGAACTGTCCGTCAAGAAGAACCGCACCAAATTTATAATTTCCAAATTTAAAGAAAATCATTTTGTCTATAACGGCTACAAAAATATTGCCCTCTTCTGGAGCATGCTTCAACAAGATGTTTAGGATTTTCGGATGAACTATTGCAGAAGGGAAATCATTTATGCCTGCAAGTATTCCTTTTGAAATGAATGCAAGACGCCTGCCGTCAGTAGCAACCATGTTGAGGTTGTCATTCTTTTTTTCAAAGTAAACACCATTCATGAAATATCTGGTCTCATCTTCGCTTACGGCAAAAGAAGTCTGAGCTATCATGTCTTTTACATCTTTTGAAGAAACTTCAAAGTATGGAATGTTATCTGCAGAATAGAATTCCGGGAATTTTTCCTGAGACATGCTTTTCATCTGAAATTTTATCTTCTTTGCAACAGGTTTTATTACAACGTTTATTGACTGTTCGTCATTTTCATTTGTTTCCTGGATGAATTCAATTTCTCCAGAAGGAAGGGAATTCAATATTGCCATGAATTTATCACAATATATGGTTGTAGTTCCTTCTTCCGTTACTTGAACCGGTACGTATGTTTCAAAATTTACCTTTAAGTCCGTAGCCTTGATTGTAAGTCTATTGTCCTGCGCACATATCAATATGTTTGAAAGAATTGATCCGGCATTTTTTGTGGATATGATTTCCTGACCAATCGATATTTCCTTGATCATGGCTTCTTTGTCAAAAATAAATTTCATGATGATACTCCTAATATATTAATAGCGAATTTGCAGAAAAGATTCAATAAAAATTTAAGTTCTGCATAAATATGCATCGACCGTATATTTATGCACTTCACTTTCTATATATAAATTTATAAATTTTAGTAGTAGCAATAATAAGGCATGTGAATTTGTGAAAAACGCATGTAACTTATTGAAATACAAGGATTTATGATGTTGAAAAATGGCATGTTTGAGACCACAGTTTTTTGACATATCCACATGAAGTGATTTTGTCCACCTGATTCCCACAGAAATTGCATGTTTTCAAAATCAATTATCCACAAATGGTAAAATTCATGAAAATTTCAAATTCACACGAAATTCACAGGTTTCCACAGTTTTTGCACAGGAATCTTACTTTATATTATTTGGGAAAGAAAAGCAATAAAAAACATCATGTTAGAATGATTTTTGGCAATAAAACGGGATATGAATATTTTTTTGCTTGATATGTGATTTTTAGGGGTTTACTATAATTTATGGTGGCGTAACATATTCAATATTTTGGACTTCGTGAAATTGCATTGAGCTTGATGCATGCAAATTTTTTGACTGGAGGAAAAATGAAAAATCATTTTGCAAAGCCGACATCCTTAATTTTTCTGATTATCTTTTTTGCCTGTAAAGCAAACAAAATTGAAAATAAAAATGATGCTTTGGGAAAAATTTTGAAAGAAAAAGAAAATATCATACAAAAGGCGATTTCTGATGATGATTTTTTGAAAAAGATAAATTTGCAGAAAGGATTTTATTTTAATGGAGACAATAACCAATTTGTATTGATTAAAATAGACAATTCTTACGAATTCGATGTTGAAAATCAAAAGGAAAATCAAAAAGAGGAATGTTTTCTTTATTTTATAAAATACGGGCTTAATTCCAAAGGTAAAGTCTTTAGCTCAGAAAGTGAATCGTATCCAGTTGAATCCATAAAAAAATATGCAAATGTAAAGTCAAAAATCAAGAAAAGATTGGAATTTAAAAAAGACGGATTGATGATTTATTCTGATAAAAATACAAAATCCTATTTGAAATATCAAAATGTTTCTGACATTTTTCAGCTTGAAGATGAAATGAAAAAAATATTTCAAAATAAATTTGATTTGTATCTGGGCACTTATTATTCAGAAAAGTATGGCAAGCATTACAAATTATCCAAATCTGAAAAAAAATACATGCTGGAAGTGCAGGATTGTAAAGGTAATGTCGTGAAAGATTATTATGATTTTGATGCAATTGCTGTTTTGACAGGTAAGGAAAATAAATATTTCATCAGGATTGATAAAGAATGTGATTCTTTTAACATAACGGAAGTTATAGATTTTTCGCTTTATCCAGGTTATAGCGAAATGAATCCCGATTATCAAATAGAGCAGGAATCCGTTAATTTCAGGCTTGAAGATAAGATTAAAGATTGATGGCTTTTACGCAGATTTTATGGCAGAATCAGAGATTTCTTCCAATTGCAAGTGATTTTAAATGCATGCAATTTGATTTTTGGGAAATTCTAAAAATTCAATTTTTAAAACTTCCCTTGTGTCATTTTGTCTTATATTCTTTGATTTCTTTTATCAAAAGTTCAACCGTGGAATTCAAGTTTGAATCTGTTTTAAGCCAGTCTTCCACTTTTTCAAAGCTGTACATTATGGAAGTGTGGTGCTGTCCTCCAAATTCTTCTCCGATTTCAGGATAAGAGTATTCCGTAAGTTTTCTTGATATGAATATGGCAATTTGCCTTGGAATGACAATTTTCTTGTTTCTTTTCGTGCTTTTAATGTCGCTTAACGATATGTTGTAGTGGTTTGCAACGACTTTTTGAATTATGTCAATCGTTATGGTGCCGTCATTTGCCTGGCTTATGCTGTCACTGAGCTGCTTTTTGGCAATTTCAAGATTGAGCGGTTTTTGCAAAAGTTCTGCGTAACCCAACAATTTTGTAAGACATCCTTCAAGTTCCCGGACATTTGACTGCACGTTTCTTGCAATGTAGTCGAGCACTTCGTCAGATATTGTTTCATTTCTTGAAGCAAGTTTTTTCTGAAGGATAGCTTTTCTCGTTTCATAGCTTGGAGGTTGAAGGTCTATTGGTGTTCCAAGAGAAAATCTTGAGCGAAGACGGTCTGTTATGCCCTTGAGTTCTGAAAGTGGGCGGTCGCATGTAAAAACCATTTGTGCATGACGCTGGAAAAGGGCCTCGAATGTATGGAAAAGCTCTTCTTGTGTAGAATCCTTGTCTATGAGGAAGTGGATGTCGTCAAGAAGAAGAACGTCCAGTTTCCTGTATTTGTTCTTGAATTTTTCCATTGTGTTTTCACGGATTGATTTTGTGAAGTCATTTGTGAAATTTTCTGCACTTACATAGCTTATTTTGATATCTTCTTTTTCTGAATGATTGTATATATAGTTTCCTATTGACTGCATGAGGTGTGTTTTTCCAAGTCCTGTTCCTCCATATATAAGAAGAGGGTTGAAAGCTTTACCTGGATTTTTGGCGGCTGCAAGAGAAGCACTGTATGCAAATTCCGAGTTTTCACCATATACGAATTTTTCAAATGTCAAATCTTCATTAAGATCCGGATGTTTTTTAAAATTTTTCTGAGCGCTTTTTTCTTCTTCTGGAATGTCTTTTTCTTCCTGCTGTACAGGAATATCCTTTACTTCTTCTGTTTTAGTTGTTTCTTGAGGAGCAGGAGGCTGTATTACAGGTTGGGACGGTGAACTCTTTTTCTTTACGATATATTGCAATGTGACGTTTATTCCGCAGAGTTCCGTGATTTTATGCTCAACTGCCGATACGTATCCTTTTGATACCATTGTCGTCCACATGAAATCGGAAGGTACATTTACCGTAATTACATTCATTGTATCTTCTACATATTCCATGTTGAACCAAAGGTTGAATTCTGCTTCCTGTCCCTTAGACTTGTATTCTTCATGAATCTGGTTCAATGATTCATCCCAAATTACTTTATAATTCTGTTCGCTCATAGGTTTTTATTATAGAGATTTAGTCCCATATTTGCAATTGTTTTTTGATGATGTTTTTGTGATATTTGTTTTGGCTCCAAATCAGTTTTTTAATTGAAGTTTTTAAGATTATTTAGTAAAATTACTGCATATTGTATGGAAAAAAAATAGGTGGGGGATAACGATGTCTGAAGAAAATTCCCAGTATGGTGCATCAAGCATTCAGGTTTTGAAAGGTCTTGAAGCTGTCAGAAAGAGACCTGGAATGTATATTGGTTCTACAGGACCAAACGGATTGCATCATCTTGTATATGAAGTTGTTGATAACAGTATAGATGAAGCCATGGCTGGCTATTGTAAGAATATTACGGTTGCACTTGAAAAGGATGACGTATGCCGAGTAGAAGATGACGGTCGTGGAATTCCTGTCGACATGCATCCTACAGAGCATATCAGTGCTCTTGAACTTGTTCTTACCCGTCTTCATGCAGGTGGTAAATTCGACAAGTCAAACTACAAGGTATCCGGAGGTCTTCATGGTGTCGGTGTTGCTTGTGTAAATGCCCTTTCCGTGTGGATGGAAGCTTACGTAAACCGTGAAGGCAAGCGATACGAGCAGAAATACGAGACTGGTATTGCCAAGACCAAAGTTGAATGCATCGGTGATACGAATCTTCATGGTACTACAATTCGCTGGAAGAGTGACGAATCAATTTTTACAGAAACTCATACTTATAATTTTGACGTACTTGCGACAAGACTTCGGGAACTTGCATTCCTTAATCCGGGCGTTACAATCATATTCCGTGATGAGCGCCTTGAAACGCCGAAGGAAGTTGTTTTCAAATTTGACGGTGGCATAAACGAGTATACAAAGTATTTGAATGAGGGAAAAGCTGTCATACCGGCAGAGCCTATTTTCATTACTGGTGAGCAAAATGGAATCGGTACCGAGCTTTCCATTCAGTATAATGACGGTTTTAACGAAAACATTTATACATATGTAAATGACATAAATACGAGGGAAGGTGGTACTCATCTTGACGGTTTCAAGATAGCACTTACTTTTGTATTCAACAAATTCCTTGAAAAGAATGAAAAGCTTCTAAAAAAACTTGACAAGGATGAAAAGCTTACTGGAGATGATGTTCGTTCTGGAATTACGGCGGTTCTTTCCGTAAAGGTGCCTGAGCCTCAGTTTGAGGGACAGACAAAGACAAAGCTTGGAAATACGGAAGTTCGAACTGTAGTTGATTCTCTTGTAAAAGACAAGCTTACGCAGTGGTGTGAGCAAAATCCTCAGGTTACAAACACAATCCTTGAAAAAGCTGTGGGTGAAGCTGCAGCACGTATTGCCGCAAGAAAAGCCAAAGATAGCGCAAGACGAAAGAACGGACTTGATTCTTTTGGACTCCCGGGAAAACTTTCCGACTGTTCAAGCAAAAATGCAGCTGAGTGTGAGGTTTACATAGTCGAGGGAGATTCTGCCGGTGGATCTGCAAAGAAGGGGCGTGATGCAAAAACTCAGGCAATTCTTCCTCTTTGGGGAAAGATGCTCAACGTAGAAAAAGTCAGGGCCGACAAGGTTATTTCCAATGAAAAACTCCAGCCTGTAATTGCAACTCTTGGAGCCGGTTTTGGAAAAGATTTCAACATAGAAAAGCTCAGATATCATAAAATCATAATCATGGCCGATGCCGATGTTGATGGAAGCCATATCCGTACGCTTTTGCTTACTTTCTTTTTCAGATACATGCCAGAACTCATAGAAAAGGGATATGTATATCTTGCCATGCCACCACTTTTTAAGATTCAAGTTGGAAAAAAAGAGCCTGTATATGTGTATAGTGATGAAGAACGTGACCGCGAACTTGAAGCTTTGGGTGACCTTCGGGAAAAAGCAGATGTACAGCGTTACAAAGGTCTAGGTGAAATGGATGGAAGCCAGCTTTGGGATACTACGATGAATCCTGCAACGAGACATATGAAAGTTGTAACCATACCAGATGCCGTAGCCGCCGACAGAATTTTCTCAATCTGCATGGGTGAGGAAGTTGAGCCGAGACGCAAATTCATTGAGGAAAATGCAGTTTATGCAAACCTTGATGTCTGATGAAGACACTTTAAAAAAGGCTTTGAAAATTGTGATTTTTAAGGCCTTGCATTTCAAGAATCAAACTTGCCATTAATAGGATTTAAGAATTATGGATGAAAACATGCAGTCTGTAAACCAGAGCAAATTGATACATATTCCGATTGAGGATGAAGTAAAACAGGCATTCATTGACTATTCAATGTCTGTAATTGTAGCCCGTGCGCTTCCTGATGCAAGAGACGGACTTAAGCCTGTACATCGAAGAATCATTTATTCCATGGATGAAAAACATCTTGTTGCAGGCGGAAAATCGCTCAAGTGTGCCAAGGTTGTCGGTGACGTACTTGGAAATTACCATCCTCATGGTGATGCTTCCGTATATGATGCGCTTGTTCGACTTGGACAGGACTTTTCTGAGCGTTATACGATTTGTTTCCCGGGAGGAAACTTTGGTACGATAGCAGGCGACCCTCCGGCTGCATACCGATATACTGAAACAAAAATGACGAAAATCGCCGAGGAAATGGTTGAGGATATCAAGAAAGATACCGTCAACATGATTCCAAACTTCGACGATACAACGGTAGAACCAGAAGTTTTGCCTTCAAAGTTTCCGTTTCTTCTTTGTAACGGTTCAATGGGTATTGCTGTCGGAATGGCAACGAACATGCCACCTCACAATCTTCGTGAAGTAGGAAATGCCATCTGTGCGTATATTGATAATCCTGAGTGTACGATAGAAGACCTCATGCAGCACATAAAGGGACCTGATTTCCCTACAGGTGGCACCATTTTTGGAAGGAAGGGAATTGCCGATGCATATAAGACTGGCCGCGGCAAGATAATTGTACGTGGAAAATTCACGATAGAAGTAAGCAAGACAGGTCTTGAGGCAATTGTATTTACAGAAGTTCCATACTGTGTAAACACAAAGACTTTGTGTGAAAAGATTGGTGAACTTGCACGTGACAAGGTAATAGACGGAATTTCGAGCGTAAATGATGAATCTTCAGACAGAAGCGGAATGCGAATTGTAATTCATTTGAAGCGTGGTGCCATGGCAAAGATTGTCATAAACCAGCTTTTTGCAAAAACCGCATTGCAGTCAAGCTTTGGTGTCATAAATCTTGCACTTGTAAAGGGAAGACCTCAGATTCTGAACTTGAAACAGCTCATACAGTGCTTTGTTGAACATAGAGATGACGTAATAACCAGAAGAACAAAGTTTGACCTTAATGTTGCAAGAAAAAAGGAACACATACTTGAAGCAAAAATAATCGCAGTTGATGCTGTTGATGAAGTCATAAAGATTATTCGCGGAAGCCGTGATGAGACTGAGGCAAAGGCAAAACTTGAGCAAAGATTCGGTTTTGATGAAGAACAGAGTCAGGCAATAGTAGATTTGCGTCTCGGAGTACTTACAAGCCTTCGCATTGATGAACTTCGCAAGGAAATGGAAGAACTTAAAAATTGGATTGCTCATCTTGAAGATCTTCTTGCACATCATGAAAAGATTTTGAACCTCATAAAGGAAGACACCAAGTATCTTATTGAAAAATATGGTGATGACAGGAAAACAGACATTGTTGCAGGTGAAGTAGAATCAATCAATGTTGAGGACCTCATAAAAGAAGAAGACATGGTTGTTCTCATTTCAAAGCTTGGTTACATAAAGAGAGTTCCTGTAAGCCTTTACAAGAGTCAGGCACGAGGTGGAAAGGGAACCATATCTGCAAAACTTGTAGAGGAAGATTACATCAACCAGATGTTCGTAGCTTCTACTCATGATTATCTCATGTTCATTACCACAGCTGGAAAAGCATATTGGGTAAAGGTTCATGAAATTCCTGAAGCAAGCAAGATTAGCCGAGGCTCACACATAAAGAGCCTTCTCATGGTAAATGCAAACGAGGATATAACGACAACCGTCGCCCTTAATGATTTCAAGGAAGATGAATATCTCTTCATGGCAACTGCAAACGGAGTCGTAAAGAAAACTCCTACAATTGAATTCAAGAATGCGAAGATTCGTGGAACTACGGCGGTACGACTTGATGATGGTGATACTCTTGTAAGCGCAATTCTTACATCCGGAAAAAATGAAGTTCTTCTTGTAAGCCGACGTGGACAGGCTTTACGCATAGCAGAAGATGATGTCCGTGCAATGGGCAAGGTAAGCCGTGGTGTAGCGGGATTAAAGCTTTCTGAAGGTGATGAACTTTGTTCTGCAATAAGGATTCAGACTGAAGAAGATGCAAGAATTCTTGTAATTACTGAAAAAGGTATTGGAAAACGTGTTGATGTTGCTGAATTCAATTCACACGGAAGAGGTACCGGCGGTCAGAGGATTTTCGGCAATACTGATGACAAGGGTGAAATTATCGGAGCACTCAGCGTACGTGCATCTGACAGCATCATGTGCATTACGAGCCAGGGAACATCTGTGCGTGTTGAGGCAAGTGGAATTTCCGAGCAGGGAAGGGGAGCAAGCGGTGTAAAAGTCGTTACCCTCAAGGAACCTGATTATGTTGTTGGAATTGACAGAATTGCCAATGACGAAGAAGATGATAAAAAACAGTAATCATTATTGATTTTGAGAAACCCTTTCATCATGAATCATTAATAACTTGATGTGCAATGATGGAAGGGTTTTTTATTTATAAAAGTCATGCAAGGATTCTCTGTTGCCTTTCATTGCATCAGTTGGGAAAAGGTCTTTCTGTTTGCCTTACTTCTTGTTTTGCTCATTTACAACGGTTTTGAAAACATTTCTATAATGTCATTCTTGAATCGATTATGATTTTTCCAGCGGCTTTTTCTGCTTCGTGAAACCTGCGTTTTTCCGTATATTGGTTTTCATCAGCAAGTGGCAAAAGTTCTTCCAGATTGTGTTTTTCCGAATTAAATGGAACTGCACCCAAACTTATTGATATTTCAAAAGGAAATGTGTTTTTTTGATTTGCCTCATCACAGTTTTTCTTTAGTTTTTCCCTTATTATGTCCATCTTTTCCAAGGTAAGACCTGTTGCGACTATGGCAAATTCATCACCTCCCATCCTTCCAATGGAATCTGTGGAGCGAAATGTTTTTTTCAATATGGCTGCTTCTGTCTTTATTGCATTATCTCCTGCTTCATGTCCGAATTTGTCATTTATGTATTTAAGATGGTTCATGTCTCCATAAATCACGACTCCGGTAGAACCTGTTTCTATGGCATAATCAATCTGGTGCTGAGCCTGCATTATGAAACCTCGTCTGTTTAGTACACCTGTCATTTCATCCGTGCGTGCCGTATTTTCAAGCTGAAGATTCTGCATCTTGAGGTCTATGTTATTCTCATACTGCTTTGTATATTCATATGAATTTACAAGTGTGTTGGAAACTATTTTTGTGTAAAGGTTATAGAATGGAAGTTCCCTGTCTCCAGGCGAATACAGAAAGTATCCGTAATGTTTTTCTCCATAAAAAAGTGATTGCATTATGTATAAATCTGATGATTTTTCAAAAACTTCTTCTGGCAAAAGATTATCCATCGGGCGGAAATAATAATCCTTATGAATTTTGCTTTCATCATTTTCAAGTGTAAATGCAAGCTGCACTTTTTTTGGAAGATCGAAAACGGTTCCTTTTTTGTAAGTTACAGGTGATTCAAAAAGGCAAAGTGCGAATTTTTTTATGTTTACAATCTTAAAGATGTACGGAAGCCGCTTGAAGAGTGAGTCGAGCGTATCATTTGTTTGAATTGAATCAAGAAGATAGTAAAGATTCATGTTGTCAAACGTATTTGTCACAAGATTGTCGAGAGATTCTTCTTTTTTAATCTTGCGTTCCATTTTTTCGCAATTTTCATATCCAGTGGATTCCCTGATGACGATTCCTGCCGGTACGATTGTGTTTTTATCTGGATTTTGTCCATTTATGTGGCTGAATGCAACTTTGGCAGCATAGTATCCAAGATTGATTGTTCCAGGATTTACTGTTGAAAGCGAAGGTTTTAGGGTAGATGCCTGTTCTATGTCATCAAAACCGAATACTTTTACATCTTCCGGAACTTTTATGTCATGTTCCTTGAAATACTGCATTGCACCAAGTGCCATTTGGTCGTTTGCCGCAATGAATGTGTCAAAATCAGGTTTTTTAAGGTTTCGTTCTTTAAGCTCATCAATTGCAGAACTCATTGTGAAACACGCATGAAAAGCTATGGAATCATCATATTCCATGTTGAATCTGGCAAGCTGTTTTTTGTATGCGTTGAATCTTGCCATTGATTCTGCTGAATTTGTTTTGTTTGCGCTCATGAAAGCGATTCTTTTTGAACCGCATTTGTTTACAAGAAAATCAAAAATTTCTGTGTATATGTTTTCGTTGTCAGTAAGTATTGAATATGAATTTTCTATAGGCAGCTCTTGTGATATGGAGACGATTGTTTTTCCCTTGAATGCTGAAAGAATTTTTGCAAGTTCTTCCGGTGTATATGAAGAACAGTATATGCCGCTCAATACAATGACTACGTCTATGCATTGTGTATTTATGAGCTCTGATGCTGCCCAAAACTGATATTCAAAGACGCCGAGAGAGTATTTTGGATGCCTGATGTTGCATATCACGCAGTCTATGTCATTTTCATTGCAGAATTTGTTTATTCCTTTGATTATGATTTTTGAGTAGTCAGTTGAGATTTCTTCTGTCATTACAAGAAATTTTAGGTTTTTCATGGAATTTAATATAATGCAAGTTAGTTTACATTTACATTTTGATGGATAAAAAAAATATTGTCTTTTTTTTTCGTTTTTTTATTTAAAAATGAAAATACATTTGACACGATGCCTGTTTTTTTGCTATAATACGAATACTTTAATAGTTATGGGCTATTAGCTCAGGTGGTAGAGCACCGCCCTTTTAAGGCGGCTGTCTGCAGTTCGAGTCTGCAATAGCTCACATAAGGCACTGGATTAATTCTGGTGCCTTTTTTTGCTCTGTTGATTTGCAATTGGGTGTGTTTTGAGTGCAAATTTTTTGGAAGAATATGCACTGGCATGCATTTTGGGCGCGCCCTTTGACGGTTTGCATACCAAGTCACGGTTTTCAAATAAAGCATTTGTAAGCCTCAAGATGCTTTATTTGCCTTTTTGACAGTTTGCATTTTGGGAATATTGTGTATTGAAAATTTTGGAGTGAGTTTAAAAAGTGATAGGAATATCGGAAAGACGGGGATTCGAACCCCGGGTACCTTTTGGGTACACACCCCTTCCAAGGGTGCACCTTAAACCACTCGGACATCTTTCCATGGGTATTAATATATATTAAAAAACACTTTTGTGGAAGTGCTTTTTAAATGCATATGCAATGGAAAATAAAGCATAGGCATTTTCCCTGCCTTTATTTTTTTTGATACACGTCACTAATCTGGCAAGTGTTGTCGCAGTAATAAACAATATAGCAATAATAGTATCCTTCTGGAATAGAATATGCACCAGTTGTATCTAGATTAAAGTTTGTTATAAAATCATTGGATAGCGTCAAGATTTGTTCGCAATTTCTTTGAAAAAAGTCACGAAATTCAGGCCGCTTTTTGCTCCTTGTCCCATTCAATTTTTTGTTCACGAAGGGTTTCTGCACTGATGTAGCTGGCATCGGTGAGATGGTCTTCGCTGTATTCAATCAGACTGGCAGTCATCAACCTTAAGTAAGATTCTGTGCTTGGAAAAATTCCTACGGCACGGCTGCGTCTTCTGACTTCCTTGTTCAATCGTTCCAGCGTGTTCGTGCTGGAAATCTTCCTGGAATCAATCTTTGAAAATCCGTAATACTGGATGGAATCTTCAAAGCATTCTTCCAGACATTCTATTGATTGTCGAATTTTTCAGCAAACTTTTCAACAAAGGCATCTTTCAGTTCTATGGCACCCTTTTTAGTTTCTGCCTGCCATATTTTCTTTAGGTCAGCTCCGAAAGCTTCCTTCTGCTTTTTTGGAACGGTTGTCATTATGCTCCGCATGAAGTGAACCTTGCACCGCTGCCAGACAGAACCGAGCCAGCA
>JAZQMW010000047.1:0-10581 GCA_045627025.1 Treponema sp. | reverse complement strand
ATTAGAGCACCACCCTGCGGAGGTGGGGGTCGCACGTTCGAATCGTGTCAGTCTCATAAGGTCTGCTAAAATGCAGGCTTTTTTTTTATTCAGAAAGCTTGGTTTTCAAAAGGTTCGATTCCTTTTCTTTCTATTTGCCTGGGTGTCATGCAAGGCAATTCTTCAAAACCCCGTCAGAGTGGGAACACAGCAGCGGTATGAGGAATTTGTCTGTGCGTGAATTACCCGGGCTTTTTTATTCATGAAAAAGTATTTGGGCAAAAAAAAACTGCCGTCACCCACCCGTAACGACAGAACGTAATTTCAATCTAGAGACATCAGTATACTAAAGAATTTGATTACAAACAAGCCATATTTTAAAAAAAATTGTAATTTTTTCTTTCAAATGCACCGATAATTCTTTTTCTTGAAATTTTCACATGAAATTAAAAAAAAATAGTTTTTCATTGATTTAAGATTAAGCAATATTAACAATAAAACTTTTCATTGCTTTTTCACAAAACATGCTTTAGTATTAAAATGAACAAATCAGAACAAATATTGGATAGCGGTTCTGGCAAATGCAGAATCGCTTTTCAATATTTCAAAATGGCGGTAAAAAAATAAAGAGCTTTTTTCACAATACGGTTTCAAGATTCAAGCAAGCTCGAAAACTACATGCATATCATGCATACTTACGGGTATATGCTTCAACTTCGGTACCAGAAATCGGCCTGCTGTAATAATATCCCTGGATGTAATCGCAGTTAAATTCCTTCAGCTTGTCTTTCTGCCATTCGTATTCAACACCCTCAACAGTAAGTTTCTTTTCAAGAGAATGAATGAGATTAACAATATTCTGAATAAAAGCTTCCTTATCGTTTGAAAGATAATTATCAACAAGCGACTTATCTATCTTGACCGTATCAACAGGAATATGGGAAAGATAATTCAAGCTCGAATAGCACGTTCCAAAATCGTCAAGGGCAAGAGATATTCCTTTTTTAACAAAGCTTGAAAACAAATTTTTTGCATTCTCCTTTCCAGTCGAAAGAAAACTTTCTGTCACTTCAATGCCTACATACTCAGGTTCTATGCCATATTTTTCAAGAAGGTTTCCCAAGTAATCCACATAATCCAAATCCGTCATCTGCGCATAAGAATAATTCATGGAAACTTTATAAAGAGGAAGTCCATGCGCACGCCATTCATAAAGCTGCTGGACAACTTTTTCTGCAAGAATTCTTCCGATTGTGGACATAAGTCCAGATTCTTCTGCAACAGGAATGAACTCAGACGGAGATAAACTTATATTCTTAAGCCTCATCAACGCCTCAAATCCATATATTTTTCCACTAAACGCATTTATCTGCGGTTGATAGAGAACATTTATGCCGTCATTCTTTATAGCATCCTCAAGAGCATCCAAGATTTTTTTCCTTTCCCCTATCTCGTTCTTGATTGCCTCATTATAGAATGTTGCCCTGTTTTTTCCGCCTTTCTTCGAAGCATACATTGCGACATCAGCATTGGCAACAAGATCATCAAGAAGCATCTTCCTGTCCAGAGAATTGGCAATTCCCATGCTTGAATGAACAGCTATGCGCTTACCGCCATTCATAACAAATCCCGTAGCAGCTTTTTTCACTTTCTCCAAGTCTTCCGGATAATCTGAAAGATGCCCGCGAGAATAAAGCACAAGAAATTCATCACCGCCAAATCTAGCACCATAAAAATTCTTGTCAGCCATCAAGTTGAGGATATTCGACGAAACAAGCCTGAGCACCTCATCACCGCAATTATGAGAATACGTATCATTTATGCCCTTGAAATCATCAATATCAAAAAGAATAACGGAATACTTTTTATGCCGAGCCACCATATCCTTAAAAGCAAGCTGAACCCTAAGCCTGTTTGGAAGTTTTGTAAGATAATCATGTTCTGCCATGAATTCAAGCTTGGAACGAGATTCCACAAGACTTTTAGTATAAGCCTTTTCTTTCATGATAAGATACAGGGCCACAATCAAAAACATCAAAATTGATGCGATTATACCAATGCCGGAAATTGCAAAACTCCTGTAACCGCCAAAAATGGTTTTATCCATGTTCAAAATCGTCATGTTCTGAGGGAACTTAGAACTGTCAAGATTCCTGTATTTTATGGCCTTATAATCGAAATAAAACTCTCCGAAATTAGCCTTGTCAAGAGAAATCAAATTTTCATTTACTCCTGAAATAATTTTCAAGACATATTCCGCAGCCTTAACGCCAGCTTTTCTATGGGCAATAGTCTTTCCGCCAATAACACCATGGCCAAGCCCATCCGCATTATGGGTAAAGACAGGAGATTTTGTATTATTTACAATGGTATCGATTATGTCATTGACTGAATATTTGTTTCCAATATTGTCCGTACAGGCACCAAGATAAAATATCAAAGAACCGTCATCGATTCTTGAAAGCATGGACTTAAACTTTTCAAATGAAATGAGAGATGTATTTACGCCCCTGAAAACAAAACCTTTCGTAGAATTTGAAAGATTTGAAAACAATTCCCAGTTATGCAAAGACCGAGAAGTATTGTCATATATCGCAATGAATTTCCTTACGTCAGGATATATGGAACGGGCAATACTGAAAGTATCATCAAGATAGTCATCATCAAGAAATCCATAGAAATTACCCTTGTCAAACAGAACACGGGCTTTATCATTATTTTCCAAATTAAAAAAAACAACCGGCGAATCAGGAAAAAGCTCAAACCTGAATTTCTCTACAAACTCACACGACTTTGAGCCACTGACAATAACAGCATCATAATTTCCACCCTTAACCTTTTCCTTCAACTTTCCATAAAGGTGTGTTTCCATATTTGGAAAACTGTATTCATCATCCACATAAGGTTCTACGTCAAGATTAATCTCATTGGGCATGAGCACAGAACGCAAACCTTCTTCCTGAAGTCCATTTACAAACGAAGTTGGGGACGAACAGATAAAAAGACATGTTGCACGAGGTTTTTGTATCTTGGTTTCAATCATGAAAGATTTTCTTTTATTCTTGTAAATGCTGTAGCTTAAAACAGAAACACTGAAAATCAGCGTCAAGGTAGCAAAAATCAAGCTCAAGCATATAAAACATCTTCTTCTATTTATCATCTTCTGTCCTTTACTATTAATCTAATTTTAATCCATGAATTCCTTTATTTCAAGAAAAAGACTCTTCATTTTATGCATAAGAAGGCACAAAAAAAAATTACAAGCTTCAAAATCAATAAGAAAATGCAGATTTAAGATTCAATCAAGCGTTTTGCTTTCAACATCATGCAAAATTTCGATTGAATTCACTCAAGGCAAAATACCAAAGAAAGCGTACCAATAAAATCGGCATGAGGAACTTATTTTTATTCACTATTATGAAAAAATATGTTATACTAGAATAAAGATGATTTAAATAGAGGAAATATTATGAACATTCAGGAACAGATTTTAAATCTTTTACGAGACAATGCAAGAATTACAATAGAAGATATTTCCGCGATGACAAAAAAAACAGTCGCGGAAGTGGCCGCGGCTATTGCAGCAATGGAACAAGACGGCATAATAATGAAATATGCCACAATTATAAATCCTGAAAAAGATGAAGAAGAAAAAAACAAGGTTCGAGCAGAAGTAGATCTTCAAGTTCAGCCTGAGCGTGAACACGGATTTGACGGAATTGCAGACAGAATCTACAGATTTCCTCAGGTAAAATCACTTTACCTCATGAGTGCCGACGGTTACGACCTAAAGGTTATTCTGGAAGGCAAAAGTCTGCAGGAAGTTGCAAATTTTGTTGCAAGAAAGCTTTCTACGTTAGATGGCGTACACGGAACACGCACTCACTTCATTCTGAAAACATACAAGGAAAATGACATCGTGTATGTGGAAGATGACAGGGACAACAGGGAAAATGCAATGGCTTAAAACTTTTTTAAGTTTTGCTTACCAAACAGAAAACTCTTGACTTGGCAATTGGTTCACAATTTTTTAAGTTACAGATTTTCTCAAAATGATGATCACATCTAAAATATTGGTTTATATTTTGGAACTGTGGGTTTTACGCAGCACTTGGAATTTGATGCTGCAACATGATTTTAACTGATACTCAAGGATGCAATTTGAAATAATCCCAGAGTCGCAGAAAAGGACAAATAAAATGAATACAAGAGAAGATAGATTCAGTAAATCAATGCTGGAAACGCCACCAAGCGGAATACGAAAATTTTTTGAAATGCTCATAGGACACGATGACGTGATTTCCCTATCTGTTGGAGAACCAGACTTTCCAACACCATGGTGCATAAGGGAAGAAGCTTTCTATCATCTTGAAAAAGGACACACAAGCTATACGTCAAACTGGGGATTGCTTGAACTTCGCGAAGAAATATCAAAATACATGACAAAATTCGGCATGAACTACAATGCAAAGGATGAAATACTCATTACAGTCGGTGCATCAGAAGGTGTCGATGCAGTTTTGCGAGCAATATTGAATCCTGGTGATGAAATAATCGTGTGTCAGCCATGTTATGTAAACTATACGCCACTTGCAAACCTGTGTTTTGCAAAAGTCATTCCCATTGACACAAGCGTAAACGGTTTTTATCCTACGGCAGAACAGATAGAAAAAGCTATTACTCCAAAAACAAAAGCCATAATGATGTGTTCTCCAAACAATCCTACAGGAACAGTCATTCCGGCAGAAGAACTTGAAAAGATTGCAGAAATCGTAAAAAAACATCAGCTTTGGTGCATAAGTGATGAAATTTACTGTGAACTTGTTTACGAAGGCACAAAACATACGTCTATAGGTTCATTCGAAGGCATGAAGGATTATACAATCATATTGAACGGATTCAGCAAATCATTCGCAATGACAGGATGGCGAATAGGATATATTGCAGCTCCAAAAGATGTTCTTGCACAGATAGTCAAACTTCATGGATACAACACAATCTGCGCCCCGATTTTCAGCCAGTATGCAGCCACAGAAGGATTACGAAACAGCTGGACAGAAGTAGAAAAGATGAGGGTAAGCTACGAACAGAGACGAAACCTCATGTGCAAGGCATTTAATGACATGGGCCTTACAGTTCCCGAACCAAAAGGCGCTTTCTATATTTTCCCGGACATATCATCAACAGGACTTACAAGCGAACAGTTTGCAACAAGACTTTTTCAAAAATACGGAGTGGCAGTAGTTCCAGGAAGTGTGTTTGGAGAAGGCGGAGAAGGTCACATAAGATGCTGCTATGCAACTGCTGTAGATAAAATAAAAATTGCACTTGAAAAAATCCAACAGTTCGTTGAAGAAATAAAGAACGAATAGCCTAAAATCTAAAGTTTTTAGATGCTAGCAAAAAAATATAAAGGAAAGATAATAAAGTATGGGTGTATTGATTGCTTTTGTAATAATGATTTCTCTTGTTGCGGTGCTGGTGCTTTTCATGGGAAAAAAACCAAGAGTTAATAGTAACGGAAGTAAAAATAAAACAAAAACCAAAACACAAATAATAAAAGAGGCAAACAAGAGGCTTGCAAAAAATCCTCATGACCCTATAGGACTTTCTGCACTGGGAGATGTTTACTTCAGCAGTCAGCTGTGGGACAAGGCATACGAGACATATCAGCATCTTATCAAGATAGGTTCCAAAGACACATCCGTTGATTTAGTAACGTCACTTGTCAGATGCGGAATCGCTTCCATTAATCTTAAAAAACCGGAAGATGCGCTTCAATACCTCGCAAGTGCCTATAAACTTGACCCAAACAATTTTGATTCAATTTTCTATTACGCAAAATCTTTATACGAATTACAGCAGTATGATAAAGTTGCTCCACTTCTGAAAAAAGCACTTATTTCAAACCCAGAAGCAGAAGGAGTAAACAGTCTTTTAGGCCTTGCACTGTACAATGCAAAAAAATTCAGAGAAAGTCTGAGTCCTCTGAAAAAAGCACTTGATGAAGAACCAAGCAATAAAGAAATCTTATTTGCAATGGCAGACAGCATGAACAATGAAGGTTGCGGAGACAAAGCCTTGAAAGTTTTCATGCATCTCAGGGCAGATCCAAAATACGGTCCAAAGTCATGTCTCTACGCAGGTCAATACCATGTAAAGACAAGTGATTATGAATCGGCAATGCAGGATTTTGAAATTGGTCTTAAACATTCGGACGCACCTGTAGAAATAAAAATCGAGCTTCAATATAACTATGCACGAGCATGTTTTGACAAAAACTTCATTCCAAAAGGATTGGCTCTTCTTCAAGAAATCAAGAAGAAAAACTCAAACTACAAAGATGTAAATACGCTCATCAGCAGATACCAGGAATTAAGTCAGAACAGCAATTTGCAGATTTATCTTTCATCAAACAACTCGGAATTCGTATCACTTTGCAGAAAAATCATAAATAAAAAATATGCAAATTCATCTGTAAAAATCATGAATATTGATGTTGATGCTTTATATACAGACATTTTGGCGGAAATTGTTTCTCAAAAATGGGAAGACATCGCATTGTTCAGATTCTTCAGAACTTCAGGCTCAACGGGTGAGATTTACATCCGGGAATTCCATGGACACATGCAGGATTCAAAGGCAGCAAGAGGATTCTGCCTCTCAGCAGGAAACTTTACGGAAGAAGCCCACAAATACATTGAAGGCCGTCCAATCGACTTAATCGAAAAGAACGACCTTACAAAAGTACTCAAACAGGTTTCTGTATAATCACAAGGTGTCTTTCATGATCTTCAAGGAAAGGCACCTCAACTTTTATTTTTTCGTATTCTCTCACAATGGACTTTACTTCTTCCATTTCGGCAAGGATTTTTTCTTCCCTGGCTTTATAGGCAACAAGGCATCCATCTTTTTTTAGCATGCTAAGAAGCAATGACGTGATTTTTTTATCAAAAGGATGAAAGGCACGAAAGACTTCTATGTCAAAAGATGATTTTGGAACAAGATCTGCCTGCGTACAATTTACAGTTACATTTTTAAGTCCCATTTTGGAAATTGCATCATGCAAAAAGGCACATCTCTTTTCCATGCGTTCAACAAGAGTGATTTTTTCATCAGGAAATGCAACTGCAAGCGGTATTCCCGGGCAGCCACCACCAGATCCGATATCTGCAATAGATATTTCTTTTTTTTCGCAATGCAGTTTTTCTATAATCTTACTCAAGCGGGGAACGGCTACGAGGCTGTCAAGCACATGGTTTACAACAAGCTCGTCCATATCCGCCGCTTTCATGAGATTATAGGTCCTATTAAACTGAAGCACACACTGTCCGTATGTTTCAATTTTACTCAGCTGATCATCGGTAAAAGAAAGTCCAATTTTTTGAAGACCAGCAAGAAGTTTTTCATTCATCTTTCTTACCCAAATCAATAAGAAGATCCATCTTCCAGTCAGGCTCATCTGTCCTCATGGATACAAGATTTCCTGTACGCATGGCTTTTAATTCAGATCGTTTTGCAAGCTGATACAAAAAAGAATTCTCATTAGTAGAATCCTGTGAAATGGCAGCAGCAGCACTGTAATTTGAAACACCATGCTCATTAGGCGATGTTTTAAAAAGAATATGGAATGTTTCCTTTCTGTCTTTTCCATCACTTACATAACGCCTGTCACCAGTAACAAGAAATGTACCGTCTGCCTGAACATCAGAAATATAGACTGTTGAACAAGTCCTTAAAACATCATACTTGTTTACGCAAAAGCGCAAAATTCTTGACGGATTTTTTCCTGCTATTGATTTTGTTCGCCCCCTCGTATCTCCACCATCTGCCTTATACGAAACAGTTTTTGGAACATTTTGCTCTACGGAAGGTTTTTCTATGGAAGTCCTTATCTCTTCGATATTTTTCAACACCTTCGTAAGCAAATCCTTTGTGCCCGTGTTTACATTGGCTGAATTGGTACCAAAATCACCTATAAGACCTTTTGTTCCGAGAATCGAAATGTCATTGGCTGTAAGAGTATTCAACATCGTGGCAATACTTGACTTGCTGTTGATTTCTTCTGAATCTACAGAATTTTCAGAACTTGAGTCTGCATTTCTGCTTTTCGCATATTCATTCTGATTTTTCAAAGCATTATAGGTAAATCCTGGCGAATAGATACCGTTTCCCATCGTAGGAGATGATATCACAGGCATTGAAGGAGATATAACAGACCCAATGCTTGAAGAATTCTGAGAATAAACTGGCATTACAAACGATAATACAAAACCTAAAAACAAAACAAATCTAATTCTACATACTTGCAAGGCTTTCCTCCACAAATTCAAGCCGGTGAGTGAGTTCGTTGATTGTCTTTGTCAAACGATCTCTTTCTTTTTCGAGCTTTTCCTTAGGATCAACTTCTTTTGCTTTTCTTTTCATCATGGCAATGACACTGTCAGGACTTTTACCGTCTTTTATGGCCTCTATCGCCTTCTGTTTGTCATCCTTTTTCTTGCATCCTGCCACAATCTTCATGTTGTCGAATCCCAAAGCCGTATCTTCTTCCGGCAAATTGACTATACGTGTAACAGATTTTGCTGTAGTACGTGGAAGCTGAAGAATCCTGTCAACGTAATCCTCATAACGAATATTGACATCATCACACAATGCATGCGCCTTAATCAATGTCTTTCCCAATTCCTGCATCAAATGTCCGTTTGGCTCAATATACTTTTCACGGATTTCCTTTGTAAGCTCCTGCAGTTCCGGGGACAAAGATACTTCTAATTTATAATATCCCTTTTCTTCCGCAATATCTAGTAAAGAATGGAATTTTGCCCAAAAATAATTTGTATGAGATCTACCTTGATGAGGTGGTTCACGACCGCCATTTGCTTTTATCTGCTCTTCATTAATAAGATGATGAGTATACTCATGTATAGCAGTATATATAAGCTCAAAATCAGTATTGAAATTCTTGTTATGAAGAAGAATTTCCCTTGTATCAGGCTTATAAAGCCCGTTAACACGCTTACTGTCTTTTCCTGTCATTATAACAGAAAACTCAAGTTCACTTTCCTGTAGTTCCAAAAGAATGCTTTTAATCGACTCATTATCCATAGTCAGTATATTTTATAATATTTTGATAAGTAATTCAATGTTAATACACATATGCAAAGCTCTAAAAATTGTAAATTTTAGAAGTAACTTTAAAAAGCGATGTCTCAAGGCTTGGAATCTCGCCGGGCATCTCTAAATAGTATTTTTTAGGCCCATATCTGACAAAATTAAAACATTGAATTCAACCAGGCAGAAATTATAGATTTTACCATGACAGGCTGTTCTACTGAAAGATTATGCCCAGCCTTGTTAATAGCCGCATATGTAGCATTTTTATAAATTTTAAGCAAGTCAAACTGATCTTCATAGCCAACTTCAGTATCCTGTCTTGCCGTTACAATAAGGCATGGAAGTTCGACAGGTTCATTAAGTTCATCTACATTAAAAGAAAAATCACCTTTTAAGGTATTATTGAGATAATTGAAATCAGCAGCTTTTAATCCTGATGCAATCTCTTTTACATAGCGGTCATACACTTCTTTAGTCAAAAGAACATTCATAAAAGAAAAATCATCATATTCAGCTTTAGTTAAGCTTTCAAGAAACTTCTCATCCCTCTCAAGAATGAAATGTTCACTGTGCCGTCCCATTCTATATCCCGGAATTACAAGTGGACACAAAAGCATAATGCCCAAAAGTTCATTACAATATTTATTCACATAACCGCGAGTCAAAAGTCCGCCATAAGATTGACCTGCAATAATAAATTTTTCCTTTATGACAGTCGTTGCAAAACAATGAAGCATCTCAAGAATATCATCAGAATTAACTATATCTCCATGACTTGATTTACCCATGCCAGGAAGATCAATGTAAAACCTCTTGTATTTTTTCTGCTCAGAAAAAACCGATTCAAAAGCTCCAGCCATCAAATTGTGATCAACACCCCAACCATGAATCAAAAGCACAGGTATTCCACTTCCATAAACTTCATAATAAATTTTTGCATTCTTAAAATTAAATTCCGGCACAATAATCCTCCCTGGTAATTGCAAAAACGGTTCCTAATATAATAATCAATTTGGACTCATTTTCTTCTTTCTTAAACATTTGTAAAGCAAGAAATGGTGACTGGGTACAGGATTGCATAGATGAAAGAAAGCTGACCGGGTGTCGGGGTACAAACCAACACAAGAAACGCAAACCGTGTACTGGTATCCAAACTGGCACAAAAGGGCAAACCGTATATCGGTTTCCAAACAGATGAAATGGAAACGTAACCGGGTACCTGTTTCCAAACCGACACAAAAAAGCTGACCGAGAGTCTTATTCCAAACAGACAAAATGAAAAGGCAACCGTGGATTGGAATGCTAACTGTCGCATGGGGGCGGCAAAGCATCCTGCCCCAAACAGGGTCACCAAACGTGCAAGCCGGGGAAATATAAAGCCAGCTGAAATTGAAAGCAGGGCTTTAGGTTTAAAATAAAAAAGCCGGCCATGACGCTCCAAGTCTTCGCCTCATGTCTACTTTCCCGCTAACGCAGCATCACCCG
>JAZQMW010000046.1:0-17034 GCA_045627025.1 Treponema sp. | reverse complement strand
GGCCTCCGACTTCCCAAAGAACCGTACTGAACCTTACGGTAAGCTTTCTGACAGCCCTTATGTAAAGATATCTTGCAGACTCAAGATGGCTTGTATTCTGGGCATTCTGGGCAAGAAGCGTATTTTTTGACGCGGCTATTTCAAGAGTTCTGTTACCGCTGCCAATTATAAGCAGATTCGGATTGACCATGACCCTATGTTTTTTGCAGGATTCGCAGTTGCAATTCCAGTCACCGTTACAGCTGCATGAAAGAACCCTGGCCGTCTCAAGAGCACATGAAAATTTTCCAGTACCCTGAGGTCCGTAAAAAAGTATAGAACCTGGAAGCCTTGAGGATTTTATGTCATCGGAAAGAAGATCCGTTGCATTCTGGTCTAGTATATTTTCAAACATTTTACCTGCCAAAACGGGCATTCACATTGTCGGAAAGAAGCCCAATCGGACCTTTTATCAGAGGATACAGAACTCTTGCAAAAAAACTTCCTTCCATAAAAGATGAATCAAACCACGGCTGAGCGCATATTACGAACATAAGTATGCAGACAACGAGAAGACCTTCAATGATTCCAAAAATACATCCAAGAAACCTGTTGAGGTCCTTGAAAATCTCACCGTCGAAAATTTTTTCAACAATAAGCTGAATTATCTTCATTATTATGAAAACTATCACAAACAAAAGCAGGAAAGAAAGAACCACGGCAAGAACATGTATTTTCACATGCATTTCAACAGGCTCCACAAGAAGTCGGAAACCAAGGAATGCCACTACGGCTGACACGACAGGAGCTGCCTTTCCAAACACTTCCGTAATGAAACCGCTCAAGAACCCAACGATTGCAAAGGCTGCCACAATCACAAGAAAAAGCAAATCAACTGAGGAAAAAGACATCATAATCCAAGTTCTCCAAAAATCAGGGCCGCTATTTTTTCAGCAGGCTTTTCATCACCGCATATTGACGCGCAAGAATCGCTGAATTTCCTGCGGCACTCTTCATTTCTCATCATTTCAAGAGCGGCAAAAAGCTTTTCACTGTTGCACTCATCTTTCATCAAGACAACAGCACCTCCATTTCGCTCAAAATGTTTTGCATTGTCTACCTGGTCGCCCCTGGTACCTGAACCGCACAGGGGAATCAAAATCATGGGTTTTCTGGAAACCGCACATTCCCACAAAGAATTTGCGCCACTTCTGGAAACTACAATATCACTTGCGGCAATGACGTCTGGCATTTCCCGATGAATGAAATCAAAAGGCTTATAGGATTCATCCCCACTTTTCATGACATCAGGATTTTCTTCGGCAAATTTTTTTCCAGTCTGGTGCACGACAATGAAATTCTTCTTGAGTTCCGAAAGATTTTCAACAATGAGGTCGTTTATCTGCTTTGCACCAAGACTTCCGCCAAGCACAAGAAGGACAGGTTTTGACGCATTTTCCGTTCCAAGAAACTTTTTTCCGGCCAAGGAATTGTCCTCATAGAAAACAGGCCTGACAGGATTTCCCGTAACGACGCTTTTTTTCTGAATGTTTTCCTTGAAATATTTTTTCGTATCAGCATATGAAAGGAGAACTTTTCCCGCACCTGCACTGTTCAGCCTTGTCGCAAGTCCCGGAGTAAAATCACACTCATGCGTGAAATACGGTATCCTCAAAAGACGAGCAGCCCTGCATGGAGGTACGCTTACAAAACCACCCTTGGAAAACACGAAATCAGGATTTATTTTTTTCAAAACAGCAACAGATTCCACGAACCCCATGAAAATCTTAAAAAGATCAATGAAATTCCTAAAAGTAAAGTACCGTCTGAGCTTTCCGCATGCAATTCCGTGAAAAGAGCATATGCTGCCGCCTTCTTTCTCAAGATTTTTTTCAATGATTGAAAAATCCATTCCTGAACAGGAACCTATCCAATGAATTTCAAGAGGAACACCCCTGTCACATGCCATTTTCCTAAGGCAATCACAGACCGCGATTCCCGGATAAATATGACCGCCGGTACCGCCACCAGTAAACACAATCTTTACTTTTGCATTTTCTTTCATTTTTACTTACCTATGATTAAATAGAATTCGTTATGGAAAACATAAACACAAGGTCCATGTTTTCCGTCAAGGCACATCACTGCTTTTCAGGAACAGTTTCCATGAGTTTCATGAGTTCCTCGTTTCTGAAAAGCTTGGCATATCCCCTCGCACTCATGCCCATGCTGTCCTTTACGTCAGGATCTGCTCCATTTTCAAGAAGAAGCTTGACGATGAGGGAATTTCCATTGCCTACTGCAAGAACAAGAATTGACTGTCCGTCAGAACTCATTACATTAAGGTTGGCACCTTTTTTTATGAGGATGTCGACCATTTTCAAATTCTTTCTCCATACGGCATCCATTACAGGCGTATATCCACGATCCTTTGAAATGATGTTTATGTCGGCACCGTGTGAAAGAAGCCACTGAAGCTGCTCCATATTATCATTTCTGCACGCAACGCACAAAAGTGGGACTCCGTCATCAGTAAAGGAATTGACATCCATTCCGGCCGAATAAAACAGGCTGCATATTTCAGGCTTGTCCTTTTCTATGTAGTATCCAAAATTCGTCGGAGTAAAAGAAATGCCCATGTTCATGAGGGTATTGAAAGCAACCTTTTTCTTGTACACCCTCTGCAATTCTTCAAAATCTTCAGAAATTGCAGAAAGAAGATCTCCCGCAGTTTCAAAACAGGAGACAAAGCTTTCCATGCCGTCATCCGCAAAGGAATACTTTCCGGCACTTCCGGTTCCGCCGTTAAGATAGACGGGTATGCTTCGACCGGTAAAAAGCCCCATGAGGTAAATGAATTCACTGGAACCTGAATATTTGTCGGTATTCAGGAAAATGCAGTGGGTCGTCTCCCTTGCAAGATCCTTAAGTTCCTTCAGCCTTGCAAACTCAAATTCCTCAAGGTTGAACTTTGAAAGCGTACACTCATCCTGTTTATTGAAAAAAGACTCAAAAGATTTCAAGTCTTCGTCTTTTGCATTATAAAAAATTATCAGCCATCTCATTAAATAAATTATATTCCAAAACCAAGTTTATTTCAATGTGATATTCATATGAAATGCAACATTCCAAACTGTTCGCATAAATCATCAATACGATACGAAAACTTCACCAGAACGGACTTCGACATGACAGTCAGCCCCCATAAGAAGCGGCATGGCAGGATCCATGTGGCCAATATCAGCATCCATGACGACAGGAACATCCAAATTTCCAAGAATATCAGTCACTGCACTATGACGATCAAGACTTCCGATTTTTTCACCAAAACACGAAAGAGGCCTTCCGATTAAAAATCCAGATGCGTTCTCAAACCATCCGGCCATCTTAAGATGATGAATCTGCCTTCTGTATTCAAAAATATTCGCATCGCAACTCTCAAGAACCCAAACCACCTTGCCATGTTCACGGTTGAAAGCTTTCATATTGTCAAGAGGAGTTCCGACAAGACCGGCAAGGACATCAAGGCATCCGCCAACAAGGATTCCTTCAAACAAAGCTTTTCCGCCATCCGGTTCAGGAAAGCACTTGAGGATTTTCTTTTCCGTCAGATTATATTTTGAAAGGGGATTTTCTTTGTCTTCATTTTCAGGAAGCTGGAATCTGTCATATCCTGAAAACGATTTTTTTTTGCCAAGGAACAATTCAAGCGCATCTGACTCGCATTCATCCCACTCTTTTCCAAAAGAAGGAAAACACGGTCCGTAAACAGCTTTTTTACCGCTTATCGTAACAAGCGGATGTATGAAATTCGTGTTGTCGCTGTATCCCATGAAAGGCTTTTCTTCCGCATCACGCAATGAAAAAAAATCAACATGAGGCACAACCTCGCACATCAGCTCACCGCCACCCGCACTTATGATGCCTTCAACTTCACGGTCAAGATAGAACGACTGCAGTTCGCGGGCACAAACTTCAGGATCCGTGGAAATTCCTATTCCGTCATCAAGAAAACAGGTTTTTCCAAGTTTCAGTGAAAATCCCATGTTTTCAAATTTCTTCACAGCAGAATCGAACAGTGTCCTGTAAGGTTCCGTGGTACATCCAAAAGATGGTGCCGTTACCGCAATTGTTTTCATTACTATTTTGCAAACTCCTTTATGCTTGCAACAACTCCCGCAAGATTCTGCAAATCTGCAGGAATGATTATTTTCGTAGCCTGTCCGTCAGAACATTTTTCCAGGGCCTCAAGACTTCTGAGCTTTATGACCTTGTCATCAACGCCTGCTTCCCTTATCATCTTCAGACCATCGGCAGTTGCCTTCTGAACTTCAAGAATAGCCTGGGCCTGACCTTCCGCCTTCTTTATCTCGCTTTCACGAATTGCTTCGGCAGCAAGAATCGTTGCCTGCTTTTTTGCCTCTGCTTCAAGAATGGAAGACTGCTTCTTTCCCTCTGCCACAAGAATTTCAGACTGTTTCTGGCCTTCCGCAATAAGTATTTTCTCACGGCGCTCACGTTCTGCCCGCATCTGTTTTTCCATGGCCTTGCGGATTTCCTCAGGGGGCAAAATGTTCTTCACCTCAACACGATTCACCTTGATGCCCCAAGGATCGGTTGCCTCATCAAGAATCGAGCGCATCTTTGTGTTGATTACATCACGGCTTGTGAGTGTCGCATCAAGATCAAGCTCGCCTATTATGTTTCGAAGAGTTGTTGCACTGAGATTTTCAATTGCAAAAAGAGGATCTTCTACGCCATAGGCATAAAGTTTCGGATTCACAATCTGCATGTAGACAACTGTATCAATTTTCATCGTAACGTTGTCTTTTGTAATCACAGGCTGAGGTGGAAAATCAAGGACGTTTTCCTTCAGGGAAACTTCTTTCGCTATCCTTTCAATAAAAGGGAACTTTACGTGAAGTCCGGTTTCCCATGTCGAAACATATGTTCCAAGCCGTTCAATGACAAAAGCCTTTGACTGCGAAACAATCCTTATGTTTGTCACAATAAGGATGATTACCAAAAAAATCACCGCACTTACAATAATAAGGTTTTCCATTATTTTTCCTTCCTTGAAAGATATTTTTTCACAAGAGGTCTCGTAAAAATCAAGAACAAAAGGGATAAAACAGCAACGGCAACTACCTGTGCCACAAAAGGAATGGGAAGCATTGACAGAAAAATCATCAGGAACGTACTGCATGCCATCCAGATTGTAGTAAGAGCCATAGTCGAAGCCTCAATTCCGCAAAGAAGCACAGTCACCACAAACCAAAACATGGGCAGATGATTCATTATAAAATCCCGAAAAACCATAAGCATCCTCAAAACAGCCCCAAAAGCAAAAGCCGACAGGGGCAACTGTGAAATAAAAATGTAAAATCATGTGCGCAAAAGGCACACGATTGTTCAAAAAACTTCTAGATTACAGTTCCGTCAGGAATGACAGCACCCTTTCTGATGACGATGATTCCGTCAGCACTATAAAAAAGACCATGGTCACCGTCTTCATAAGACTTTCCGCTAACATTGATGCAGCAATTGTTTCCTATTTTTGCATTCTTATCAATGATTGCCTTGCTTATCTTGCATCCCTTTCCGATTCCGACATTAGGTTCCTTTTTCTTTGCATTTTCAGCAAGCTCGCTTTCAGTCTCATAGAAATCGGCACCCATCATGATTACTCCATTAAGGTCGCATCCTTCATTAATTATTGACCTCACGCCAATGACAGATTTCTGGAGACGTGAATTCGTTATGACACAACCTTCGCTTGCAAGAGTTGCCGTAAGGTTTGCGTCATTGATCTTGCTTGGAGGAAGATTAGGAGTATGAGTGTATACAGGCTGCCTCTCATCATAGAAATTGAATTTTGGAACAGGACTCGTAAGGTCAAGTGTTGCGTCATAGAACGAACGGATGGTACCTATGTCCTCCCAATAATCATTAAAAATGTAGCTGTTGACTTTCTTTGACTTTATGGCCATAGGGATGATTTCCTTTCCGAAATCTTTCTGGTCATTGTCAAGCATTTCTTCCATTGTATCGGCATCAAATATGTAAATTCCCATGGAAGCAAGATATTCAAGCTCAGCCGGAAGATCTCCGCGTGATTCCTCAGGTATCTTCCATTCGTCAATATTAAGGTCTGCGGCAGGTTTTTCCATAAATGCCGTAATCTGATTGCTTTTGTCAACCTGCATGATTCCAAAACCTGTCGCATCACGGCGATTTACGGCTTTGGCGGCAATAGTGATGTTTGCGCCGCTTTCAATGTGCTGCCTCATGAAATCCTTCAAGTCCATCTTGTAGAGCTGGTCGCCTGAGAGAATGATGTAATGTGTCGGATGCTGCACCCTGAAATGTCCGAAATTTTTTCTTACGGCATCAGCAGTACCCTCATACCATCCTGAATGCTCCAAAGTCTGCTCTGCGGCAAGAATTTCTACAAATCCGCCTGAAAAACGGTCGAAATTGTACGAATTTGAAATGTGAAGATGAAGGGATGCAGAATTGAACTGCGTAAGAAGGTAAATTTTCTTGTATCCGGAGTTTATGCAGTTCGAAATCGGAATGTCGACAATTCTGTATTTTCCGCCAAAAGGAACGGCAGGCTTAGATCTTTCCTTTGTAAGAGGATAAAGCCTTGTACCTTTTCCACCACCGAGAATAATTGCAAGTACGCGAGGTTCTTCTTTGTTCTTTAATGCCATATTTTAAAATCCTCCAGTAAATAAATGTAAAAAAAATGAACTTATAAAACGGATCTTTTGTGTCTGTAAATTTTTCAGAAAATGATTTCTTTTAAATTTCATTCCATCGCTTTTTAAATAGCCCATTTTTACCTGAAAATCACAGGTCTTTTTTGTTGGCACCGATATTTTCCGATTCAGCCGCCAGCATAGAAAACGCATATCCGCACCAACAGGAAATCGAACATGCAGGCACCAAAAATGATGCCTAAAAAAATCTCCAAAAGCAAAAAACATTGGTTTTTAAGAGGTTTTATATTATTATAAATCAGTTTTTCAAAAATGCAACAAATTTAATGGGAACCTCTGAAATTTGCAATTTTTAGAGGCAACTTCAAGCACGCAATCTGCCTGACATAAAAAAACCGCCAAAATGCATAAAATCATCCTGACGGCATATTAAAAGTTTTATTCACGCAAGATTATCCGCGGTTTTCCATCTCGACAAGACGTGAAGCACCGTAAATTTCACGAAGCTTCGGTTTCTCGATTTTTCCAGTCGGATTTCTTGGGATTGGCGCAAAAATAATCTCCTTCGGCCTTTTATACCTTGGAAGCCCCTCGCAGAATTCAATGATTTCTTCCTGGGTAAGATTCATTCCGTCCTTAACCTCAATGATTGCGGCAGCCTTTTCACCAAGTCTCCTGTCTGCAAGCCCGATAACGGCAACATCCTTGACCTTGTCGTTTTTCCTTATGAAGTCTTCAATCTGGACTGGATAGAGATTTTCTCCGCCCGAAACAATGACGTCCTTTTTTCTGTCGACAAGAAAATAAAAGCCATCCTCATCCTGCATGGCCATATCGCCCGTAAAAAGCCAGCCGTCCTTAAGACATTCATCCGTGGCCTTTTCATTGCGGTAATAGCATGTCATCACCCCAGGGCCCTTTACGCAAAGTTCACCGACCTCACCACGCTTTACCTGATTTCCGCCTTCATCCACAATCTTGCATTCCCATCTGTATCCCGGAACTCCGATGGCACCAACTTTATGAGAATTTTCCATTCCAAGGTGAACGCATCCAGGTCCTGTACTTTCAGAAAGTCCATAATTCGTGTCATATTGATGATTCGGAAAATATTCCTTCCACCTCTTTATGAGCGAAGGAGGTACGGGCTGAGCGCCGATATGCATAAGGCGCCACTGCGAAAGATTAAAATCCTTTATCCTGAGTTCTCCGCGGTCAAGGGCATCGAGTATGTCCTGTGCCCAAGGAACCAAAAGCCAAACGATGGTACAGTGCTCCTTTGATACGGCATCAAGTATTATGCCAGGCTTTGTGCCCTTTAGGAGGACTGCCCTGCTTCCTGCAACAAGAGATCCCATCCAGTGGAATTTTTCACCAGTGTGGTAAAGGGGCGGAATGCAGAGGAACGTATCGTCACGACCTGTCTCATGATGCTTCTGCTCCATTTCCGCAGCCTGGGTAAGGCTTCTGTGCTTGTGGAGGATTGCCTTTGGGAAACCTGTAGTGCCCGAAGAAAAGTAAATTGCAGCAAAATCATCTTCCGTAAGCTTTATGTCAGGTGCCTTGCTTGAATAGTCCGCTACAAGCTCACGATAGCTTTCCGCAAAACTCGGGCATCCGTCACCATAGTAAATGAGGAGACGTCCCTTCCTGAGCTTTTCAATGTTCTGCTCTATGCGGCCTATGAAAGAAGAACTGAACACGATTGCGTCAACTTCTGCAAGTTCCGCACAGTAAAGGATTTCATCAGCATCGTACCTGAAATTGAACGGAACTGCAATCGCACCCGTCTTGAGCACACCAAAATAAATCGGAAGCCATTCGAGGCAGTTGTACATGATTATCGCAATCTTGTCGCCTTTCTTTATTCCGCGGTCTATGAGCATGTTTGCAAAACGGTTTGCCTTTTCATCGAAAACACTCCACGTGATTTCCCTGCGGTAAGGATCCGTCTTGTCACTTTCAATGAGGTCAAATTCCTTCCACGTAACGCGCCTGTTGTCCTTTTCCTCAGGATTAAGCTCAACAAGGGCAACCTCATCTCCATACAACCTGGCATTTCTTTCCAAAAACTCTGTAACTACCATTTTTCATTCCTTATTTTCACATAAACAATCTAATCTAGCGAAACACTGATTTTTTCTATAGGGAATAAATCAGTGTTAACAATCACTTTCCTAGACGTATAATTCCTGAAATTCAAAAATCATCATGAAATCCTGCCCAAGAAGAAATTCCAAGCCACATTCATCGCAGGCTCCATCTCCTTCACGGAAAGCAATCCGACCATGAGGTTTCTTCAGACAACACCAATAAAACTTTTTGGAGCATCCTGGCAGACAAAACCTGCATGACGGCCTGGCACCGCATCTTTAAGGTCACATCGAAAAAAAATCATGTCACCTTCAGCAAAATTCGTGCAACATTATATCACATATTATGATTTTTGAAAACTTAATATTTTCAGGATTTCACAAAACCATGCAAAGGCACGCAAAAGGCAAATCTTTGCACAAAGGCATGGCTCTTGATATTCGACTGGCAAAAATATATACTTTGCAGCAAAAAAAATTGGAGAAAAGCATGCTGTATATATTTGACATGGGTGGAGTATGCTGCAACACGTGGCTCGGAACAGACAGGGTTTGCGAAACAATCGGCATTTCCAAGGATGAATTTGAAAAAACATACGGAAAGGGAACTGAAAACGACCTTTTCCAAAAATGCACCAAAGGCGAAATCACGACAGAAGGCTTCTGGAAGGAATTCAGCGCAAGATGTGGAATCAAGGTGCAGACAGACTGGTTTCATTTTCTTTTCCATCCGGTCTTGATAAGGGAAACTGTCGACATCATCGACACGCTCAAGGCTAACGGACACAGGGTTGTGTGCGGAACGAACACGATTTCAGGACACTACATGAACCACATGGAAAACGGAGACTACGCCATATTCGACCAGACCTACGCATCATGCATGATGGGTGTCGCCAAACCAGATCCCGCCTTTTACAGCTTCATATTAAAATGCGAAAGCACAGAACCTGAAAAAACGGTATTTATTGATGACAGGGAAGAAAACGTAAAAAGTGCATCTCGTCTTGGAATAAGAGGCATACACTTTCACGGAAATTATGATGAAATCCTCAAAAGCCAAATCTAGCGGGCATCATCAGACTGAATATTGAGGGATTTTTTAAATTCCTCAGTAGCAACAGAAAAAATGTCAGTATCCGGAACTTCATCAAGCATCGTTATCTGACCTTCAAATTCAACATTGTCGGCAATTCGAAGCCTTGCAGTCTTCATGTCACCGGTAACGGAACTTCCATTGCAGAGTTCTATGCGATCCACAGTTTCAATATCGCCCGTGACAGTTCCTGATACAACGACAGAATTTGCCTTCATCTTGACGACATCACAAACTGCCGTCTTTTCAATCTCAAGATTGCCCGTAGAGTTTATCGTACCATGAAATTTTCCAGTAATGACAAGATTATCCGTAAATTCAAGAACCCCGTCAAATTCAGTTTCCTGTCCAAAGACAGTCAAATTTCCACTAGTATTTTTTGCCATTTACAACCTCGAAATTGAATAAAAAAAATGGCAGCACCGCTGCCCCTATTTTCCAACCGGCAGATTCATGATTGCACTCTTCATCTCCCGACCAGACCTGAATCCGACAACATAATGGGACTCCATGGAAAACTGCTCGCCAGTCTTAGGATTCCGTACGTTATTCCGTCCTTTTCTGAGCTTTACATCAAAGGTTCCAAACCCTCTAAGTTCTATCGATTTGCCGCTTTCAAGACTTGACCTGATTGCATCAAGAAGACTTTCCGTTACTTTTTGAACAGTCCGCCTTTCAACATTCGTATCTCTGAAAACAGCATCAATCAAATCGGCTTTCGTAACTTTATTATCAGACATTGTTTTCTAAACAAATAGAGGATGTTGAAACCCAACATCCTTTATTTAACAGTTATTTTGCCTGTGCAAATGTAACATTAAAAAGTGTATACATGCGGCTCTTCTTGCGTGAGCATGCATTCTGCTTGATTACACCCTTGCGGTATGCATTATCAAGCTCAGACTGAAGTGCAACAAGTGTTTCTTTTGCAACATTCTGGTCTTTCTTCTGAACAGCTTCCAAGAATTTACGTACTGCTGTATGAACCTGAGACTTTACAGCCTTGTTTCTGATACGGCGTACTTCACTCTGTGCATGTCTTTTATCTGCAGATGATTTTACTGACATTAGATACCCCTACTTATTTATACAAAATCTTAATTATTTGAAATCCTTAGGTCTGCGTTCTGTGCGTTTGCACTTCTGGCATTCTGCAAGATTCTTAAGTTTGCCATTCTCGAAAAATGTTTTCATTACGATTTCACCGCCACAATCTGGACACACAAACTTATGTGTTGAAACGGTTGTACGAGAGTTCTTACTGGCTCCGGCCATGACCAACCTCCATATAGATTACTTTTAACGTCTTAAAACTATACAAATTTCTTTTCAATATGTCAATAGGAAAAGAGCAAAAACGATTTTTTGCAACATTTCAAGACTATTTTAAACGGATTTGCTGCTTTCTGGAAGACTTCTCCATTCATCCAGCTGATTCTGCATCAGAATTTTTGATTCCTCAAGAATCTTCTTTTCTTCTTCCTTTGACGAAGGTGCAGGATATACTTTCAGAACCTTGACCCTGTATGATCCCTTGTGAAGATTCTTGAAAATGGAATTCATGTTTGAAATCCTCCATCCGCCATCAAGAACGCATACGGCAACAGGCAGCTTCGTGCATTCAACTATGCGTCGGAACCCTGCGGAATAGAATTCCCTGAGATTTCCGTCACGACTTCTCGTGCCTTCCGGGAAAATAATCGGTATCTGATTTCTTTCAATCATCCTTTCCCCGAACCTGTCTATGGACTTCATGGCAACTGACGGACTTCCCTTCCTTGGAATGAGGCAATGTCCCTGGCTTTTGAGCATCTTGCCGACCATCGGTGCCTTTCCGAGGGAATCTTTCGCAATGAAACGGGCCTTGAGGCCTCCAAAATACTTGAGGTATACCACGATGTCAAAAAGGCTTTGATGATTGGAAATCACGACAAACTGCTCAGGCAGAAGCTTAAGGTTCTCCCTGTCACCGATAAAGTTGAATTTCCTGTACATCCTGAATATTGAAAAAAGAAGAGGTGCGGTTCTGCACGTGATGTAATTTGACCAGAACAGAGCCGCCTTCTTGCTGAAAGGATACACGATGCATAGCATGAACGTGGGAAAACCGACAGCTGAAAAAAGACATAACAAAGTGATGAAACTAAACATGATAATACATTATAATCCATTATGAGAATAAATACAATTAACGGAATCGCCAAAAAACAGCTTTTGCATGACAAACATCCCAAAACATGCATTTTTTCCTAAAAAGCAGCCTGCATGTCCCTGATTGCCAATAAAGAGCATTGATACGGGGCATCAGTTTCCCGCAAAACACGTTCCGGAGGAAGCTTTTGAATGCATTCACAAGCCCTTTGACGCCCCCTCGACGCAGAAATCCCAAAACTGAAATAAGCATCAAGCCCCTTGTCCAAAAGGCTGAACGCCTCCCTGTACGTAAATGAAAACGAATGGAAAATGACTTTCCTGACTTTGGAAAGCACAGCCGCATGTTCGTACATCTTGTGCATGGCTTTCCTGTTATGGATGACAACCGGCACGTCATGACGAAGCGCAAGTGAAACGCATCTTTCAAAAGCTTCCTCCTGAAGCATTTCAGATTCCCTAAGTTCTTTCGTGTAAAAATCAAACCCCGTCTCACCTATGAAATCAACCCTTTTTTCATCAAGCATTTTTTCCAAAAAAACCGCATTTTCAATGTGGACATCCTGAGGCAGCATGCCAAATCCCCTGAAAATCTTAAAGGAAGGATTCCCGTTCAGCTTTTCAGCTATTTTTTCCTGCAAAAAAAACTCATCAGGCGAATGTGCACATGACCACGCCTCGTATTCATCACAAGAAAAAGCGCTGCTGATCTCAGAAACACATGACTTGCATGATGCAAGATGAATGTGGCTGTCAGTAAATTTCATTATCTTAAAATCTCCATAAATTTAACTAAAAATATCCCTAATTTCAGCACATAATTATGCCGAAAAAAATTTACTGCTAAAATACTTTTCCCTAATGCCGAAAAAATAATAGCGGAAACATGAATGCCATACATCAAAAGGCATTCCAGAAGCTTTTATTTACAGAGATTTTCCATATGATTTAGGGAGGACTATATGGCATTCTACAGATTAAAGAGCATCGGAAAAACATCTGACTACATGTCGGTCATAAAAGAAACCAAGGACGGATATGTGGTAAGGATAGTACGCGACCTGGACGGATACTCTGACATCAAAACAGATTTCCTGTCAAGGTCACTTTTCGACACATGCATACGAACCGGATACCTTACAAAAATAGAAGAACCGGAAGTAGAAAAAATTGCAGCCAACGGATGATGTCAAATTCTTCCTTCAATAAGCTCAAGGCATTCCTTGAGCTTTGCATCCCTGTCATTTTCCCTTGTAAGCCAGTTTATCTTTACGCCGTGTTTTTCCATTGAACGGAACCAGGTTTCCTGCCTCTTCGCAAACTGGCATATTGCATGATAAAGACCTTCTGCCATTTCTGTCCTGGTCTTGATTTTTCCCTCAAGATAAAGGCTTATGTACCTGTATTCAAGACCAAGCTTTTCAAGCCGTTCCCATGAATATGTCCTGTGAAGGTTTTCGACTTCCTCAATCATTCCTTCGCCAAGCCTTTCAAAAAGCCTCTTTTCTATATTCTTGTGAAGGATGTTCCTTTCCAGGGTCGTGCCTATTACAAGAGGATTTATTTCAGGCCTCCTGTATTTCTCCTTCATTTTCCGCCCTTCGTCACTGTTCTTGAAAATCTCGATGGAAAGGGCCTTTACAAGCCTGTCCTTAAGGACAAGATCGCTTTTGTTGTGGATGTTAGGCTTCAGCTCAGTAAGCATGTTCGCAAGTTCAGGAATGCTTTTCTTTTCAAGCTCAGACTTCAGCTCGGGATTTTCAGGAACCGGAAGAAGCTCATACCCCTGGACAACAGAATCGACATAAAGCCCGGTACCTCCAACAACAAACGCCATCCTTCCGTCTTTCTTCATATCCTCAAAAATCTTGTAAAAATCCTGCTGGAAACAGAAAACATTATATTCGCTGTCGAGTGTCGTTATGTCTATGAGGTGATGTTTTACCTTTTTACCGCAGACTTCATACTCAGAAAGATCCTTTCCGCTTCCAAGATCAAGTCCCCTGTACACCTGACGGCTGTCGGCAGAAATTATGTCCCATCCATACTTTGATGCAACCCTGACGCCAAGAGAAGTTTTTCCTACAGCCGTAGGACCAAGAATCACTACGCAATTAACTTTATTTTCCATGTTTACGGGCAGAATACTATATTTTGCAAATAATTTCAATTTTTATTCCCATTCTTTGCACTTTTTTGTTTTTTTATTATATAATACATTAGATATTTTCATAAAGGGAACCTTTAGGAATTGCAATTTTTAGAGGTAACTTCAAAAAGCTTCAGGATGCAAGTTTTTGAATCTACCGGAGCTTACATAAATCCCTATGAATTCTCTAAAAAATCAATTTTAGAATTCCCCGCAGTTTCGCATTTCATGATTTGCGGCTTCAGGGAGAAAATTCGCAAGCCATTCTTGGAACTTCATGCTGATGGATTTTCAAGAATGACATTTATCAAAAGGATGCAAAATTGTCTGAATGGAAAAAAAATAGCATATCAAGGGAAAGCGTAGACATTCTCAGGAAAAAATACAAAATCAACCCCATTGCGGCAAGCATTTTTTTGCGGAGGGGAATAACGGATGGCAAAGACCTGCTCTTCTATATGGAAAATGACATGCGCTTCCAGCACAATCCGTTTCTTTTCGCAAACATGGAAGATGCCGTGGACAGGATTCTTGACGCAAAGGAAGAAAATGAAAAGGTCTTGATTTTCGGTGACAGGGACGTGGACGGAGTGACTGCGACAACAGTTCTTTACGACTGCCTCTTGTCAATGGGAATTGACGCTTCATTCAAGGTTCCCCAGGGAGACGAAGCTTACGGTCTTACGATGGATGCGGTTGAAAGCTTTGCAAAGGAACTCGGAACGCTTATAATCACAGTCGATTGCGGCATCGCAAATGTACAGGAAATAAGGCGGGCACAGGAACTTGGGATAGATGTCATTGTGGCAGACCACCACAATCCGCAGGAATCAATACCAGAAGGAGCACTCATTCTTGACGCAAAACTTCCAGATTCAGGATATCCGTTTGAAGAAATTTCAGGGTGTGCGGTAGCATACAAGCTTGCAAGTGCATTAAGATTTGCATCCACAAGATGGTACAAGGCCGACATAGCTCTTTTAAATGCAAGGGTTGAAAATGACCTGATAGTGATTGAATGCCTCAAGACAAGGAATCTCGTACCGGAAGGAAGGCTTTTGGAAACTGTCGCACCCGGAGAAAAATCAATTGCCGGCACAAAGCTTCCCCAATATCTCCAGGGCCAGATGATATTCACATGGAACAAAAAGGAAACAGAAATACTTCTTGCCCAGGCTTTTGGAAAAACATGCGAATTCAACATGCTCGACATAAAATCGCAGATAGAATCGATATACCCTTCACTCAAGGACAAAAGCCTTTCAGAACTCAAAAACCAGTCAAAGCTTGCGAAATACGGAAACCATGGACCGACGGAACTCGGCGGTTTCTACAACATATTCGTAACGTACATACAGCAGTCGATAAAGACAGAATGCAGGAATTTCCAGGAACTTGAAGAAAAGGACCTTCAGCTCGTATCTTTGGCGGCTCTTGCCGACATAATGCCTATGAAAAACGAAAACAGGCTTTTTGTCAGAAACGGAACTGAATCCATGAACTCAGGCAACGTAAGGGCCGGACTTAGGGAAATAATGAGCCAGCTGAATCTTCTTGGCAAAAGGATATGCTCCACGGACTTGAGCTGGACAGTAGTTCCAAACCTGAATGCGGCTGGAAGGCTTGGACAGGCAGACCTTGTCGTAAAACTCTTCACGTCAAAAGATGACATGGAAAGGGAATCCATTGCAAAAAAAATCATAGAGCTAAATGCGGAAAGAAAAAACCTTACTTTACAGGGCGCAGAATATGCCAGGGAACAGGCGGAAAAATCCATTCCGGAATATAACGGAAAACTTTGCGTCGTATATGACGAAAGGATAAACAAGGGCATATCAGGGATTCTTGCGGGAAAGCTTGTAAACGCACACAACATTCCTGCCATGGCCATGACAAAGGTAAATGACGTCATAATAGGGTCACTCAGAAGCTGCAGGGGATTTGACGTAACGCTGATGCTTGAAGAACTCAAGGATTTCTTTGTAAGTCACGGCGGACACAATTACGCTGCAGGTTTCAGCCTTGAGGAAAACAAACTTGACGCATTTCTAAAGGCCGTAAAGGATTATACCGGGAAAATCGTGCTGCAGGACAAGGATGAGGAAATATATGTCGATGCGGAAATACCGCCAAGCTACATGACGCGGGAACTTCTTGACATAGTGGACATGTTTGAGCCATATGGTGAGGAAAACCAGAAGCTGCTGTTCACATCCAAGAACCTTCCTGTTGTTTCAGGAATGATGATGGGCAAGACTGAAAAAAGCCATTTAAAGGTTACGGTAGACTGCGGCAAAACAAAATGGCCATGCATCATGTGGAATGAGGGAGAAAGGCTCAGAAGGGATTTCAATGTCGGAGACAATGTGGACATTCTATACAACATAGAAAGAAACACCTTCAATGGCATGGAAATGCCGCAGATAATGCTAAGGGATATAAGAAAGTCACAATAAGCCGGCATCCGAAGCAAATTTCCAAATGCACAGGCAAAAATGACAAGGAGACATAATGAAAAAAATATCGGTAACAATTCTATGCATGCTGATTGCAGGCACGCTATGCGCACGTACGGCATCATTTTCAGGGGACAGCTACGACATTGCAGTCAACTACAATGACACGGCATGCCCGGGAGATGCAGTATTTGTGAAAATGAATTTCTGCCAGGGAGCAAAAACTACAAAAGCAAGCAAAAAGGAACTGCACGGAACAACGGCAAGGCTTGATTTCATCGAGGACGACAAGACTACCCGCTCAAGTGAGTTTTACGTACTTTCCAAAGACTCAAGACACGTCACCTTGCTTACGGGACTTCCGCTTTCTACATGGCTTAAGATG
>JAZQMW010000045.1:0-8770 GCA_045627025.1 Treponema sp. | reverse complement strand
CGCTTGTAGATGAAATAATCTGCGTGCATAATTTGCTCCAAGTTTTTGTATACAAAATTATTCACGCTTTAAGGGGGAAAAGATAACGTAAATCCTTGAACTGCAAGGAATTACATCAGTATGACCCTCGCGAGAGTCGAACCCGCTACCTGTTGCTTAGGAGGCAACCGCTCTATCCATGTGAGCTAGAGGATCAGATATAATTACATGGTTCAATAAAGAACCATGCCATTATCATAAATTATTTGTCTTTTGCTCTTTAAACAAATGAACCGTCTCTTGTGTCGATAACGATTTTATCATCTGTATTGCAGAACAATGGAACACGAACTTCCATTCCTGTATCAAGAGTTGCAGGCTTCAAAGATTTTCCAGAAGTATCTCCCTTGATTCCAGGTTCACAATATGTGATTGTACGTGTAACATTTACTGGAAGCTTAACGCCAACAGCCTTTCCTTCATAGAAAGTAATTGTAACTTCGTAGTCATCATCAGGAGAAATATATCCAGCGTTATCACCAAGATCATCTTTTCCCAAAGAAACATCATCATATGTAGTCTGATCCATAAAGTGGAAATCATCACCATCAATATAAGAAAGTTTTACAACCTTTTCATCAAGATCGAGTTCATCAAACTTTTCACCAGCGTCAAGACCAAGATCCTGTGTTCCGCCAGTAACAATATTCTTAACACGAAGCTTTACCGTAACACCCTGACGACCAGCTTTCTGTCCGAGCATTTTCTGAACGATAAAAGGAGCACCTTCAAACATGAATGCTGAACCAACTCTAATTTCGTTTGTAGATATCATAACATTCTTCCTAATAATTTAATTTACTAAAGTATAACAGATAAACAATTTTTTTTCAACCCAAATCAACAACTAAAATGATGTTTTGCTTATCGTGCTAATATGATATACTATTATCATGAAAAAATCAATAGAAGAATTACTTGTTGAAGAAAAAATCACATCTTTCAGACGAGCAAGGAGATTCTTGCAGACTCATGACGTATCAGTAAACGGCATGCGGACTTTCAGTGAAAACACAAAAATCGACATTGATTCGGATGAAATCAAAATAGACGGAAAAAAACTTGAAATCACAAGGCACACATACATCATGCTGAACAAAAAATCCGGCACCATATGTTCCCATGCAAACGACAACCTTTACCACACGGTATACGAAGGTCTTCCATATGACAACCTGCACAGCATAGGACGACTTGACGTAGATACAGAAGGACTGCTGATTCTCACGGATGACGGAAAGACATCACAGAAAATAGCAAATCCCAAATTCCATAAGAAAAAAACATATTTCGTACGGCTTTTGAAAAAACTTGAGGAAAAAGAAAGGGATCAATATGCAGAAGTGTTTTCAAAAGGCTTCTTCGTACCTCGCGAAAAATCAGAACCTTCATTTACTGCGCGTCCATCATTTCTGGAATGGATTTCTGACGACGAATGCAACCTGACAATCACGGAAGGAAAATTTCACCAGGTAAAGAGAATGTTTGACGTACAGGGAAACAAAGTGACATACCTCAAACGAATTAAAATCGGACATCTTGAGCTTGACGAATCTCTGGAACCGGGTCAATACAAGATTCTTGAACCAAAAGAGATGGATAAAATTCTCATGCAGGAATTGCAATAGCAGGGAAAACGGTATATATTAATATGTAGGATTCAAGAACCATGCTACAGGCAAGAGATGGCAAAAGCGGAAAACCTGCTTGATTCCAAGTCAAAAAAAGCCTGCATCAAGAGAATACCATATTGATTTTCAAGGAGTTTTTATGAGCAATATTTTTTGCAGTGACAATTTCAGGACTTTTTTCAAGGAGCTTACATCTGTAAATTATGACTGCATAGACGACATGAATTTGCAAATGAAAAAATCAATAAAAATTCTTGTTGATGACATGAACATCGGACAGCTTACATGCGTACACATGCTTCCAAAATCAGCAAAGGTTCCAGAAGCAAAACATGAACTCATGGTATACTACACGAACGGAACAGGTTTTGAAGATGAATGCTTTGAAAAAAACTATGCGACAGGAGAAGGCGGATTTGTAACGATAACAATAAATCCGAAAACAGATGTATCATGGTCGGATGAAGAGCTTGAAGAAATTGAATTTTTAAGCGACGTTATTTTCACGCTTAACAGCAAGACTCGCCTTGTTGAAAAAGTCAAGCACTTCTCGATGATTTTTGACACGCACATGAAGCACTAAAAAAAGCACTTCAAGTGAGAAAACCTCCCAAAGTGTTTTTGGGAGATTCTGCATTTTGAAAAACAAATTACTGAACTTCAGGAACGATTTCAGAAGATTCATTGCTTTGAGCTTCAACATCGTCCTTCTTTTCATCTTCCTTGATTTTTATGTCATCGACAGAAACTTCAAACGTGGAGCGAAGATTTCCCTGAGCAAGCAAAACATTTGACTTTCCGTCAATCTTTACATATGACTGGCTTCCAGTTGCTGTATTCTTTCCAATCTCAAGGGTTCTGACAAGTTTGTCACCGGCAAAAGCCTCCACTTTTATAGTTTCGCTTTCAGTAAATCCGTACCGCTCATCATCAGAAGATGAGGTTACTGTGCCAAGAGTCTTTATCTCACCCACAGAATTTGCAAGCCCCAAAGCACGGTTTTCCTGGGCAGGAAATTTTTCATCTCCGACATACCAAAGGCCATCTGTTTTCTGAACAACAATATTTCCTGTTGATTTTGCAACAACAACTTTTGTAACGTCTTCGGCAACGGCAAGCGTCTTTACATTATTCTTGCCCCTGAATGCAAGCTGCACGATATAGACGCACAAAAGGACAGCTATCAGGCCAAGCAATATCATTCTTCTACAACTAAGCTTTTTCATATCATTCTCCGTTTTGAAAAGGAAGACTCTGAAAACTGCAATTCCAGAATCTTCCATAATGTTACGGGAATCATGTTTTAAAATTCCCGCGCAATGAAATCGGCAGGCGAAACATTGCGATCGCAATTGATTTACTTCTGAACCGTACGGGTGTCATCAGGATTATACATGAGTCTGATGGATTCTCTTCTTCTCTTTCTTGCAAGATAGACAAAAAGACCTGCCAAAACGACAAGAAGCGGAAGTCCAACCTGATTGAAATACTTTGCGAATACTACAACGGCAGGTTTTGCACTCTTCAATGTATTGAGGCTCAAAGCCTTTGTCCTCATCGCACAGAACTCTTCCTTTCCGCTCATGTAGTCTACGGCATTTCTCAAGAAAAGTGCGACAGGTTCCGTGGATTTTTTTGAAATCAACTGGCCGGATGTTATCGCAGATGTAGAAGATACGAAAATTTTTCCGTTCTGCGTGCTCTTCATTATATGATTCTGGGCATTCAATTCACCTTCACTTTCAGCTTTAGGAGCTGTCTGGAAAGCACTTTCAAACTTGCCTTCGAGAAGAACTGCAAGATTTTCAGCCTTGTATGCAGACTTGTCGGTAGGTGGCGCAAATGCAACAGGGCTAAGCACAAATCCTTCAGAAACTTCCTTGCACCATGTCTTTGGAGATGACTTTGCAAGAACAGTAGTCGTAAAGCCTTCATGCTTTTCTGCATTGGAAACATCGATTGGTGACGACTGCATGAAAAGAACAAATCCGAGATTTTTTGAAATGATGTTCTTCTGGTTGATTTGGTCTTTTTTCAAGAGAGGTGCGTAATAAAAATCAAGTTTTCCATACTGCGGATGATTCTGCACATAGCAGTTTTCATCCATGACATACGTCGGTGAAATTTCAATTCCATGTTTTGAAAGGAGTTTTTCAAGTCCCGTACGAACGGCCGCATAACTTGGCTGCTGGTAATATGCCATCTGTCCTTCAGGAAGCTTTTCATCATAGCTGTCAAGGAAAAGCATCAACGATCCGCCCCTCATGATGAACTGGTCAAGCTTATAAAGCTCTTCCTCGCTGAATGCGGTTTTTGGTCCGTTTATGATTGCAGTCTTAACTCCGACAGGAATGTCTTTTTCCGTAAGGTTTACCTGTTCAAGAGTATAAGTGTCATCAAGGATTGAGCTGAAATTTGCACAATCATTTTCTTCATAAAGATTTCTCTCTTCATGACCCGATATGTATGCAATTGCAGTTGTCTTTGAAACAAGCGATTCAACAGAACTTGAAATGTTGTCCTCAAGCTCATCAAGACCTGTCACCACATACTGGAAAATGGCATTTTGAATGTCAAGCGGAATTACGCTGAATTTGTCGCCATACTCAAGCACAAGACCGATCGTTCCCTTGTTTTCAGAACCGTCAGCATCCCTATAGTTTATGGACTGCATTCCGTACTTTTCTGAAACAAGTTCCGTCATTGCCTTGTCTGGGTTTTCCTTTTTCAAAAGAATCCTGTTCTGGAATTTTTTATTTGCCTTCTGGAAAGCCTCGTCAACGGCAGAGTCTATCTTGCTGAATCCGCCGATATTGAATTTCTCGAGGGCGCTAGACTTGTAAAGAGTAAGTGTTACAGTATCGCCAAGCCCCGAAAGGATGTTTGTGTTTGAAATCACCTTTCCGATTTTTGTCGTAAGGTTATATTCAAATCCATCCGTAGAAACGATATTGTCAAGCTTTTCAATCTGGTCTGCATAAGTGATTACAAGGCCCATGAATGCATTCTTAAAGCCAACTTCAGTATTCTTTACCTCGCGAATCTGATTCTGCTGGAGTCCGTAACCAAAGGCAATGCGCTGGTTGTCGCTTTTTTCCATGTCAAAATATTCCACGGAAAAATTCTTGTTTGCGGCAGTCTTGTACTCACCGAGAATATCCTTCACGTACTGGTTTATGTTTGAATATGGAGCCGGAAGATTGTCTGAGAAAAACACCTTTATGCCCATAGGCTCTTCAAGAGTCTTTACGACTTCCTTGCTTGCCTGAGAAAGGGAATAAGACTTAGGTCCCGTGATGTCGATTCTGAAGAAAGCATTCGACACGACAAGATTCAAAAGGATTGATGCGATAATGAAAAGCCAAACGTCATTCACGTCAGACTTCATGCTCATTTTGTCAGATTTTTCACGTTCAATCATATAAACCGTAACAGAACCGAATATGAAAATCATCGTAAGGAAGTAAAGAATGTCCCTGAGGTCAACGATTCCCCTTGATACAGACACAAAATGGCTTGTTGCGGAAATGAATGTCGCAAAAGACACGAAGAATCCCGGAAGAAGGACTGCAAACGCATTTATGAGCGTAAGGCATGCGCATATTGAAAAGGCAAGGAAAAATGCAATAATCTGATTTTTCGTAACGGCTGATGCAAAAATTCCAATTGCAGAAAATGATGCCGCAAGAAGAACTGCACCAAGATAGCCGCCAACCATAGGCCCAAAATCAACACCCGATGAAAACACGATGCATGTAACTGCATAAAAAAGTGTCGGTACAAGAAGAAGCACGCAGGAAACAAAAGATGCGACATACTTTCCGATCACGATATCCATGGTGCTTACAGGAAGCGTCACGAGAGTTTCTATGGTGCCTGTCTTTTTTTCTTCACTGAAAACCCTCATGGTAAGGGCTGGAACAAAAAATGCAAAAAGAAGGGGAAGCGTTTCAAAGAAATGCCTAAGCTCCGCCCTTCCGACAAGGAAAAACGTGGAAAAGAAAAGGAATCCTGAAAAAATAAGGAACAGGGCACTTACAATATATGCAACAGGACTCGTAAAATAGGAAGAAAGTTCCCTCCTCATGATTACAGCCCACGGACTCATTTTTTTATTTGTTGAATTACTCATTTGATTCTCCTGAAGATTTATCTGTACTGTTTTCTGAAGAAGTCAATGTCCTGAACACATCTTCAAGGCTGTTTGTAGAAAGCTGCATTCCATAAAGGCTGAAACCGCCCTTGACACAAACTTCGGCAACAAGAGGACGAACATCGCACTCTTTGGAGACACTCAGCTTAACATCAAGCATTCCGCCATCTTTTCTGCAAGAAACTGACGAAACACCGTCAATGGCAGAAAGTTTTTCCCTTACAGCATTTTCATCAGCCAAACCAAGCTGAAGCTGGATGAACGAAGAATTGCCATAATGAGACTTCAATTCCTCAGTTGAACTGTCGGCAACTTTTTTTCCGCCGGAAATGATTATGACCCTGTTGCAGAGCATCTCAACCTCACTCAAAATATGAGTTGAAATGATGACCGTACGGGTCTCGCCTATTTTCTTTATGAGATTTCTTACTTCACCAACCTGATTTGGGTCAAGACCGCTTGTAGGCTCATCAAGAACAAGAATTTCAGGATCATTCATAAGAGCATGTGCAAGACCTACACGCTGCTTGTTTCCTCGGCTCAGCTCACCAATGTTTTTGTGCATGACTTCACGAAGGCCACATATCTCCGCAAGATGAGGAATTTTTTCCTGAGGATCAACACCGTCGATTTTTGCAACATATTCAAGATAATCGGCAACAATCATGTCGCCATACATCGGTGCATTTTCCGGCATGTATCCGATTTTTGCCTTGGATGCAACAGGATTCAAGGACATGTCGGCCCCGTCAATTTTCACGCTTCCAGATGAAGGTGCGAGAAACCCCGTAACCATGCGCATAGTGGTAGTCTTTCCGGCTCCGTTAGGACCAAGAAGACCAACAATTTCACCCGTCTTAATGGAAAAACTGATGTCATCAACTGCCTTGAAATCATCAAACAGTTTTGAGACATTCTGAACTTCAATCATATATTCCCCTTATTTTAATTTTTTTTCATTTAAGCATGCATTTTAATAAACACCAATTAAAAAAATGTGTTACACTACAGTGTAATCAAATGCAGAAAATAATGCAATAAAAAAATCACATTTTGAAAAAAAGTCTTTTCATTTTAACTTGATGATGATTCTGCAAAAAAAATGCAAACATGACACATCATGTCATATTCGATGCATTATGATGTCCCCAAGCGGATTTTTCGATGGATTTAAGATTTAAGCAAAATCTCGTCCTGCCACCAGGCACAAATGGATTTTTGGAGAAAAAAAATGAAAAAAATCACGGTAAAGAAAATACTTACATCCAACAATGGCACTGGCATAAACGCATACAGGGGATGCACTCACGGATGCATTTACTGTGATTCAAGAAGCACGTGTTACCATACGCCGGTACCTTTTGAAGACATAGAGGTAAAGGAAAACGCCCCGAATCTTTTGGAAAAGGAACTTTCCGCAAAAAGGAAAAAAACAATGATCGGGACCGGAAGCATGTGCGATCCTTACATGCCCATAGAAAAAGACTTGATGATAACGAGAAAATGCCTTGAAATAATTGAAAATCATGGATTCGGAGCCACTGTACTTACAAAAAGCAATCTTGTGCTCAGGGATTTTGACATTCTTGAAAGGATAAGCAAAAAAACCAAAGCCGTGCTGCAGATGACGCTCACAACAGCAAATGACGACATTTGCAGGATAATTGAACCAAACGTATGCCCCACCTCAGAACGCGAAAAAGTCCTCCTTGAAGCAAAAAGACGCGGCATACCGACCGTTGTATGGCTCACTCCATTTCTTCCATTCATAAACGATACGGAAAAGAACATAGATTCACTTCTGGAAACATGCAAAAAAGCTTCCGTAAAAGGCATAGTAATATGGAACATCGGGGTAACGCTCAGAGATGGAGACAGAGAGTATTTTTATGAAAAGCTTGACGAACACTTTCCGGGACTCAGGAGACAGTATGAAAAAAGATATGGAAACTCATACAATGTGGAAAGTCCGAAATCCTCTCACCTGATGAAAAAAATCCGGACTTTTTCCCAAGAAAACAACATCATGTACAAGACGGATGAAGTTTTTTCATACCTCATGACTCTTGATGAACCCGACCCGTTCAACGAATTTGATTTTGGGCCCCCTGAAAATTGCAAATCTTAAAGGCTCTTCAAAAAAGCCGTTCAAAGGCTTGCAATTCCAAGGTCACTCGTCAGGCATCTTAAGCCGATACTTTGGTGATGCAATTCCTAGACAATAAACTTGTCTATCTGCTCAGCGATATCGCAAATCGTCTTGTCAACCTTTGTTGAAATATCAGCAAGAAGGTCCCTGTTCTCGCCAATCAGTGATGAAGCGCCTTCCATGTTTTTCATGTTGATGCCTATGTCCGTCGTAAGAGACTTCAGGTTATCCATGCGTGAAAGCATGGCTGAATTTTCCACCGTCATCCGCTTTGAAGAATTCAAGACGTTTTTTGAGCTGGATTCCATCCTGTTGAGGACATTTTCAATTCTCTCAGAATTTTTCTGCTGCACAACCATTTGATTTCTTATTGTCTTAACGACATCATTCGTGTCATTAATCCTTGAGTTTACGGAATCAAAGGCTGCCTTGGACTCACATGAACTTGCAACTACAGAGTTTATGGATTCCCTGATATTGTCAAGCTGCTCGCCTATTATCTTTGACTGCGCGGTAGACGTTTCGGAAAGCTTTCTGATTTCCGCGGCAACAACGCTGAATCCTTTTCCGGCTTCTCCTGCATGGGCAGCCTCAATTGCGGCATTCATGGCAAGAAGGTTTGTCTGGCTTGCTATGCTTGAAATGACAGAGTTTGCCTTTCTGAGTGATTCCGACTCGTTTGCAACCAGAAGGATTTTTTTGTTGACGTCTTCCTGTTTCTTGATTCCGTTCTTTGCCTTGAATTCAAGATCTTCAAATGACAATGCCATTTTGTTTACCGAGCCGTTTACGGAATTT
>JAZQMW010000044.1:0-13007 GCA_045627025.1 Treponema sp. | reverse complement strand
AGGCCCGTGACTATTGAGCCTGTTCCCTCATCGCATGAAACCTGCACCTTGTATGAAGATGAGTTTGCGTATTGAATCGAATCTTCAAGGCTTTCCAGAATGTCTGAGCCGTTCAGGAAGTTTGTGCATCCCGTAAGGCTTATTAACAGAAAGAAAGAAAGGGATTTCAAGCTAAATCCTGCATATTTTCCTTGAATTTTACGATTGCTCATAAACTACCCTCCAAATCTTATCTCTTACTTATAAAATATATCATAATTATGAGAAAATAAAACTACATCAGAATGTAGTCTTAGTATTTTTCATCAAGTATAAAATTCAATTTGGCCTTGCAGGATTGGCAGGCAAACCGTCACATGGGGCGCCCCCAAAAAACATACCGATGTTTACCGTTCAACAAATCCGCAATCAAACCCCATCCAATTGCAAACCGCCGCCCCAAACGCATTCCAATGTTTACTCTTGCAACAAATTCGCAAATGAAACCTTTCCAATCGCAAAGTTTCTCCAAAAGATATTGCAATAATAAAAATGCTTGATGGAACCTCTGAAAATAGGCTTTTAGAGATGCCCTAAAGCATAATCACACAATCGGATCCGAGCAGAATTCTTTCCGTTTGCAGCTCTTGCAAAAACTTCCCATCCAAACGCTGTCAAATTGTTCGGCGGCGTTTTTTACAAATTCTTTGTTTGTGCTCAAAATGCCGGCTTCGAAGTTGCGGGTATTTTCGCCCTTCATGCCGATTCCAGCTCCAGTCAAATTTGCAGAACCTACATAAGCCATTTTCAAATCGAAAACGATGATTTTAAAATGAACTCTCGGACATAAAACTCGTTCCATTCCTTCTATGAGGGCAGGATATTTGTCAAAATCCTGACGGAAAGCTTTACCCGGCTCTTTTGCGTGAATAAGTCGGATTGCAACTCCGCGTTTTATAAGGTCTGAAAGCACTTCAAGAAAAGGTTTTGTTCCACGCCCGTCTTTTACATAAAGATCTTTTATGTCGGCAGTCCCAATCCATAAAGTTTTTTTAACAGATTTTATACGTTCAATCACCTTATCATAATGAGCACTGTTGGCAATGTATAAAAATTCATCGCTGCTACAACCCATCTTGTATTCGTAACCAGATTTCAAACCGGCAGCAGAAAGAGTAGAGGAAGAAGTCTTGCCATCTTCACATGTCTTATTACCTGCTGTTTTATCTTCTTCTGTCAATTCCTAAAATCTCGTAATAATTTTTTTTGTCTTCATACATTTTTTCATCTGCAATTTTTATCAACTCGTGTATGTTGAGCGTCGGATTTTCACTCTTTAGGGCATATCCTTTTGAAATTGACAATGCATCTGAATATTTTCCTTTCCAGGATGCACATTTTTCATTAAAATCCAAAATTATGCTATCAAGTTTATCAATGCTCGTGTAAAGAATTGCCTCGAATTCATCACCGCCTGTTCTGTACGTTTTACCATATGGAGAAAAAGATTTAAAAATGCACTCGCCTGCAGAGCAAATAAGTTCATCACCTGCATGATGTCCGATTGTATCATTGGCTTTTTTAAGACCGTTCAAGTCAAGAGATATGATTACAAGGTTTATCTCTTCACCACATTTGGAAATTTTTTCTATTTCATTTTCAAATGCACGCCTGTTGAAAAGTCCTGTAAGTTCATCTGTTGTCGCTAATTTTCTAAGATGCTCCTGATAAACAACTGCATCAGTACAATCCTGCACGATGAACTGAAAGCCTTTAGTTTTCTTTCCTATCATGAGGTGCTGTCCAGTTACCGTGTAAAATTTTCCATCTTTTGAAATGTCTTTTTGAAATGAATGATTTTTCTCAAGCTCTTTAATCCATGAGTTGAACTCATCTTCATCCGATTCGAAATCCACGCGCAGCCTGTTGAGTTCCGGGAAGTAGTATTTTGCAATCTTATTGCTTCCAAGAAACCTGTATTTAAGGTCAAATGAAATTATTCCCGCAAATTTTCCCTTCATCATGCTGTTTATTTCTGTGGAATCCACATCGTAAAAAATAAATCTGTTTGAAAGTACGCAAAAAAGAGCAAGAGTAAGATTCAGCGAAAATGGCAACGCATCAAGAGTTCCAAGTTTTCTGCCTATTATTAGGGAAAGTATTGCAAAGAGGTTACAAAAAAGGAGCAGAATTACATTCTTTATGGATATGTCTTTCTTTTTCTTTAGCGCATATATAAGCGTTGCAATGCCAAAAAACATGCAGAAAAATATGTTGCTGACCGCTATGGTATGCATTATTCCATACTCTTTTATCATGACGGTGGCGCCTCTTACGGTCTTAAGCATTACAGATTTATAAAACATGTCAGAGAGGCCGATTGTAAGCGTTGTAAAAAATGACAGGGTACTTATTATGTACAAAGCAAGTTTAATTATTTTTTTTACATGAACCTTGCAGATGTCTATAATGCAAAGAAGCAGGATAAGCGAAATAAAGGATGCACCTAAATATATTATTTTTTGAGAAAGAATTGCCATATCAATTATTGTAGATTTGGAAAGCTGCAAGTATCCAAAATTTATGATATCTGAAGCTATAAACATGATGGTAATAAAAGGATTATAGTTTATTTTCCATTTACAAAAATATACGGAAGTTAAAATCCATGACAATATAAAACAAAAAAAGTAATAATGCATGATAAAAGCAATCCTTATCCTATAATCATATTATAGAATAAATTTTAAAGACTTTAAAGCTTAAATGATACGATACTTTGATTTTCACACCATATTTAGCATTATTCTTTCATAAAAAGACGAAATTTGATTTTCAAAGATTTAATATTGAAATTAACTTATTTTTGAGATAATTTTATTGATGCATGTTGATTTTCAGAGACAAAATCATGACGTAATCTTTTTACTTTTTATTTTCTGCACAATCAGGAAAACTCCGTAAAAACCTGCAAGCAAAAGAATCAAATCTTCATATGCATGAAAAATTACAGACTTTATGCCTGTAAGACCCCATAATGAAAGAATTGCAAGCAAAACTGCATTTTTTCGCCTGTAACATGAATAGAGTGCGATTGAAATCGTTATGACAGGGCAGGGCATGATGTGAGTAACCATTTTGGGAAAAGAAGCTCCAAATAAAATTGAAACAAGTGGATATAAAACATAAAGTGCAATCAAAATTGCAGCTTGAAGCGAAGGTTTTTCAATTTCGTCATTATTGTTTTTGATTCCTTCATAAATGAAAAGAAAACCGACTGAAAGAAAAAGGGGGAGTGCAAAAAATTTCTGTATGGGTTCCGTTCCGTATTTTGCAAAAAACATCAGTGCTATGTAAAGATTTAACAATCCGAGAATGATTTTTAAAATCCATTTGCATTTTGAAAACCATGATGACATGCAGCTTGCCAAAAGAAGAACAAATCCAACAGTCTGGAATATGAGTGTTGACTGATTGTATTTTCCTATTACATTCCAAAAAACAGAAGCATCCATAAACCTATCCTCATGAAAACCAAATTCGTTACAGGCAAAAGCAAACCAATGCATTTTACCGCAAAAAAAACAAAAACATCACTGAAAAATGCAGCCGAGACAAACTAAAAAAACGCCAGATGCTGGGTATGGAATTCATCCGCTTATTTCAAGATAAGGCTCCGATGTTTCATCAAGCCAATTGATGATTTTGCCAACCACGCTCTCTATGCGTTTCCGTCTTCCGTTTCCTCGAATCGCGCATTCCCACACAATGCAAACCCTAAAGCATTTTTCCTGATAGTGTCTGATTATCTTACTGTCACGCTGTCGGTTTCTTTCAAATTTTTCCTGCCAAAATGCAACATTTGTACTTGGCATTCTGAAATACCTGCACATTTCATGCTTATGCCAAAAACATCCGTTTATGAAAACAACGGCATAGTAATGCGGAAAAATCAAATCAGGTTTTCCCGGATACCGCTTGTCACAAATACGATATCTAAAACCTGATTTGTGCAGTGCATGCCTGATTTCCTTTTCAGGTGTCGTGTCCCTGGACTTGATGTGAGACATTACTTTATGACGCTGTGCAGGTGTCAATATATCCATGAGGAAATCATACTGAAGAAAATGCAAAAAATCAATAAAAGCAGATGCTGAGAAAAAAAAGATAAAGCTTTATATTAATGATTAACATTGCATTTTCAGCTTTTCCAATCAATAGTTTTCGGCCAGAATTTCAAAGTATGATTTTGGATGTTCACAGACAGGACACGTTTCGGGAACTTTTGTTCCGACAACGACATGACCGCAGTTCCTGCACACCCAAACCTTAATGCTGCTCCTTTCAAACACCTTCGATGCCTCAAGGTTTTTAATAAGCGTCCTGTATCGTTCTTCATGCCGTTTTTCAATTTCAGCAACCGCACGGAATTTTTCAGCCAACTCCTTAAATCCCTCTTCTTCCGCAGTCTTTGCAAAATCTTTGTACATGTCAGTCCATTCGTAATTTTCTTTTTCAGACGCAGTCTTGAGGTTTTCCAATGTGCTTCCAATCCCGGAAAGCTCCTTGAACCAAATTTTTGCATGCTCTTTTTCATTGTTTGCAGTTGATGCAAAAATCGATGCAATCTGTTCAAAGCCCTCTTTTTTTGCAACAGAAGCAAAGTAAGTGTATCTGTTTCGGGCTTCTGATTCACCTGCAAAAGCAGCCAATAAATTTTTCTCTGTCTGTGTTCCTTCATATTTGTTCATTTAAAATCTCCATAAATAATCCAATGCCTGTCTTCACTATGCTTCGTAAACAGGTTCAAAATCTTCTGCCGTATGGGCGCATATTGGGCAGATAAAATCGGCTGGCAACACCTCACCCCGGTATTCGAATCCACAAATTTTGCATTTCCACGCAATGATTTTTTTCTTCGAGGCTGTGCTTGGTTTAGGTTTCACATCATTTTGGTAGTCAAGGTATGTCATTGGATCAGATGAGCCAAAGACAATTGAATCCGAAACTTCTGCAACAAAAAGAGTATGTGTTCCCAAATCCGTTTCAGAAATTACCCTTCCGGAAATCATGGACTTGATTTGTTTTAAAAGATACGGATTACCGTTCTTGTCAGTCGCATATTGAAAACCGGAAAATTTATCAACATCATTTCCACTTTGATATCCAAACCGGGAGATGGTATCAAGCGTGCAACTTTTGTCTAGAATCGAAAGTGAAAAAGTACCGGATTCCTTTATCATGCTGCAAGTAAGATTTCTATTTAAAACAGAAATTGCAATTCTTGGCGGATTAGAGGCTACCTGCATGCATGTATTTGTCACGCACGCATTTATTTTGCCACCTGATTTTGCACCAAGAATAAATATGCCGCACGAAATGTCAAACAATGCTTTTGGATCCATTTTCGGCCCTCCAGAGTTGATGCAGATTGCAATATTCATAGGCAGCTTCCACCTTTTCACCAACCATTATGGCAAATTCTGCTTCAGGTGGATTTCCAGGATTAAGCCATTTTTGCTGAATTGTCTTGTCCGTCTGCAAAAGAATCCATTCAATGTAGTGTTCGTTTACGCTTGGATGAATTTTAGAGCCTACCGTAACCGACACTTTGTTTCCAGAAATTTTTATTACGGGAATATGTTTTTCTTGGTCACCGTCTGAAGTTCCAGGAACAAGTTCCGCCATCTTTTCTCCACAGCATATTGTGTCTGGAGCTCCTTCTTTCACCATGGAAATAATTTTTCCACAGTGTCTGCAATAGTAAAATTTCAACTGCATTTTTGCACCTCCTGAAAAGTTTTACTTGCAACCACTTTTTCGATTGCAACTTAAACTTACAGGATTTTTCAAAAAAAACAATATGAAATCATCCGCAAACGGTCATCATAAAATCACGGAAAAAAAATGAGTATTTGTTTATTTTCTGATGATTGTAAAAAAACGGTCACCAACCGGTCACCATGCAGTCACCACGGCATTTTTACCGGCCAAAATGAGTATTTCAAAAGCAAAAAAATCGCATTCAAATGAAAACAATCACGACTCTTCCATTTCTTTTTTAAACTGTTCAATAAGCTGCTCTCTTGTAATGTTTCCGTTTCTTTCACGGGCAGCCTTGAGTTTTCTGTAAATCGTATTTTCGCTGAAGCCTTTTACTTCTTTTTGATACAAAATGCCACTGCTAAGCTGCTCAAGAATTTTTCTTTCATCTTCATAAAGAATAAGTTTTTTTCGCTTGAATTTGTCATTAACAACAAAGTCAACAAGTCCTATGTACCATAAACTTCTGACAACATGAATGAGATAATTGATTGGATATTTTTCAACAATGAAAAAGGCAATTGAAATTGCGACAAAATAAAAAGTTATCGCAAATTTTCGGATTTTGGGCTGAAGCATCATGACGATGCAAACGATAAAGAGTGCCGTATAATTATTATAGAGAAGAGTCTCTTCTCGTGCCATTGCAAAAATCAGGAGCGCAGTGTAAGAAAGATAAAACCATGAAAATATTTTTTTAGAAAATATAAGCGCAAGGATAATATACAATATGTTCATGCCAATGATTGGCCAATATTGAATTTCCAAAAATGTAAAACTTTCGAGCTTGGCTTTCCAAAAATAAAGAAGTGCTATTATGAGCGACAGCACACATGTAAATAAAACAAATCCATCGGGTTTCTTTTTATTCTTGGATGGCATAAAAAACTCCTGTAGGAAACCTCTAAAAATTGAAACTCTTAAAGATGCCCTGTATAACGCAGAATGCAAAACAAAACCGCATGATAAAAATGAAAATGCATTTCAATCACGTCTTCAAGGCTTTGTGTTTTGCCTTTTAAAAATCCTGCCGCTTGTTTTATAAATATTCTAGCAATGTTTTTTCATATTATCAAGTCTGCAGGATTTTAAAATTTCAATTTCAGGCTAAGATTTTTAAATCAAATTTCTTTAACTTTTCCCAAAAAGGCTGGATTTTTTTTAATTCCTTCAAGAATTGTTTTTGCTATGTCTGAAAGTGCATTTTGCGTAAGAAAGGCCTGATGACTCGTAATAACCACATTCGGAAATGAAAGCAGACGCACAAGGCCATCATCCTCTATTACACGGTTTGACCAGTCGCTGAAAAAGTATTTGTCTTCTTTTTCATAAACATCTATTGCAGCTCCGCCAATTTTGTTTTCTTTAAGAGAATTGATGAGAGCATTTGAATCAATGAGAGCACCCCGACCCGTATTTATGATGACGGCATCATTTTTCATCATTGAAAGCGTTTTCTCGCCGATAAAGTGAAACGTATCTTCCGTAAGCGGACAGTGAAGGCTTATTACATCACTAAGCGTAAAAAATTCTTCCATACTTTCTGCATATCTGAATCTGTTTTCATAAGCCCATTTATGGTCTTTGAATGGATCATAAAGAATTACGTTCATTCCAAGCCCTTTTAGAATAAGTGCCATGGATTTTCCTATTTTTCCAGTTCCGACAATACCTGCCGTAAGACCAAACAAATCTCTTCCTGTCAATCCATCAAGCGAAAAATTTCCACTCTTTGTCCTCGCAAACGATTGTGAAAGATGACGTGTAAGTGCAAGAAGAAGCGAAACTGCATGTTCTGCAACTGAATGCGGCGAATATGACGGTACCCGAACAACTTCAATATTTGCCTTTTCAAGAGCATTCATGTCCACGTTATCATATCCCGTGCACCTCAAGGCAACAATTCGAACACCATTTTCTTTCAAGACATTCGAAACTTTTTCATCCACAACATCATTCACAAAGATGCATGCAACATCATATCCTTTTGACATACTCGCAGTTTTTTCGTTAAGCTTGCAATCAAAATAATCAATTTGAAATCCATAAGGCTCATTATTTTTGTCAAAACTTTCCCTGTCATAAGAATGAGTATCATAAAAAGCGATTTTAATTTTTTTCATATGCGTCTCCCTAAAAATCTTTTATGCAAGTTAGATTTTCATGAAATTTGAATGCCGATCGTGCATTTTCTTTTCTAAAAATTACAAAAAAAAACAAACACACATCTAAAAAAAAGAATCACAAACGGTCACCAATCAGTCACCTTTGGCACTCATCAACGATGCACATAAAAAAACACGCATTTTCTTTAATTTTAAAACTTTAGAAGGGGAAAGCCTTCCCCTGTCTCCAGAGAGCAAGCTCTCTTCCGCCACCCTTTCGCCTAGGGGATTTCCCCTAAAACCCCTTTATGCAAAAAAAATCCCACCGGCACGCATACCGATGGGATATACAAAAAAAATCTTATTCTAAGTTACTCAGAAGTTTTTCTGAAAATATATTTATCTGTTTCGTTTATATAATCAGAAAGACTATCGCCTGTAAATTCTCCAGAAACTAAGTCCAGAGGTAATCCTTTTTCTTTATCTTCATCACTTGTGCTGTCTGCAATATACCAGTTAGAAGGTTCTGCAAATGTAATTTTAATAAGACCGCTGTGATAGAATGCGGACATACCAATATCGTTTACACTTGCAGGAATAGTTATGCTTTTTAAAGCTTTACAAAATAAAAAAGTACCATAAAGTATGGAAGAAAGGTTTTCCGGTAAAGTTATTTCTGTCATTTTTTTGCAGTCTGCAAAAGAACCAACTCCTAAAGTCACATTTTTTGCTTCAAATACTACTTTTTCAAGATTTGGACAGCTTAAAAAAGCATTTTCTCCAATCACGACATTTCCAGTTCCTTCCGGAATTATTACAGTTTTTACACAGTAAGCAGAAAATGCACCATTTAATGTACAATCAGGTGGCAAAATCACTTTTGAAACATGTTTTTCTTTTGAATGATAATAGATTGCAAAACCATTATTCACACTGTCATCAGCTTTCATCACAGGAATTTTTGTTTCGCTAAAATCAAGACAGAAATCTGTACCGTCAGTTTCATTACTTGGGTTAAGCTTTCCTTCTGTAATACCGTTTCCAAAAACGAAAGTGTACAATCCGCTTGTCTTTGAGCTGTAGTCTGCTAAATTCCCCTGCCAGCCGTTATCATTTACGTACTTTCCGTAAATACATTTTCCATAAAGCACAATGTCTTTTGGTTCAGTTACATCGACTGTCTTTACTTTTTTGCCTGTAAAATCTTTGTTGCTGTACCAGCCTTCAAAAACGTAATCATCAGCACAAACACCGCTTGCGTTCATCTCGTCAAGTGTCTTGATTGTTACTGAGTTGCCCTTGCGGTAAACTTCTGCTTGTGGTGCGTTAAGCAATTTGTCTGCATTAGTTTCAAACTTGTATGTTACTTTGTAAGTTTTGATTGTGTATGTCTTAGATGCAACATCGCTTGGTTTCATTCCTGTTTTTATGGCGATTGCCTTGATTGTGCAGACGTTATTTGTACTTACGCTGTCGTCAATTGTAATGGCTCCTGTATATTTTGTGCTGTTTGCTGTAGGTTCTGAGCCGTCTGTGGTGTAGTGTATTTCTGCGCCTGAAGTTGCACATGTAATTGATATTTTTTCGTCAAGGTTGACTGAGGATGCTGCAGGTGTAAATGAAGGAGATGAGACTGTTCCCCATTCAGTCCATTTTGCAGTAAGCGTAATGTCTTGTTTTACAACATAATCTGCTTCAATTTTTGATCCATTCAAGAACCATCCGTCAAAAAAATGAAAGTACCGGTAAATCATCCTGCGTAAGAGCATAAACGCTTGCTTTTGAGAGTGGCTCAGGTTTTGTTCCACGTTCGGTTTCATAAGTGACTGTTACGTTTTTTGAATCTGAATCGGAATCATCATCTACTTGAGAACTGCATCCCAACCAAAAAATCAAACTTGTTGCCAATAAAGCAATTTTGAAACACATGAATTTTTTATTCATTTGTTACCTCTCTGTATAAATCTAAAATTTGAAATGTCTAGTGCATAATATATATGATTTGCAAATGCACACTACATTTTTATGTAGTCTTGCATAAAAAAAACTACCCGAAAGGGTAATATACACGCGGATAAATACGGTTTAAAGGAAGGGATTTGCGGTTGGGTGGGTTTTGGGTGGCGCAAATTTGCAATTGAAAAGGTTTTGAGTGCAGATTTGCGTGAAGATCTACATCGGTTTGCGTTTTTTTTGGTAAAAATTGCATTTTTGTTGTGTTTTTTTTTGCAAATTTGCTGGAAGAGTATGCACAGGCATGCGTTTGCAGGGTGGCTTTTGCAATTGAGTGGGGGTAAACGCAAATTTGCCATAAGAGTATACATTGGAATGCATTTTGGGGCGGCCGTTTGACGGTCTGCATTTAGATTCAAATTTTCCAAACAGGGCATCGCCTTCCGACAAAATATTTTGCACGCCCCCATGTGACAGTTTGCACCCCAATCCACGGTTTTCAAAACAGGCAGCGGTTTAGGGACGGTCTTTTATTATTTTGCTGGATATCAACATAAAAGAAATGATGTATAATGATTTCGTTTCAGAGGCATTTCATAGCCTCTGCAAGATTTTGTAATCCGTCATCCCAATTTTATTCCAGATTCTGAATAAAACCATGAATGACGATTTTTTTTAGTCTGCCATGTTCTTGTATTCGTCGAACTTTTCTTCAACGCCTGGCTTTGTCTTTGTAAAAAGACTTATTACAATAGCGACGATGAGAGTTGCTATGAATCCTGGAAGAATTTCGTAAATGTCAAAAATTCCGCCTTTGAGATTGTGCCATACAACAACTGTTATGAATCCAATGAGAAGACCTGCAGAAGCACCATCAGCAGTACATTTTTTCCAGAAGAGAGCAAGCAAAATGATAGCTCCGAATGTGGCACCGAATCCTGCCCAAGCATAAGAAACAAGACCGAAAATAGAGTCGTTGTTAGGAAGAAGACAAAGACCGAATGCAACGATAGCAACTGCAAAAACTGTCACACGGCTTACAAGGAGAACTTTATTTTCATCAGCATTCTTGTTGATTTTTGCCTTGTAAAGATCAAGAGAAACTGTGGAAGCAACTGCAAGAAGCTGACTGTCTGCCGTAGACATGGAAGCTGCAAGGATTGCACAGAGGAAAATTCCTGCGATGAATGAAGGGAACATCTTGAGCATTGTCTCACTGAATACTGTTTCTGCAGTTCCTTTATCAAGAAGATTTGGAAGAAGATAAACTGTACCGAGAGAACCAATGATGAAAGCACCGATGTAAGCAACAATCATCCAGATGTTTCCTACGCGGCGAGCAGTCTTGATTTCTCCATTTGAACGAATTCCCATGAAGCGAACAATAATGTGTGGCATGCCGAAATATCCGAGACACCATGCAAATGCTGAAATTGCACTCTTTGCACTGAAACTTTGATTTCCTAAAAATACCTTTTGAATGTCAGCATTGAATTCTCCGGAAAGAGCCTTTACGCTGAAATCTTTTGCAGAGTTGATAGCTGCAGCAGGACCTCCAAGAGCAAAAATTGCAACCGTACCTGCAACAACGAATGCTGCAAAAATCAATGAGCCCTGAACAAAATCCGTTATGCAAACTGCACGATAACCGCCAAGAATTGTATAGGAAAGAATTACGACGAGTCCAATTATCATGCCAACTGTGTAGTTTAAGCCGAATACTGAGCGGAAAAGTTTTCCACAAGCAACGATACCAGATGCCGTATAGATTGTAAAAAAGAAAACGATGAGTATAACAGAAATGATGTTGCAGCGTTCACTTTTAAATCTGTTCTTAAAAAATCCTGGAATTGTAATTGCATCACCGAAAGCAATTGAACATTTGCGAAGTGGTTTTGCCACAATGAGCCAGTTTAAATATGTACCAACGATAAGACCGATGGCTGTCCAAAAAGTTTCCTTGATTCCACCAAGATAGCAGAGTCCTGGAAGGCCCATCAAAAGCCATGCAGAAGAATCTGGAGCTTCTGCGCTCAAAGCTGTTACCCATGGACCGATTCCACGTCCACCAAGGAAGAAGTCTTTTGCATTGTTTGTCCCTTTTGAACTTCTGATTCCAATGTAAACCATAAATCCAAGATAGAGGGCAAATGCACAGAATTTACCTATTGTCTGTAAAGTCATTTCTACCACCTGAAACTTAAAAATATTTAAGTAATTTTAATGGAAATAAAGTTTTTTTTCTAGGAGTCTGAACATAAAAGCTCATGACATGCAAACCGATTTTTTTACTATGCAATTACAATTACTAATCACTGATAGTGTAAAATAATGTTCGCAGTTTGGAGTTCAAAAAGCGTGGATTTGCCATAAAAAAAGGCGATTCACAGGATTAATTACTTAAATTTCCTACCGCCATGGCATGAGTCATCATGTCAAATTCATAAGCATCTGTTTTTGCACAATCGCCTGTATAACGAATACATCTGTCTATTAATAATAAGCCGCTGTCTTGTGGATTAGTCTTAAAGTTTTTGTTAGAGTATAGATAATAATTTTTTTCTCCTACCTTTTTACTACTGTCTAAACTCATTCCATACCAATAAAACCTTCTGTTTCTGCAATTACAGCAGGAACTCCACGGTTTGCATTTTTATTTACATTTGCAGTCCAATATATCCTTCCATACTGTATTAAACAAACTTCCTGCCAGTAATAAGTTTCTTTTTGTCCCAAAGTTTTATATGCTTTCAACTTGTCAAATGCAGGAATAAGAGAATCTAAACTGTTTAAAACATACTTATACTCTTTTGTAGCAGGAATAAACCATTTTAAAGTACTGTTTTCTTTTCCTTCACCTTTTTCATTTTTAATAATTGCATAACGACATATTGTTGGCGAAGGATTTGGATTTGAATTGAAATCCACATTATTACGACCAATACAACCAGTTGTTTTAATATTAGGATTTTTTGCAATCATTTTATCATATATGTCAGAACCATTTGATAGTGTAAAATTAAGTTCGCAATTTGTAGTTTAAATTGAAAAAAGTCATTGAAAACGCCAGAATGTTTTTTGTTCACGAAAACTTAACGGAGGTTAACAATGACTCAAGAAGATATTATTAGAAATTGCGAAAATTTG
>JAZQMW010000043.1:0-44230 GCA_045627025.1 Treponema sp. | reverse complement strand
CTTTATGCATAGTGTGCTTACGATCAAACGGACAATATTTGCTTAATTCAAGCTTGCCAGTGATATTTTTGCGGTTTTTGTAAGTTGTATAGTTCTTACGTTTACATTCTGTACACTGCAATGCGATGATTTCTACGGCTGACTTTTTCTTGCTTGCCATATTTTGCTCCTCTAATAAAATTCTTCTTAGCTCCCAAGCGGAATCGGACCGCTGACCTCATCGTTACCAACGATGTGCTCTACCGACTGAGCTATAGAAGCAAATGGAATTTCCCTGATATCAATGTTTCGTGAATTTAACAAATATTCAAGAAGTTGTCAATAGGCAACCGTATTTTTTTTACTTGTTGAACTCTTTTTTTATATAATATACCAATAAAAAAGAACCAGGTCAACATACCTGGTCTCTTTTTTTATTAACCCAAGAAAACGTTTCCTGCAGAATCTATCGCCAAGATAGCCTTGCAATCAGAACATCTGAACCTTCCGCTTTTTGATGCCTTCAAATGTCTTGAACATACAGGACAACTGAAAACCTTAGGGAACAAACCTACCGTTACAGCCGGTGACTGCTTGAAATATCCCACAGCCTCATCAATTGTTTCCTTGATATTGAAAAACTGACTGAAACCAAGAAGCTGGAAAACTTCGTAAACTTTAGGCTGAATGCTTAAAAGAACAATATCTCCACCCTTTGGCTTTACAAGCTTTAAGAAAGCAGTAAACGATCCAATACCTGTAGATGATACATAGTTTAAATTCGCACAGTTAAAAATAATATTTACATAGCCTGCGGAAACTATCTTTCCTACCTGTTTCTGAAAGTATACAGAATTATACGTATCTATATAACCGTTCAAAATAACAAGAAGAGAATGATCAATACCATCAATCTTTTCAACTACAATTTTAAGACTGTCATCCTTATCATCATTAAAATTTGGTATAAGTTCATTGTTAGGCATAAACAAAACTCCAATACTTTTTTTTCTCCAGAACACAAAGGCCTACTATAAAGATATAGCAGTTTCCTTCAGTTGTCAAACATGCATCCCCTTTTTTACATAGCCTCCAAAACTGGAAATTTCAGAAACTAGAGAACATCTCCAAAATTACGACAAACAGCATTTCAGAGACAACATTTTTAATAATAATACACTTTTTTAATTAAAGATTCTATAAAATCGTTTTAAGCCTTACATCAGCAAAAGAGCTGTAAAAATTCCAAAAATTAAAAAACTTCAGTGCCTTCTGCCGCATTTTCTTAAGTTTAAAACTTCTTTGTCTTTTATTTATCGACATCTCAACTTCATTATATGAGAGATTTTAGAGATTTTAACCTTTTTTTTCAAGCTATGTCAATTTTTCAAAGCCGCCCAAGCTTAAGACGGCCTTGAAAATACTTACAAAATCTTTAAGAATTGCAAATTCCAAAGCTGACCCTATGGGGACCTCTAAAAACTTCAGTTTTTGGAGTTTTCTCTGAAATTGCGACGTTCCAAGCCTTGTAATTTCAAGGCTTGGAACTCGTCGACATCCCTAAAAATAGGTCTTTAGAGATGCCCTTATATCACAATATCCTCCGGACTTATGACATTCCTTGACGAACTAAGAGATGCCACCTCAAGAACATTTCTAAGTTCCCGGATATTTCCCGGCCACCTGTAGGATTTTAACTTTTCAAGCGCAAAGCAATCAACGGTTTTTCCAAAAGAACGGCATATGTTCTTTGCAATGTGTTCCAAATCATACAGTCTTTTTCGAAGTGGAGGAATTTCTATTTCAAGCACGCGAACCCTGTAATAAAGTTGTTTCTTGAAAAGACCTTTTTCTATGCGCTCCTCAAGATTTGCATCCGTAGCAAAAATCAATCGTGAATCAAGATTTTTTCTCTCGGAACTTCCGACTTTCATAAAGCAACCCGTATCAAGGATTCCCAAAAGTTTTGCCTGGCTTTCAAGACTCAATTCCGCAAGCTCATCCAGAAACAAAGTACCTCCGGCAGCCTTTTCAAAGATTCCATCATGTTCCTCAGCCCCGGTATACGCACCCCTTACATGGCCAAAAAACTCACTTTCAACAAGATTAGGATTTATATCAGCAACACTGCGCTGCAAAAACGCACCTTTTCTTCTGGCAGAATGTTCATGGATATATTTTGCAAAATAATTCTTTCCGCAACCGCTTTCCCCCCTAAGGAGCACGACAACATCACTTTTGCATGCAAGACTTATTTTTCTCCTGTATTCATCATCTTCCATTCCGATTTCTTCAACAGGAGACGGCGTTTTATCCGAACTTTCGCCAACACCTGAAATACGCATTACTTCAGTACAAAACCCTTCATCCATGACAATCACATCATTTCTCATGTACGCATAATCCGCACTTGAAGTAAGCATATACAGTTTTCCAGAAAGTTTTTTTCTCATATGCTCGCAGACATTTAAAAAACTTTCAGTATAAAAATCATCTGCGTCAAATAAAACAATATCAAACTTATTAAAATCTCCATCCACGGAAAAGTATTCATATGGCATGATTGAATAAACCATACAAGTCTTTTTTAGCTGCCTCACACAAAATGAAATCGTCTCACGCTGGGATGAAATTACAAGCACGTATTTTAAATTCAAAAAGTTTATTGCTCTTTAGAAAACAACCTACTCCAAACCAATAAAATTATATACCACGCAAAAGGAAAAATCAAAAAAATTTTTATTGGATTTCGGAATATCTCGCCCCAAATTTCAAGTCCCATGTCAAAAATTTTCGGACTTACGCGCTTAATTCTTTTTCCGAAAATTCCAATGCAGTCCTTGTAAAAAAGGAAAATGCTCGACGGGAGTCTGTCTCGTCTTGCATGCATCCAGCATTCTTTTTCTTTTATTCCGTCACTCAAAATGACAAATGACGGGCTTGACTTATGTATTGCCTCAACAATGCTGTCTTCTGCGGCTTTTTGATAATATCCGACATATCTTCCGACAATCTGAAGTTCCCTGAATGTGGTTCGTACATTTTTTTCCGCCGTAACAAGTGCTTTTTTTCTTCCTCCGAAAAGATAGCATGACCTTCTTCGGCTTTCAAGCGTTGAAAGTATTTTTATGACAGCTTCAAATTGATTGTACCTTACGGGAACGCTTTTTTTAAGGAATCTCGCCCCCTTGATGATGCTCCTGGATACCGGAAGAATCAAATCAGCCTGCCGAATACAATCTGCATACTCGTTTTTTCTCCTGAACCTCATCAAATCCCATATCGACAGGAAAACAATCTGTTTCGGGCCTTCCTTGTCCAGAAGCTCCAGTATTTTTTCTTCAAGGTCTTTTTTTGTACAGATATCAACAGGCACGCCAAGAAGCGAAATTCTTTGAATAGACATTTTTCCTCCAAAAACGAAAAGAGACTTCCAAAACTTTAGTTTTTGGCCTCTTCCATCAACTCAAGCATTTTTATAACAAGAAGACTGCTCATCTTGGCAGATTTTTCTTCATTAAACTCATAATCCTGCTTTACTATATCTTCGGCCATATCGCTCATACATCGGATAACAACAAAAGGAATATTATCAAGATAACATGCATGAGCAACAGCGGCACCTTCCATCTCGACACATGCAGGCGAACAAATTTCATTTATGTGGGATTTGACGCTTTTTTCAGAAATAAACTGATCTCCGGATGCAATTCTTCCTTCAATCATTTTGTGGCCTTCACATTCTCCAAGTTCTGCAAAAGCTTTTTTTGCAAATCCGACAAGAGTTCTGTCAGCAGGGAAAACGCTTTTCTTCATCTGAGGGATTTCTGTCGGCTTATATCCGAACCCCTGCGTGTCAAAATCATGATAAAGTGCTTCACTCGAAACTACATAATCAAGAACACGGAGTCCATGTGCCATGGAACCAGCAGCACCAGTATTTATGATATGCGTAACACCAAACTGAAGGATGAGGCGTTGTGCGCAAAGGGCGGCATTTACCTTGCCGATTCCTGATTTTACGACAACAACATAAACACCACCTATAGTGCCTTCATAGTATGTAACACCACCAAGTTCCCTAATTATCAAGTCTTTTTCACTGTTTTCCTCATATAGCCTTGCCTTCAACAATTCTACTTCAATGTTCATTGCACCGATAATTCCAATTTTCCTTGCCATAAAATGTTACCCCTTGCGAAAAAATGCATTATTTGCAATAGATTTCTTCAAAATTCTTTCAAAATCTATTGACTACATTTGTTTTTTAGTATATCTTGTTATCAGAAAGTAAATAAATGTAGCCAGACGGACTGTGGATTTTCCTCCTTAAACACAGTCCGTTTTATTTTATAGGAAATTTTCTTTTTTTACATCCCCTATTTTATAAAAGATATGATTTTTTAACAAAAGCCCCGAAAGTGCGTTTTTTCCCGTTTTACGGCTCTAAGCAGGCAGAGACTTTTTTTGTGGATTTGCGACGGGGGAATTTGCGATTGAGTGGGTTTGTTTGCAGATTTGCGTGAAGATATGCATCGGTATGCTTTTTTCGGGGAAAATTTGCGATTGAAAGAGGCTTGATTGCAGATTTGCCGGAAGAGTATGCATCAGTATGCTTTTGGGGCGCCCTTGCGACGGTTTGCGTCAAGTGCCACGGTCTCCCTTTGTGGCGGTTTGGGTGCTGATTCTCGGGTTACAAACTGGGCGTTTATTTGCATTTAGGACCACGGATTGCTTCCATGGTCTCTGCCTGCATCATTTTCCAGAAATTACATCATCTTGATTTTTTCAAAGATTTCTGAGATTTCATGCTTTGCGCCAATCATTCTAGGCCACTGTCCAGGTTCACCAAGTCCATCATCCTTTTTTCTAGGAATAAGATGCATGTGAAGGTGGAATACAGTCTGACCTGCTGCTTCTTCATTTGCATTCATGATATCAACACCGTCATATCCGCAGTCATCAACAAGATGATTTGCAATTTTCTTTACCGTTTTCATAACATCGGCCAAAGTCTCTTCATCGCACTCAAGTACATTTCGAACATGTTTTTTGGGAACCACAAGCAAATGTCCGTCAACATCTTTTGCAATGTCCATAAAAGAATATGTTTTTTCATCCTCATAAACTTTATATGATGGAAGTTCACCATTAATTATTTTGCAAAAAATACAATCACACATTTTATGCCTCCGCACTTTTTTTTTGGATTGAGTTAAATAAAATCAATTTTTACATTATATCATACAATTTGCAGATTGTGTAGTTTTGTTTGTGCATGCATCATCACGACGGAAACTTCCAGAGCATGTAAAAATTTCCACCGTCTCTTGCGACATTTGACATTCCCAAAAACATTAATGATGCGAAGGCTGTCATAATTCTTACTTTTTTCTCATGAAACTCCTCAGTCCATACGCTTACCTATTTGAATGCACAGAGACACCGGAAGAATTTTCATCGATAAGAGAATCATTCTGAGTTTAATTTAATCAAATATTATTGTGACTTATGATTTGAAATAAAGAATTTTAGACTTTTACTTGCAAAACATTACGGCATCCATAAAACCCTGATTTCAAGGATGCCGCTGTTTACTTTAAGCGTTTCCGCCAAGTTCGATAGCCTTGCAGTTGATATCTACGAGGCGAGGATCTTTTGTCTGGAAGCGTTCTTTTATTGCATTAATTACAGTTTCCTTTTTTACGGGAATGTATTTGAGTGCAGCTCCAACCAAAACCATGTTTTCAGTCTTTACGTTTCCAGCTTCCTTTGCAAGTTCAAGAGTCTTTACAATTGCATTGTTAGGAATCTTTTTTATTGCACCATACAATGCCTCGACATCCGGATAATTTGGAATGTTCACAAAAGGTTCGCTTGCAGTAACAAGAGCACCATCTTTTTTAAGCCACTGAAGATACTTGAGGCTTTCAAGAGGTTCCATGGAAAGAATCATGTCAGCTCCTCCTGATGGTATCAAATCACCGTGTATGACTTCATCAGAAAGCCTTAAATGTGCCTGAACACCACCACCTCTCTGGCTCATGCCGTGTACTTCAGACTGCCTGACATAAAGACCGTCTTTCATTGCGGCACTTGCTATAACTGCTGCTACAGAAAGAACACCCTGACCACCTACACCGCACAACAATATATCGTATTTCATTATATTACCCCGTTATTTTGCCTTTGCCTCAGCAATTTTTTTTGCCTTGTTTCTGATGCGGAAAGCTTCAAGACATTCCCTGACAAGAATGATTACAGAAACACCGCGATACTCCGCTTCTTCTGCGATAATCTTTGCATTGTTTTCAATTTCAGAAGGATTTGTGGAAAGTACGCGAAGATGTTCCTTTTCCACGCCAAGTCCAAGTACAAGAGGCTCAAGTGCGCTTGAAGGAAGCATTGTAGGCTGGCATCCCGTCATGGCAACAATAGAATTGTCCAAAATGATTGCCGTCATAGGTGTTTTTGTAGAAACAGCGTCCACAAGATTCGTAATTCCTGAATGAAGGAATGTGGAATCTCCAATGACTCCGAACGTATACTTCATGCCTGCCTGACTTGCACCACGAGCCATTCCAAGAGAAGCGCCCATGCAGACAACAGTTTCTATGGCATTATATGGAGGAACGGCACCCAGTGAATAGCATCCGATATCTGCCATTATTCCAATGTTGTTTTTATCAGTTTTTTTGCTCAGAATCTCAACAGCCTTGTTGATTGCAGTATAAGAATCTCCATGAGGACATCCTTTGCAAAGCTGTGGAGGACGGCCAGGAAGAGCATCTAGAAATTCCTTGTCGAAATAACTTGCGGCAGTTTCATTAAGAGGAAGTCCCAAAGCCTTTCTTACATGATCAGGATTCAATTCTCCTGCACGTGGCAAAAGCCCCGTAAGTTTTCCGATTACTTTTGTATTCTGTGGAAGAACACCTGCAAGATCCTGTTCTACAAACGGCATGCCCTCTTCGATTACGAGAATAGTATCAGCTTTTTCAGCAAGCTTTAAAAGTGATTCTTTTGGAAGAGGAAGGCGACCAATGTGAAGATGAGACGGAAGAGACTTACCTTCAGCCTTGCATTTTGCCTCATAATCAGCAAGATTTTCATTGTAATAATTTTTTCCGAGACCACTTGTAACAATTGCAAGATCTGTCCTGTCCGTCAAAGTAAGTGGATTCCATTTTGATTCAACAGATTCCTTTATGAATTCAGCCTGCTTTGAAAGCATCTTGTTGTAATTGTTTCTTGAAAGGGCTGGAAGAAGCATCCATTCCTTTCTGTCACCTTTTTCGAGCTTGTTCTGTGAAAGGTAATCTTTTTCGTCAACTGTATGAATTGCACCACGGCTATGAGAAAGACGGGTAACCATGCGCATGAGCACAGGAACATGCTTTTCTTCTGAAACACGGAATGCATCCCTCATCATGTCATATGCTTCCTGCTGATTTGTAGGCTCAAAACACGGAATCATCGCAAATTTTGCATAAAAACGGGAATCCTGCTCACCCTGGCTTGAATGCATGCTTGGATCATCGGCAACAATGACTACAAGACCGCCTTTTATGCCGAGCAGAGACGCATTCATGAAAGGATCAGCCGCAACATTAAGTCCTACATGTTTCATCGTAATAAGGGCACGCTTTCCGGCAAAAGATGCACCGAGCGCACTTTCCATTGCAGTTTTTTCATTTGAACACCACTGTGCGACAGGAACGGAATTGTCATTTTTTGCCATTCCCTTCTGATAATTGTCCACAAGATATTCCATGATTTCCGTAGAAGGTGTTCCAGGGTAGCCAAACGCACACGAAAGTCCTGCATGCAGAGCACCCAGAGCCAATGCCTCATCTCCAAGTAATACAACATCACTCATATTTCTTTCCTTAATTTCAAATTGACCAATTTATTTTATACTCAACGCCTGTTTTTTACAAGAACAATATTCAGTCCCAGTAAAAAAAATTAAGCAACATTAAAGATTATGAAACCTCTAAAAATTATTTTTCAAAAAATGCCTTAATCACAAAGCCTTTTTTGCAAGATCCTGCTTTGAAAATACAGCTGCCTTACCTGCGGCATCAACAATATCATCCATTGAAATTGTTCCATTCTGAACTTTTTCAGAGCATGACGCATCTTTTTTCCATGCACAAAGAATTCCACGGCTGGAATTTACTGTACCGCCACAACCTTCCAAAAGAGTCTGGCAAATTCTTGCATCTCCACCCTGAGCACCGTATCCAGGAATCAGGAAATAGATGTCTCCATATGTGTCACGAAGATACCTTGCATCACTTTCTTCCGTACAGCCAACAACTGCACCTACAGGACTGCATGTCTGTTCCGGATAAGTTTTCTTCATCTCAGAAGCGATTCTTTCAAGTTCCTTTCCCACTTCATCCAAAACTCTTTTTCCGTCTTTGAGTTCTTTTTGCTCTATGTCCACCATTCCAGGATTTGATGTTCTCAAAAGTACGAAAATTCCCTTTCCCTTTGATATGCAGTATTCAGAAAATGGTTTTATGGTATCGAATCCCATATACGGATTTATAGTAATAATGTCAGTTTCAAAATCACCGTCAAAATGTGCACGAGCATATGCAGATGCTGTTGCCGCAATATCACCACGCTTAATGTCGCTGATGCAAACAAGGCCACTTTCCCTTACAAGACGAAGTGTCTCGGCATACACCTTGAGGCCTTCAAGTCCCATTGCTTCGTAATATGCAATCTGTACCTTAAAGCAGCATGCACTCTTGTCATCAACAACACGCTTTATGAGGCGTCTGTTGTAGTCAAGCACGGCTTCTGCCTTCGAAGGATATTTTTTCACAATGCTTTCAGGAATATATGAAGGATCCGTGTCCAAACCAACGCAAAGCGGCCCGTTGGCCACTGACAGCTCTTGTAACTTCTGCATGTTATGTTTCATGCGTTCAAGTATAGCAGATTTTAAAAACATTGTCATGAAGGACAATCTGTGTCTTAGGAAATGCATTTTCAAACTTTCATGATATTTAAAAATCCAGCCTGTTTTGAGCATATTTTAAAAACTGAAAAAAGATTGTGCCAAATATTTTTAATTCCCATATGTGTGATATAATAATAAAAGGCTCTAAAAAGTTTTAAAAGTCACATTACCATATAGAATGTTTTTTGCTTGGAGATTACATGAATTATCCGTGGATAATTGAATTAAATTTTTTCTGTGCGCTAACACTTCTCATCATCTTGGCAAGCCTTCTTAAAAATTATGACCGCCAATCCAAGCAGATTTATTACATTCGTTCAGTTTCATGCGGCATTCTTTCATGTTTGCTTGACATAAACTGGGCGTTGCTTGAAAGCGGAATTCTTCCCGAACCAAGAATTTTCAATTATCTTACAAACGGCGGATATTACATTACAACAATATTGATGGGATATTTCTGGCTTTTATACGTTGAAACATCTTTGGGCAATCAAAAATTCCAGACAAAAACCGTAAAATGCATATCCTTTACGCTTGTTGCATTTGTAATCATTGGCGTAATAATATCTTTCTTTTACCCATTTTTCTTCTATATCGACAACGAAAACATTTATCGAAGAGGCAGTTTTTCATATTTGCATACAATTTCGTGTCATGCATACACATTTACGACATCACTGCATGCATTTTCAAAATCATTTAGAACCAAAGATTACCTAAAATCATTGGAATACAGGGTTCTTTCAGTATTCCTTGTATTTCCATTGGCAATTGGCATAATTCAGATATTTTTTCCAGGCATTCCGACAGTTTCTTTGGGAATTACGTTTGCATTCTTCTACGTTTACGTCGATTTGCAAAATCTTTTGATTTCTGTGGACACACTTTCAGGGTTGAACAACAAAAACCAGCTCATGCGATATTTGAGTGGAAAAATAAGAAACATTTCTTCTGAAAATCAATTGTTCATAATAATGATTGATGTCAACAAATTTAAGAAAATCAATGATACATTCGGCCACATGGAAGGTGATGAAGCCATAAAGCGATGTGCATTGGCAATTAAGCTTGCAAATCACAACAGCAAAAATTTCATTGCCCGTTTTGGAGGCGATGAATTTATCATCGTTGTAGAATCAGTTACAGAAAAAGATGTAATTGAATTAAAAGAAGCCATCAATACTAAACTTGAAGAAATCAGGCAAAAAGATAACGTTCCTTACGAGCTTACAATGAGCATTGGATATGCCAAGTACAATTCCAGCATGCGTTCAATCCAGGATGTAATAAAAGAGGCTGACAAAAATCTTTACGAGATAAAAAAAGCCGGCAACAACATTCGAAGGGCTTGATTAAGTCGCAAATTTTATAGGAACCTCTAAAAAACTTCATGATGTCTTTCTGCCCAAAAACTAACAGAGCTTCAAAACTCAAATTTTAGAGACAACTGCAAAATGGCTCAAAGTTATTTTTTCATTGAAAATTTCAAATAGCTTGCATCTTTTTGCTTTATGAAAATGGTTTTTCCAGATTTCAAAATCATATGATAATTGCCAGATGCATCCCTGCAACTTCTAAAATCAATATCGTCGTCCAAATCTACACCATCAAGAGAAGGAATTTTTTTCTCAAAAATCCAATGTTCATAATCTTGATTCGGATTCAGATATGCAGGATAAAATATCAAATCATTCTTTCCTAAAAAATACAAATCGTCATTTTCGACATCTTTCAGTTCTACATAAGATTGGCTTGAAGATTTAAAAAAATCATTTGCGATTTTCTTTATTCCGCCATTTGATGATTTTGCGGCAAATATAAATGAACAGAGTAAAGTGCAGATTAGCAGAGTTGCTTTTGTTTTTATTGACATGGTGCCTCCTTTGGCATGATTTTCAGATATGCCCTCATGTTATAATCTGTTTTGATTCAACCACTTGATTACATAATCGACAAGTTTTTTTTAATTTATCAATTTGCATTTCCGAATTTTATGATTTCATGATTATCTTCGATTCTTTTTCAAATGCCATTCCGATTTCATTAAAATCTTCATCCTGATACGCAACGTCATGACAGGAGAATTTGCGACTGAGTGGGGTTCGAGGGCGGTTTTGCAATGGGATGGGTTTCGATTGCGAATTTGCGTGAAGATATACATTGGCATGCTTTTTGGGGCGCCCCTTTGTGACGGTATGCATCAAGATTCCCGGTTTGCTTTCAATGCATCTGTTTGCATCAAGTTGTTTTACCGGCTGCATTCTGACGGTTTGCGTCTTGATTCTCGGCTCGCTTTCAAGTCGCCCGTTTGGAAACTAATACACGGTTTGCCCGCGTTTGGCGGTTTGCGACTGAGTGGGTTTCAAGTGCAGATTGGTTGAAAGAGTATGCATTGGTTTGCTTTTGGGGGCGGTTTGCAATTGAATAGGTTTCGATTGCGAATTTGCGTGAAGATATACATCGGCATGCTTTTTGGGGCGCCCCTTTGTGACGGTATGCGTCAAGATTCCCGGTTTGCGTTGGGGATTTACAAAAAAAACAGCAGCTACAAAGAAACGTGAAATTTTCAGTCAAATTGCAGCTGCTGAAGAAGGAACTAATTACATGAAACCTCTAAAATTTTTTTTCAGAGATACCCTATATCTTAAAGATAAAATCTTTAATTTTGGCAGTCGTATCAAGAAGGAGATTGGCATTTTGGAGGAGCGTGCCAATTCCTATTGCCTTGATTCCGGCGCCTTTAATTGCATTTATTCCAGACTGTGCATCTTCAATTCCAATGCAGTTTGTATACCATTCACCTGCAAGGTCGGCTGCATGGATGTAAATGTCGCTTTCAGGTTTACCTTTCTGGAGACTGTCAGGATTTACTATTCCTGCAAAGTATTGCTCTATATCAAGCTTTTTGAGGATGAATGGGGCATTTTTACTTGCACTTGCAAGAATGCATTTTATTCCCTTTGCTTTAAGTTCTTCCAGTAATTCACTTATGCCCGGTAAAATGTCAGCCGGTGTAAGCTCTTCAAGGAAAGAACAATATAAATCATTCTTTTCTTTTGCAAATGCTATTTTTTCTTCTTCCGACAGAGTTGCATTGTTTTGCTTGAGGATGTATTCAAGAGAATCCATTCTGGAGCGGCCGGTCATCTGTTTGTTCATTTCTTCGGTACAAGTTAGACCGTGTTGTACGGAAATTGTCTTCCATGCTTTGTAATGGAATTTTGCTGTGTCGGTAATTACTCCGTCGAGGTCGAAAAGAACTGCCTTGAGTCTGTAAGATAAATCGAATGATTTTGTCTGACCTTTTTCCAATGTAAACTGTTCATTTCTGTGTGTTAGCGTCAGTTTTTTGCCATAAATACTCGTTTCTTCAAGAGTATATGAAGCTTTATTGTCATCATATTCAATCTTTACGAGGCAGTTTTCAATCTGCATTCTGTAGCTGATTTTTTTCCATCCTTCAGGAAGTTTTGGATCAAAGCTCCATTTTTTTCCGTAATCGCGGAAACCTGAAAATCCGTATACCAATGCGAGCCAGCTTCCTGCCATACATGCAATGTGAATTCCATCGCGTGTATTTCCATGTACATCGGCAATGTCCATGTCTGCTGTCTTGCTGAAATAGTTTACGGCTTTTTCAATATTTGGAATTTGGCATGAAACAATGCTTTGAATACAATGTGAAAGTGAACTGTCGCCTGTTGTGAGTCGTTCGTAGTAATTATAGTTTCGGATGATTTCGCTTCGTGTGAATCTACCGCTCAAGAAGAATTGTGCCAAAACAAGGTCAGGCTGTTTCAATACTTTGTGGCGGTAAATTACGAGTGGGTGGTAATGCAGCAAAAGTGGATAACTTTCTTTTGGAGTATTTTCAAAATCCCATTCAGCACGGTCTAAGAATGCATCATCCTGAAGATAAATTCCTGTTTTTTTGTCAAAAGGAATGTACATTTTTTCGGCAGCAGTTTTCCAAAGTGTAAGTTCTTCTTCTGTAATTTCCTTTTTGTCAGTTAATTTGAGTTCTTCTGCAATTCTTACGCTGAATTCAAGATTTTCGCGTGCCATTAAGTTTGTGTATGAATTGTTGTTTACACAAGCTGAATATTCATCTGGACCTGTTACTTCGTTTATGCAAAATGCACCACCTTTTTCTTGAATAAAAGAACCAAGGCTTAACCACATTCGGGCTGTTTCTACTGCAATTTCTTTAATTCCTGATTTTGTGAGGAGAGAATCTTTTGGCAATTGATTAATTCCTCCAATTGCATTCAGGTATTTTTGAATTGCAAATGTTACATCGGCATTAATGTGGTATTGTGCAGTTCCTGCCGGAAAGTATGCACTTGTTTCGTTTCCACTGATTGTTCTCCATGGGAAAAGTGCACCTTTAAGAGCCATTTCGCCTGCACGTTGTTTTGCCAAATCTATTTTATTCTGACGGAAAGAAAGCAGGGCATTTGTAATTTCCGGTTTAAGATATGTAAATACAGGGCAAACATAAGCTTCTGTGTCCCAGAAAAAGTGTCCTTCGTATCCTTCGCCTGTAAGTCCTTTGGCAGCAATACTTGAATTTCCGTTTTTTCCTGCACTCTGGAGCAAATGGAAAAGGTTGAAATGTATTGCCTGTTCGTATTCTTTATTTCCTTCTATATTGATGCGTGCTGTCTTCCAGAAACTTTCAAGATATTCAGACTGTTTTTTACAGATTTCGTTGAACCCATTTTTTGCAAATTTTGTAACGTTTGCAAGGCTTTGTTTTGCAAGAATTTTTACTGTAGCTTTTTTATCTGACGTATCATAAGAAAAATATTTCTCAAGATTAAGTTCACCATTTTCTTCCAATGATAAATACCAGTTTGAAACTGGAGCATTTTCTATTTTTTCAAAATTATGACTTATTACGATTCCCTTAAAAACTGCAAGATTTTGCAACACTGTTCCGCACAGTAAAAGTCCGCTGTTTCGAGTCTCACTTTCAAAAGAAATCTGCTTGAAACCGTTTTCTTCCGTGCAATTTGTTCCCAGAATTTTAAGAGGAGATGAGCTGAATTTTGCACCTACGCGAGGATCTTCCTTTGCGCTGATGTTTTGGGAATTTGTATTGATGCCACTTGCAATGCAGATGTTTACGCTTTTAGTTGATGAAGGAAGTTCAAGAACTTTTACGTTGTAGCTGATTGCCGCACATGTTATCTGGTCAAAACTTACGAGCCTTTTTGTAGTAAGCTGAATTTTTACGCCAGAAGCAAATTCTTTTGTAACCGTACGTGTCAAAATTCCTGTTTCGAAGCTAAGGTTGAAAGCTGAATCAAATTTGCCTTTGGAAACGTTAAAGAGTTCGCCTTCAATTTCCATTTCTATGTATTTCGGATCTGGCAAATTCAATATTGTTTCGTGGTTTTTCGCATATGCGTAAGCAGTTTCTCCATACGTAATGGGTTCTGAATCATAAAAGCCGTTTATGTATGTACCTTTATGATAACAACCCATTTGTTCTTCGTAGTCGCCACGTAATCCAAAGTATCCGTTTGCAACCGTAAACAAAGTCTCGTTTTTCGCTATAGATTTTGCACCAAAATCTTTTGTTGAGAATTCTAAAGTATTTATTGTCATCTTAATATTTCCTAAATCAGCCTTTTACAGAGCCTGCCAACAATCCTTTTACAAAGTATTTCTGTAAACTAAGGAATACGCACAGTGGCAAAATGAGAGATACGAATGCTCCAGCTGTCAAAAAGTGCCAGTCACTTCCGCGGGTACCTGCCATATTCATCAATCTGACGGTTACAACTTCCATGCCTTGTCCTGCACCACTCATGAATACAAGTGCTACGAGTAAGTCGTTCCATACCCAGATGAACTGGAAAATTGCAAAAGATGCCAATACAGGAATGCTTAATGGAAGAATTAATCGTACAAAACAAGTGAAATGGCTTGCTCCATCCATAAATGAAGATTCAAGAATACTTCGTGGAATTGTGGAAATATAGTTAAACATGATGTATGTTGCAAGTGGTAAACCAAAGCCTGTGTGTGCGAGCCAAACTCCTAAATATGTTCCGTTTAATCCGATTTTTTGATAGTCTCGGAGAACCGGCACAAGGGAAATTTGAAGCGGTACAACAAGAAGTGCAATGATTATGCCAAATAATGGTTTTCGAAATTTAAAATTAAGCCAGGCAAATCCAAAAGCTGCGGCAGCTGCAATAAAAATTGGAATGATTACAGATGGCAATGTAACTGCAACGCTTGAAAGGAATGCGCTTGCCATTGATGCACCCTTTTTTATCACTGCATTACCTGCATCTCCAGAAACTTTATATCTCTGACCGCCTAAAACCTGAACATAATTATCTACCGTAAAAGAATTTGGTGTGGAAAAACTCTGCCACCATCCTGTTGTAGAAACGGCATCTTTATTTCTGAATGATGTAATAAAAACACCAATTGTCGGCAATGTCCACAGTAAACAAATAAGTAGCAAAATTATAGTAACGATGTTTTTTGAAACTTTTGACTGTTTATCTTCCATAATTAGAATGCCTCCTGTTTATTAAACTCTTTGAGGTTATACCAAATAACCGGGCTTACAGCCAACAAAATGATGATTGCTATTGCCGAGCCACGACCATAATGTAGGAATTTAAACATCTGCTTATACTGCTGGCTTGCAAGAACTTCCGTACCATACAAACCGTTTGTCATGCTGAATACGATATCAAAGCATTTTAATGCCGCAAGAAGAATTGTAGTGGAAACTGTAACAATACTTCCCGAAATTGATGGCAAAATTACGCTCAACAAGATTTTAAACTCACCGGCTCCGTCAATACGGGCAGCTTCGATAATTTCTGTAGGAACACCTTTTAATGCTGCTGATAATACAACCAAAGCAAAACCTGTCTGAAGCCATACGAAGATTGCGATAAGAAAGAATGTATTGCCAGGTGCTGTTCCAAGCCAGTTGTGTGGTTTTCCGCTAAATGAACAAACAAGTGCATTTAAAAGTCCAATCTGATTGTCTCCTGCAGGTTTATATGCATAGATGAATTTCCAGATAACACCTGCACCAACGAGCGAAATGGCCATCGGCAAGAAAACAAGAGTTTTTGCAAGTTTTTCTATATGGCTGCGTTCTGCCAAAATTGCAATAGTCAATCCAAATAAAACACTGAAGGCTGTTCCAAAAACTAACCAGATTACTGTGTTTTTCATTGAATTTAATGTAGTCTGATCTTTGAAAACATATTTATAGTTTTCTAATCCTACAAAATGCTGTGAAGATTTATCCATAAAGCTAAGAACCAGAGTTCTTATCGTTGGAATTAAAAGATAGCAAGCCATAATTGCAATTGCAGGACCAACGAAGATATATGGAATTATTTTATTGCAAGTTCTTGTAGGAAATAATTGTGCAATTTTATTTAATGAATAGAACAATAGGACAACGCTGGCAGTTCCCCAGATTATTGCAAAAAGTGTAGTTCCAAACTGGTTCATAACATCAGCACGTAGTAAAAGGAATCCACCCATTGCAATAACCAAGGCGCCTGCGAATATTCCAAAAGTCTTAAAAAGTTCTTTTGTCTTTTCCATAGGGCACCTTGTATTTAATTACTGTTTTGGCCAGCTCTTTTCAACGTCTGAAAGAACTGTATCTGCATCTTTTCCGCTTACGTAATCAACCATTCCTGTCCAGAATGTTCCAGCACCAACTTCTGCTGGCATCAAGTCTGAACCATCAAATCTGAATACTGTTGCATTGACAACGATTCTAGCAAGGTCTCTTTCGATTGAATTGCCGTAATCATCCAAATTCTGATTTTTATGAGGGAAAATAGCTCCACCGATTTTTGCCCATGGTGCACAAGCTTCCCAAGATGTAAGGAATTCCAGGAATTCGTTTACGCCTGGTTTTTCGTTGAATATTACGAACTGATCGCCTGAACCCAAAACTGGTGTTCCATATTTTGGATTGATTGCAGGAAGTGCGAATACGCCAACTTCTTCTTCAAGATTTGCCTGAACTGCTTCCGGCATAAATCCTGTAATGAAGTTACCCTGACGGTTCATGAATGCTTTTGGGGGATTCTGATAAATTGGAGTAATTGCATCACCAAAGCTTGTCGTAAGAATGTTTGTTGAACCACCGTAAACATATTTTTCGTTCAACATGATGTCGCCCATGTATCCAAGAGCCTTTTTAACTTCTGGATCGTCGAATGCGATTTCATGATTTACCCATTTGTCATAAACTGCAGGTCCTGCACTGCGGAGCATCAAGTCTTCAAGCCAGTCTGTTCCAACCCAGCCAGAAGATGTTCCAGCCTCAAAACCGATTGACCATGGAGTATCTCCATTTGCTACCATTTTGTCTTCAAGGGCAACAAGTTCATCCCATGTTTTTGGAACTGTATAGCCTTTTGCATCCCAAGCCTTTTTTGGATACCATACAAAGCTTTTTGCACTGATACGATGGAATACGCCATAAACTTTTCCGTCTTCTGCAGTACCAAGTTCTCTCCAAACAGGTGCATAATTTTCATTAACCTTAGTGACAATTTTATCAGAAAGTGGTTTAATATAGCCGCGGCGAGCAAAGTTTTTCATTAAACCAGGCTGTGGTAATGCGGCAATATCAGGAGGGGTTCCTGCTTCTGCCTGTACCAAAATCTGGGTCTCAAATTCAGGACTACCTTCATACACAACATTAAATCCTGTTTTTGCATTGAAAACCTTGATGATTTCATCAAATCTTGCTGCTTCTTCTCCACGGAAGTTTCCAAATATTCGGATTGTTTTGGAATCTTCTGCAGGAGAAGAACTTTTTTTGCAGCCAACCACTGTAGACAAAGCAGCAACACAACCAAATGCTGCCAATGCTTTTAAGCCTCTATTCATATTAGGCCTCCTTTTTTTCTCGGTTTTAAAAACCGGTAGTTCCTCTTTGAATTATTTCAAACTCAATATGAATCTTGCGCGAACTTCTTTCAGGCTCCTTTATTTTGCTTAAAACAAGTTCCGCTGCAATTTTTCCTGATTCATCAAGCTTTTGCTCAATTGTGGAAAGATTCATATATTGTGAAATATCAATGTTATCGAATCCAAGCAGCTCAATATCTTGTGGTATTTTTATATTATTCTGATTTGCCTGCTGCAATACTTTTAATGCAAGCATGTCACTTGAAGCAAATATGCAATCAGGCAAGCTTTCATCCGGATTTTCGAAAAGTTTCTGTATCAAATCAACATTTTCATTTTTGCTTGAATAGATAATGTGATTTCCAGGAAATTCGATTCCCTTGTTTTCAAAAAACTGCTTAAATCCATTTAACCTTTGCAATGTCGAAGGAACTGCATAATTTTCATTTGCAGAGTCACCCACAAAGCAAGGTTTCCTAAATCCATGCGAATAAAAATATTCAGCGGCAATTTTTCCGGCATTCATATTTTCTATAACGACACAGTCAAAACCTGGAATATCGTTTTCAATAAAGCAAACAGGAAGCATGCAATTCTCGATTTTCTCAAGGTTTTCTTTGCCAACTTCCATGCACAAAACTATAAGGCCGTCTACACGCTTGCTGGAAACAAGCATGTCGATGTAAGAATCAAGTTCACTTGAAGAATCAATTGCATAAATCACAAGCTCATAATGCTGTTCGCTTAAAACTGATGAAATTCCCCTAAGACGCTGCATAAAAGAAGGTTCTGTAAAAAATGGAGCAATGACACCTATTTTTTTATAGGTTTTCCTTGCATTTGCCACAGCGTCTGCCTTGCGGACAAAGTTAAGTTCCTTAATTGCTTCAAGAACTTTGTCACGTTTTTCCTTATTTACTTTTCCAGGCTCATTAAGAACACGGGAAACTGTCGAAACGCTTACATCTGCTTTCTTTGCGACATCATAAATTGTTGATTCTTTTGAAACTGCTTTCATAAAACTACTTTCAGTATAAATCATTTTAAATTTTAGTCAAGAAAAAAATTTCATAAAATTCAAAAAAATTAAGAAAAGCAAAGAAAACTACTTTTTATCGTAATGCGAAATTAATAAATTAAAATCAAACGAGATTTAAACATCATCAGTTTTTCAAAAAATATTCCAAAAAAAATCGCTATTCAAGATATCCAGAAAAACATCGTCCTGTTGCACCCGGTTTAATCGGCTCTCCAGATGTTGTTTCCGCATCTTCTGATATTTCCACTTCAAACCAGAATTTTCCCATGTCATCAATTTCTTCTTTTCCACTAATATCAATGACTTTTACTTTTGAACCTTTTTCAGAGTATAGACAACAATACCTTCCACATCACCCTCATACTTAACAAAATGATGTACATTAAGGTTTTCCGTTGCCTTCATAATCTTATCAAGATAAAGTCTTTTCTGGACAATTACTTCGTATCCGTAATAATCTGACGACTTAACGCCAAGAAAATTATCTCCAACATAAAGTTTTTCAGCTTCGCCTTCCGGTTCAATCATGGTCTTGAGCATTTCTTCATAAACTTCATTATATCTTTCCTTAAAAATCTTTTTAAAAAATCATAATCATTGCAATAAGAATCAACTTCATGTTTTATTAATTCCATACAAATTTCACTTTTTTGCAATTCAAGGCTTGACATAAAACAAAGTCTTTGATATAGTAGAATCTATAAGGGCCGTTAGCTCAGCTGGTACGAGCGTCTGGTTTACACCCAGAATGTCGGGGGTTCGATCCCCTCACGGCCCATAAGAACCTCACTTTTGTGGGGTTTTCTTATTTTAAACCATTTCAAATTCATTATTCTTTAAATACAAAACACATTCATTTGTATTCTTTTTTCATACAAAAACATTCAAATGCAAACTGCACACCGGTTTGATGACCGTCAAATGTGGGCGTGCAAAACATTTTTATGCGAACAGATGCCAAGTTTGGAAGCCGAGGCTCGGAATACAAACCGTCGCCGCAAAAGCATTCCAATGTATACTCTTCCATCAAATCTGCAATCAAAAACAATCCAGTCGCAAATTCCCCCAAAATGCATGCCGGTGTATACCTTTCCGCAAATTTGCAATCAAACCCAATCCAATCGCAAATTCATTCAACAAAACAACGATTATGGTTTCTTTATCTCTGAAAAATAGTGCGACTTACCGTCAAAACTCTTATATCTGATTTGCTCATCACCCTGATAGCAAACAACAAATGACGGATTCCCATCAATCTTGCAATCCAAATCAAAAGGCATGTCTTCAAACCTGTATGTCATGTAACTTCTGCCAGACTCATCTGCAAGACCTTCATCAGATTTGACTTTCGCATTTAGTTCGCCATTCAAAACCCAATTGCTCGGACAGCGTGGAATTTTAAAACTGAAAATTCCAGAATCAGATTTGACTGTAAGTGTTTTATTTGAATTCGTATCATTTGAGGCAATTACATGTGCAACTCCATTTTCATCTTTCCATACGGAAGAAACAAACAGCTTGTCGTGATGGCTGACATTTTGAATTACAGCGTCTTCAATCAAATCTGGATAAAAAATCTCTCCGAAATTATTCGATACCATGACATTTTTCATCGTAAGATTTTTATGTGACCATGCTCCTGAAGGTGAACATCCATTGTTTTTTCCATGGTCAAGATAAATCGGATACCATTTTCCGCCACCGTTTACGTAAAGATTTTCAAAAGAAACATCATCAACATCACTGAATTCAAGCTGAAACATTACGCACGCATTTACCGCAGTTCCTTTTCCCATGCCGTCAAAATGAATCGAAGGAATCTCAAATCTTACATTATAAAAATGTATGTTCCCGGTCTCCGCTTTGGAAATCCATTTTTCTCCCATATAATCAAAAGAATTGTTTCGTGATCTTGAATCTCCATAAATCTGCATTCCATCTACATGAATTTCTCCGCTTACAACATTGTGGAATAAATCATAGATATATAAATTGTTTCCATAAAATTCGCGCAGTGGATTCATTCCATCTGATGTAAATCCGCCAATCTTGCAATTGTTCAACGTAATGTACGAAGAATTTACGCCCCCTTCAAAAGAACATCTGTTAAACGTAACATACATTCGGCTTGAATCAGGACTTGCACTATCATTCCGAAATCCCTTGAATTTGCAGTTTTCAAAAACAATATGCTTATTATGAGAATATCTGTCACTTCCAGAAATAGAAAAATTGTAATCAGAAAAATCGTAATCGCGTATGACACATTTATCCGGAAGATTTTCTTTATTTGGACCGTACGACGTAAGGACATAGGATGGGGGATTTGTATCTGTCCTGAAAGTCAGGTTCACGTTTTCTGCAATGTCGCCAGTTGATGCAAGTTTTTTAAAAACTGTATTTTCCAAAGGCCCCGTATTGTATTTGTCAGGAATTTCAACCACATCCCAATATGTTTTTCGAATTTTGTCATCATCACATGAATGAGAAAACTTGCAGGAAAAAAAAGCAAACAAAAATGCAAAGAGAAAAAAAATTTTGACTTTCAAAATCCGACTGACATCCATAATCCAATTATAATGCAAAATTCCATTTGCAAAAATCTTAAATCCAGAAATCGAAAAATTCATTTATAATGAATTCTCAATCAAGTCTTTTATTTTTTCAAGAGATTCCACTTCTGCAAAAAGATGTTTCCTAATATTTTCATCAGAAGGAGTAAGATCCGGCACCATCACTACATTAAGGCCCGCACGGCTTGCACTAAGAATTCCGTTTGGTGAATCTTCCACGGCAATACATTCATTTGGAGAAAATCCAAGATCCTTTAATGCAAACAGGTAGACATCTGGCGAAGGTTTTCCTTCTTTCATGTTTCTTGCAGAAATTATCCTGTCGAAACATCCTTCAAGACCAACTTTTGAAAGATATCTTTCTGTGCGTTCTACAGGAGATGCTGTGGCAATTGCTGCAACTATACCTTTTTCTTTTAAATACGACAAAAGCGAAACCGCACCCTTTTTGAGTTCAAGTCCATTTTTTAAAATGCTTTCTTCCATGAGTTTTGCCCGATATGAAACAACGGCCTCGTAATCAAAATCTGGGTCTTTAGAATATTCTTCGAGAACTTTGTAAATAAAAGGTCTTCCAAGCGACCTTATGGAAAGATACTGTTCATCGGACATCTTGTATCCAAAATGTTCAAATGATTTGGGCCAGTTTATCCTGAAATATTTTTCTGTGTCTATGAGCGTTCCGTCCAAATCAAATATTACGGCTTTTATTTTTCCTTTCATGCCTTAGATAATAACGCATATACAATTTTTTGCAAATTCCGATATTATAAAAAATCTGTTCCGATGGAGATGACAAAATGTCTTCAAGAAGCGACAAAATCAGAATTGAATGGAAAGAAAATGATGAAAAAAGAGACGCAGGCTTACAAACTCCTGAATATGTAATCAGAACTGACAATGTTTCTTACGGAAATGAAATTGACCAAAAGCTCGACATATACCAGCTTAAAGGTGCAAAACCTACAATGCCTGTTATAATAAGCGTTCATGGTGGAGCCTGGGTTTATGGAACTAAGGAAACATATCAGTTTTATTGCATGAGCCTTGTAAAGTTCGGATTTACCGTAATCAATTTTACATATCGTCTTGCACCGGAAAATAAATTTCCAGCAGCACTTGAAGATACAAATCTCGTAATGGAATTCATCATTAAAAATAAAATTAAATATGGATTTGATGTTGAAAATGTTTTTGCAGTCGGTGATTCAGCAGGTGCAAATATTCTTGGATTGTATGCATGTTTTTTGACAAATGAAAATTACCGAAAGATGTTTGATTTTAAAGTTCCGAAATTTATAAACAAAAAAGGAAATTCAAAGGAATTCAGATTTAATGCAATAGCCTTGAATTGCGGTGCATATCGTTTTGCAAACAGGAAATTTAACGACGTGAGAATTCTTGTCATTCAGGATTTGCTTAAAGACGGAGGAAACGAAAAAGAACTTAAATCAATTGACGTGATTGAAAATGCCACCAAAGATTTTCCCTCATCATACATCATGACTTCATCAAAAGATTTTCTTAAAGATGAAATGATTTCGCTTTCAAAAAGATTTATGGAGCTTTCGATTCCGTTCGAAATAAAATTTTACAGCCACAGGGGACTTCCTTGCCATCATGTGTTCCACATTGACTTAAAGCATCCGATGTCTGAAAAATGCAATAAACTTGAATGCGATTTTTTCAAGCGCCACATCAAGCGGTAAAACCAGCATCTGTAAAAGGCATTCCTCAAACCCGTAAAATCGTCGAAGAAATGCCCTTACAGATTAGTCAGGACAACTTGCAGACCATTTCCACATAGTGATTGTCAACTTCCGAAAATCCAAGTTTTTTGTAAATCGGATATCCCATTTTTGTGGCACTCAGATTTACTTTGTCGATTTCATTTTCCCTTGCAAATTTCAAAAGATTTTCAATCAACCTTGATGCAATTCCCATGCCTCGATATTCTTTCATCGTGACCACATTAAGGACTTCCGATGACTTTCCTTTTTTATATGTTGGACTTGCAGGTTTTTCTATAATATTCAAAAATGCCGTACCCACGATTTTTTTTCCATCTTTTGCCGCAAACACAAACAGATTTTTGCCTAAATTGCGTTCAAAGTATGACGGAAGCATTGATTTTATCCTTTCAATTTCATCTTCTGGCTGTTCTCCAAAATCTTCTCCAATATAATAAAGTCTCATTCTGACAAGTTCTGAAATATCATCCGATGAAGCAAGACAAAATTTTATTTTTTCTTCAAAATTATCCATTCTCTTTCTCCATAAACTCATTTGCAGTTTTTACATCCGCAAACATTTTATTAAGCGAAGCCATAAAAGCACTCTGCACAACATCCGCAGGAATTTCAACATTTCCATGCATAAGATTTTTTGTAGCACAAGCATCTTCAATCAACGTAACTTTATAACCAAAATTTTTTGCAGCACGTACTGTTGTGTCAACACACATATGAGTCATCATTCCGCAAACCACAAGATGATCTATTTCTTTTTCATCAAGCTTTGGTTTAAGTTCCGTCTCATGAAAACTGTCAGGGAAATGCTTTTCAATTACGATTTCATTTTCCTGAGGCTTAAGCTTTTCATGAATTTCTGCGCCATATGTTTCAGGCAGGAAAAAAGTTGCCCCGCTATAGAGACTTGTATGGCGAACATGAAATACAGGAAGATTGTTTTTTCTGAAATATGAAAGGATTTCAAAAGCTTTTTCACATGCTTCTTCACTTCCAACAAGTTCATTTCTTCCATTCTTAAAATAATCATTCTGAATGTCAATCAAAACCAATGCAGTTTTCATCTTTTACCTCTTGTTCTTTTTCCCGGGAACATGTTAAAAATTTGCAAACAGCTTTAGGATGTGTGATTCTCTAGTTTTTTCCTAAAGAAACACTGGTTAATTTCACCACAATTAATCAGCCTTCCCTAAGGCTTAAGCAGTATATCACATTGATTTCAATTGTAAATTACTTACTTTTTTGTGGGTATGATTTTTTCAAATGCATGAATAGGAAACTGTCTGTTAAAACGCAAACCGTCAAACGGGGGAGACCGTGTATCAGTATGCAAACTGATACTCTGTTTGAAAACCGTGAATTGGAATGCTAACCGTCAAATGGGGGCCGCCCACAAACGCATGCCAATGTATATCTTCACGCAAATCTGCAAACGATACCTTTTCAATTGCAAATCTCCACCCCAAAATGCATGCCAATGTTTACCCTTCCAATTGCAAAACAGCCCCCAAAAGCATGAAGATGTATATCTTCACGCAAATTCGCAATTGAAATCCACAGAATTGCAACTTCCACCAAATGCAAAAAATCTTGTCAGGAAGGTACATATTTTTTAAGCGATTCCAAATACAAAACTGCATATTTGGAAAGCATCATGTTTTTTCGAGTTATAGTACCAATTTTCATGTAATCATCAAGTTCCAGAGGACGTGATACAATGTCAGTTCCATTCAACTCACTGTCAATTATGCCAGAACATACCGTATATCCATTTAATCCGATAAGCAAATTAAAAAGAGTCGCCCGGTCACTTACTTTTATATTAAGTTTGTGGTCAATATTTGGAAGAGGCTCTTCGCTAAAATAAAATGAATTGTAATCACCCTGTTCATACGTCAAATAAGGCAAAGATTCTAAATCATCAAGCGTAATCTTTTGTTTCTTTGCAAGACTATTTTCCCTTGAAATAAAGACATGCGGTTTAGCCTTAAAAAGCAAATCAAACACAAGATCGTTTTTCTTTATCAGTTTCAAAATAACATCTTCATTCGACTTGCTTAAATACAAAACCCCTACTTCACTTCTAAGCTTTGAAACATCATCAATAATCTCACTTGTTTTTGTTTCCCTAAGCGTAAAATCATATTTGGAACCGCCAGTTTCCTTAATGACGTCTACAAATGCATTAACGGCAAAAGAATAATGCTGACACGTGACGCTGAATTTAGACTTATGCTCTTTATTTGAAAAATATCTTTGTTCCAAAAGAGCATTCTGCTCCAAAACCTGACGGGCATATCCCAAAAATTCGCTTCCCTCATTCGTAACAGTCACGCCTTTTTTTGTCCTTGTAAAAATTGAAATTCCCAATTCTTTCTCAAGTTCATGTATTGAAGTTGTAAGGCTTGGCTGGCTTATAAAAACCTTTTGGCTTGCTGCAGTCACGTTTCCGCATTCAGCTACCGCAACCGCATATTTTAATTGCTGTAATGTCATAGATTAAAACTATCAAAATTTCACAGATTTATCCATAGGCAAAAGCTATTATATAAGCATAAAAATATATATTGGATATAATAAACAGCATTAGATATAATCAAGAAAAAGTAAACTGGAGATTTAGTCATATGAAAACAGCAGTTATCGGTTATCCGCGTATCGGAAAAAAAAGAGAATTAAAATTCGCCTCAGAAAAATATTTTTCAAAAGAAATAAATTCTTCTGAGCTTGAAAAAGTTGCATTTCAAATCAGAAAAGAAAACTGGAACATCCAAAAAGAAGCAAGAATAGATTTTATTTCCAGCAATGATTTTTCTTTTTACGATGGAGTTCTTGATGCATGCTTTATGCTTTCAGCAATACCTGAACGCTATAAAAAACTTTCCCTTCCAAAACTTGATGCATATTTTGCAATGGCACGAGGCTTTCAAAATTCAGAAATCGATGTAAAAGCTCTGCCGATGAAAAAATGGTTTAATACAAATTATCATTACATTGTTCCAGAACTGGATGATTCAACACAATTCAAATTGGATTCATCAAAAATCACTCAGGAATTTAACGAAGCAAAAAAACTTGGAATAGAAACAAAACCATGTGTGTTGGGACCATATACTTTTTTAAAACTTGCCCGCTATGTTGGAAAAAAAACATATTCTGATTTTGCAGACGAAATTGCCACCTGCTACAAAAATCTTTTAAATGATGTTTCCGAAATTCATGCAAAATGGATTCAGCTTGATGAGCCGGCATTAGTCCTTGACATGAATGAAGAAGAGATAAAATGCTTTACGTCAATTTATAAAAATTTGCTTTCCGATAAAAAAATAAAAATTATTTTGCAAACATATTTTGGTGATGTCAGAGACTGTTACAATGAAATCGTAAATCTTGATTTTGATGCAATCGGACTTGATTTTATAGAAGGAAAACAAACGCTGAATCTTTTAGAGAAAAACGGATTTCCAAAAGAAAAACTGCTTTTTGCAGGCATGGTAAATGGAAAAAACATCTGGAAAAATAATTACGAAAAGACAATCGCCCTCGTAAACCAGATAAAAAAACTGACTGATGCAGAAATCATTGTGAATACAAGCTGCTCTTTGCTTCATGTTCCTTGCACAATAGAAAATGAAACAAAATTGAATTCTGAAATTTTGAATTATTTTGCATTTGCACAGGAAAAAATTACGGAAATCAGGGAAATTGCAGAAAACCAAACATCTGCATTTGAAAAAAACAAAAATCTTTTTTCAAAAAACAGAATCGCACGCAATGAAGAAATTGCAAAAAAAATATCAACACTAAAAGAAGAAGATTTCATACGAAAGCCTTGTTTTGAAGAACGAGAACTTGCACAAAAGAAAGCTTTGAATCTGCCAAAATTTCCGACAACAACAATCGGTTCATTTCCGCAGACAAAAGAAATTCGAGCAAATCGTGCAGGTTTCAAAAAAGGAACCGTAAGCCTTGACGAATACACAAATTTTATCCGCACAAAAATTTCAGAATGTATTAAAAAGCAGGAAGAACTTGGACTTGACGTACTTGTTCACGGCGAATTTGAACGCAACGACATGGTTGAATATTTTGGAGAACATCTTGAAGGTTATGTCTTTACGGAAAACGGATGGGTTCAGTCGTATGGAACACGATGCGTAAAGCCACCTGTAATCTGGAGCGATGTAAGCCGCAAGGAATCAATTACTGTTGAATGGTCAAAATATGCACAAAGCTGTACAAAAAAACCGATGAAAGGAATGCTTACAGGACCTGTAACGATTTTAAACTGGTCATTTCCTCGAGAAGACATAAGCATTAAGGAAAGCTGTTTTCAAATTGCACTTGCAATACGAGAAGAAGTTTTAGACCTCGAAAAGAACGGCATAAAAATCATTCAGATTGATGAGGCTGCCCTTAAAGAAAAACTTCCGTTAAGGCATGCTGACTGGCATTCTGAATATCTTGATTTTGCAATTAAGGCATTTAATCTTGTGCATTCGGGATGCAAAACTGAAACGCAAATTCATACGCACATGTGCTATTCTGAATTCATTCCGATAATCTCAGACATTGACAACATGGATGCCGATGTAATCACATTTGAAGCAAGCCGGTCAAATCTTGAAATCTTAAACGCCCTAAAAGAGAAAAAGTTCAGGACAGAAGTTGGACCTGGTGTTTACGACATACATTCTCCAAGAATTCCTTCGGTGGAAGAAATTGTCAATGCGGTGAATAAAATGAAAATGTTTGTAAATCCTTCCAAATTATGGATAAATCCTGACTGCGGACTTAAAACACGTGGAGAAAAAGAGACATTTGAAAGCCTTAAAAATCTTGTTGAATCTGCAAAAATCGTAAGAGGACAAATATGATAGACACTTCGCTTGCAAATAAAAGGCCTCTGATTTCGTTCGAAGTATTTCCACCAAAAAAAGATGACGGTATCGAAAAAGTATACAGCACGCTTGACCAGCTTTCAGATTTACATCCAGATTTCATAAGCGTTACTTTTGGAGCTGGAGGAAGTGAAAATTCAATCAGAACGCTCGACATAGCAAAGAGAATCAATGATGTCTGTCATGTAGAAAGTGTAGTTCACCTTCCGTGCATCAATCTTTCAAAAAACGAAGCCATGAATCTTCTTTCCACATTTGAAAAAAACGGAATTGAAAACATTCTTGTTCTTCGTGGAGATAAAACAGACGATTCTCAAATTCAAGGGGATTTTTTACATGCAAGCGATTTGGCATCTTTCATTCGCAAAAACTTTCCAGGCAGATTTCATCTCTTGGGTGCATGCTATCCAGAAAATCATCCTGATTCAAAAGATGTATATGACGAAATAGACAAGCTGAAGATAAAAATTGACTCTGGCGTAGAACATCTTTTAAGCCAGCTTTTTTTTGACAATGAACATTTTTTAAGGTTTCAGGAAAATTGCATGATTGGAGGAATAAAAGTGCCGATTGAAGCTGGAATCATGCCGGTCACAAACAAGGCGCAAATTGAAAGAATGACAGCAAGATGCGGTGTCGTATTGCCTGAAAAATATCAGGTAATGCTTAAGAAATTTGAAAAGGATGACAATGCAATCATGGAAGCAGGAATTGCATATGCAACAAATCAAATTGTAGAGCTTCTTTCAAAAGATGTCAGAGGAATTCATCTTTACACAATGAACAAGCCTTATGCAGCAAAGAGAATAATGCAGTCAATAGAATCTCTTTTAAATGCATTTTAATTTCGTTTTTTTAACCAGCACAGATGTTTTGTCATGAAATTTCAGCATCTGTGTTGGTTTGATTATGGGAAAACATCTCGCTATTCAATCCAGTAGACATTATCTTTTCTTGCAGCAGCAACATTTACGCCACCGTCTGAAATATAGCCGATTGCAGCATGACCTATTCCTTCCCATTCGCCTTTAATTCCAAGCTTTTCAAGGATATCTTTTCCAAAATCGCTTTCAAATTCTTCTTTTGCACGATGAATCCAAATGGAACCAAGTCCAAGACTTTCCGCAGCATTCAAAAGATTTCCCATAACAAGGCTTCCGTCATAAACCGCCGTTGGAACAGATTTATCTGCAATTACAACAAGAATTACAGGAGCACCATAAAAAGGATCGGCTCCAACATGTCCCATTATTTTTGCATTTTCTTCACTGATTTTATCACGGATTTTCTTATCTGTAACGGCAATGATTTTTACACTTTGCCTTCCCATTCCTGAAGGAGCATAAGTTCCAGCCCGTATGATTGATTCTATAAGTTTTCTTTCAGGCATTTTATCTACAATGAACTTGCGACAGCTTCGCCTGTTTTCCAAAGTTTTTAATGTTTCATTCATAATCCCACCTCCATAAAAACTTCAAGACTTAAATTCAATTTTTGAAAGACCTCAACAAGGATTGCAAAAATCAAACTCTAAAAACAAAACAACAATTTGACACATACAGTTACAACATTTTTTATCCAGTCTCGTGTCCTTGTTTCCTGACCAGTCACAAAGGGCGAACCGAAAATCTGAAAGCAAACTGTTGACTGGAAAGCTAGCTGTGAATTGAAATGCAAACCGCCAAATGAGGGCAAACCGTGGGTTGGCATGCTAACTGTCACAAAACGGCTGACTGTGAATTTGTTCCCTGACCGCCGAAACGGGGCCGCCCCAAAAGCATGCCAGTGCATATCTTCACGCAAATTCGCAGTCAAAACCTATTCAAGTGTAAATTTTGCGACCCATAAAGCATGAAGATGTTTACCCTTACAATAACTCCGCAGTCAAACCAACACATTTGCAAATTTTTGCCCCCAAAAGCATGCCAGTACATACCCTTCCAGCAAATCTGCACCCAAACCCCTTTCCAATTGCAGCTTTCTCCACAGACGCAAAAGATTACAAAATCAATTCTATCTGTTAATAAACCAAAGTCCAATAAGGCAAATTGCAACACCAAAGATTTTGCTGAAATTTATGGATTCATGATAAAAAACAATGCCAACAACCAAAAGAGCGGCAGCAAGAAACGCATTCGAAACGGTAGCAAGCGTACTAACCTTCCATCCAGCCTTGTAAGCGCAGATAAATCCAACTTCAAGCCCCGTAATCACAACGCCAAGCGCAACAGTCGCCCAGTTTGTGTGACAAAGCTCTTTTATAAAAGAACCTCCCCTGGATGTAATAAAAAAAGCAGATACTGAAAAAATGGTTGAAACTGCATAAGTTACAGACATAGAAGCATAAGTGTTCATCTGCTCGGGAATTTCTTTTGCACAAACCTGATATAAAATATTCGAAAAAACTATGACAGCCAAAGGCCAAATATAACCAAACATTTTTTACTCCCAAAATGAAATTTAATTTCAGGAAAAGATTATAACAAAAATCAAAGAAAAATTGGAAGATAAAAACAGTTTTAAGACACTGAACAAGAGGTATTTCTTACTCAATTGAAAAACTTTTTTTTTTACTATAATATTGTTGTAAATCTTATTTAGAGATTCGGGTAAAAATGCCCAGAGACAATATCTTATGGAGTAATCAAATGAAAGAAATGGAACTTAAGTACGGTTGCAACCCTAACCAGAAGCCTTCCCGTGTTTTTATGGAAGAAGGAGACCTTCCTTTTACAGTATTGAACGGAAAACCGGGATTCATCAATCTTCTTGATGCCCTCAACGGATGGCAGCTTGTAAAGGAACTCAAGGAGGCTACGGGAATGCCTGCCGCAACTTCATTCAAGCATGTTTCACCTGCAGGCGCTGCCATAGGACGCCCTCTTTCAGACACACTCAAAAAGATTTACTACACGGATGACGTAGAACTTACTCCTCTCGCATGCGCATATGCCCGGGCACGTGGTGCAGACAGAATGTCATCTTTCGGAGACTTCATTTCTCTTTCCGACAAATGTGACAAGGCAACTGCACTCCTCATCAAAAAAGAAGTTTCTGACGGAATCATTGCTCCAGATTATGATGATGAAGCTCTTGAAATCCTCAAGGCAAAGAAAAAGGGTGGATACTGCATTCTTAAAATCGATCCAAACTATGTTCCGGCACAGACAGAAAAAAAACAGGTATTCGGAGTTACATTCGAACAGGGACACAACTTCATAAAGCTTGACGACTCAGCTCTTTCAAACATCGTTACAGAAAACAAAAATCTTTCAAAAGAAGAAAAAGACAACCTCATCATATCTCTCATCGTTCTCAAGTACACACAGTCAAATTCAGTATGCTATGTAAAGGACGGTCAGGCAATCGGTATTGGTGCAGGACAGCAGTCACGCATACACTGTACACGTCTTGCAGGCGACAAAGCTGACAAATGGTGGCTCAGACAGGCTCCAGAAGTTTTGAACCTCAAATTCAAGAAAGACATCAAGCGTGCAGACAGAGACAATACAATCGATGTTTTCACAAGTGATGATTACGAAGATGTACTTGCAGAAGGTGTATGGCAGAATTTCTTTGAAGAAAAGCCAGCCGTATTCACACGTGAACAGAGAAAAGCATGGATTGCAAAGAATACGGACGTTGCTCTTGGAAGCGATGCATTCTTCCCATTCGGAGACAACATTGAACGCGCACACAGAAGCGGCGTAAAAGTAATCGCTCAGCCAGGCGGATCTGTACGTGATGACAACGTAATCGAAACTTGCAACAAATACAACATCGTAATGGCATTCAACGGAATAAGATTGTTCCACCACTAATAAGCAAAGGCTCTGGAAATTTCGGTTTTCAGGGCCTTACTATAAAAATCCAACTGATACAAGCACATCAAATCCATCTTCACCACGCAAACATAAACTTTAATCCTTTTCATAAAATTTCATGACAAAAAGCAATCTTTTTGATATATTATAAATCTATGCAGATAACATTAAATCATCTGAAAAAAACATACAAAAACGCATCATCAAAAGTAACGGCAGTAAATGACATATCATTATGCATCCCAGAAAACAAGATTTTTGGAATCATTGGAAAAAGCGGTGCCGGAAAATCATCTCTCGTAAGACAGATAAGCATGCTTGAAACCCCAGACGAAGGTGAAGTATTTTACGGAGACAAGAGAGTAGACAACCTTTCAAAAAAAGAATTGATTTCCGAACGACGCAAAATCGGCATGATATTCCAGAATTTCAATCTTTTTTCTTCAAGATCAGCTGCCAAAAACATTGCATATCCACTAGAAATATGCGGTACCCCAAAAGAAGAAATTGAATACCGCGTAAAGGAAATGCTTGCGCTTGTAGGACTTTCAGACAGGGCAAATGCACCGGTAAGCACACTCTCAGGCGGACAAAAGCAAAGAATCGCAATCGCACGTGCTTTAGCAACAAAACCTTCCATTCTTTTCTGTGATGAAGCCACAAGTGCCCTTGACCCGCAGACAACAAAATCAATACTATCGCTCATTCAAGAAATTCAGAAAAAAATGAATCTCACGGTAGTAATGATTACGCATCAAATGGAAGTCGTACGTGATGCATGTGAAAATGTTGCCGTCATAGATAATGGAAAAGTCGTGGAAACAGGATCGGTAAAAGAAATTTTCACAAATCCCAAAACAGCAGTAACAAAGGAATTCCTTTCAAACATAACATCAAACGCCTTGACGGAAACTTCTTCGGAAACTGAAAAAATGGTACGCTGGTCAAATGACGGAGGCGCATACATTCTGCATTTTATCGGAAAAATGACAGGAGAACCGGTGCTTTCAGACCTTGCAAAAAAATTTGACATCTCATTCAACATCAGGGCTGGCGGCATCCAGCATTTAAGGGATGATGACATAGGAACAATGATAATTGACTTCAAGGCAGAACCATCTATACTTGAAGAAGGAATAAAATGGCTTGAATCTCAAAACGTGCACGTGGAAAAAGCTTAAAGATTTTGGAAGCCGCTTAGATTTCAGCACAGAGGATATATGGACGTAATTTTAACACTTGTAGGCCAATCGACACTGGAGACACTCATAATGGTACTCCTGTCAACAGTTTTCTCACTCATTCTAGGATTTCCTTCAGGAGTACTTCTTTACATAACAAACCAGAACGGAATCATTCCACATCCGGTTTTCAACCAGATTTTAAGCAGAATCATCAATGCATTGAGGTCATTTCCTTTCCTGATATTGATGATTGTACTCTTTCCGCTTTCAAGGCTCATATTGGGAACAAGCATAGGAACAACCGCAACAATCATTCCGCTTTCAATTGCAGCAGCACCATTTGTCGCACGCATAATAGAAACGTCATTAAACGAAGTTGACCCAGGCGTAATACAAGCCGCAAAGGCAATGGGCTCCACAAACTGGCAAATCATAACGAAAGTTCTGATACCGGAAAGCATGCCATCCATAATTTCAGGCATAACGCTTACAATCATAAACCTCATCGGATATTCTGCAATGGCAGGAACAATCGGCGGAGGCGGACTTGGTGACCTTGCAATCCGTTACGGTTACCAGCGTTTCCGAACAGACATAATGATTGTATCAGTAATAGTAATTCTTGTACTTGTAGAAGCAATCCAGTTTGCAGGCACAAAACTTTCAGACAGGATGATGAAAAAAAGATAATTGATTATAAAACTTTGTTTTAAGGAAACACTGATTTATTCTATAGGGAATTAATCAGCACTTCCTTAAGTCACACAGAAAATAGACATATCCTTAAAAACACAAAACTAAATTTTAAGGACATCAGGAGGATTTATGAAAAAAATCATTTTGTTTGCAGCTGCACTCTTTTCACTTACGGGTGCATTTGCACAGAAAACAATCAGGGTTGGAGCAACCCCAGAGCCACACGCAGCATTTCTTGAACTCATAAAGGATGACCTCAAGGCAGAAGGAATCGACCTTTCAATCGTTGATTTTACAGATTACGTTACGCCAAACGAAGCTCTCGAAGCAGGAGACATTGACGCAAACTTCTTCCAGCACATCCCGTATCTTTTAGAGTTCAACCAGAAGAGAAATTTTCATCTTGTAAACGCAGGCGGAATCCACATCGAACCGATTGCAGTCTATTCAAAAAAAGTAAAAAAACTTTCAGATCTCAAGAAAAAAGCAGTTGTCGCAATTCCAAACGACCCGACAAATGAAGGAAGGGCACTTCTTCTTCTCCAATCGGCAGGACTCATTACGCTCAGAAATGATTCTGGCATGGAAGCAACACCTCTCGACATCAAGAAAAATCCACTCAAACTTAAATTCAAGGAAATCGAAGCAGCTTCTCTTCCACGCGTTCTTTCTGATGTAGATGCAGCAGTAATAAACGGAAACTATGCAATTCCAGCAGGACTTGTTGCCACAAAAGATGGTCTTTTCATAGAAGGAAAAGATTCTCCTTACGTAAACATCATTGCAGTAAAAGATGGAAACCAAAACTCACCGGAAATAAAAGCTCTTGTAAAAGTTCTTCAGAGTGAAAAAATCAAGGAATACATCAGCAAAAAATATCCTAACGGCGAAGTTGTAGCGGCATTCTAAAATTTTTCATTACATGCATGACGGTCACCAAAACAGGTGGCCGTTTTTTTTCAAAATCATATTTTGCAATGGTAATTTGTTTAAAATCAAATTATAATTGAAAGATGAAAACCCTATTAACGATTCTCATATTATCATTTGCATTTTTCTCATGTTCAACTGAAGGACCTTCATCAAGCTCAAATTCCTACACTTCAAAATTCATTGTGGAGCTTGATTCATCATCAGTTACCCTTTCAGGCGTAAAAGGCAAGGCATTATGCTTTGCAAACTACAATTGCTCGGAAAACAAACTCAACACAACTACAACACCTACAAATTACGTAAAATCAACATCAGGCATAGACACATCTACAGCAAAAGAAATAAGGCCATACATAGAAAGTTTTACGGACAGTGATTACGAAAACACGCATTATGGCAACAAAATAAAAACAATAGACATGACAGAAGAAAGGAGAATAGTTCCATGCAATACCGATGCAATGCCACGTTCAGAAGCACCCGACAAAGACCCGGTAAAAGAATCGTCATTCAAGGTAAATGAATCAACAAACATTTTATATCTTGATTCATCAACACCGGCAGAAGTCACACTGCGCGCAAAAGAAACCGTAAACGGCAAAACATGCCTTGTATGGGTTGCAAATGCAAATTACGGCACGACATCATCGGAAGACAAAATAAATGGCGATTTTGCAGACAAGCTTGCGGTAAAATTTCTCGACTACTATCCTGTAATGTGTGATATTTTTGGAAACGAAACAGATATTTTCATAGACTCACGTGAAAAACTATCAACAGAAAGCCCAACTGGAGACTTCATAAACATTGTCGTATACGACATTGATTCCGATTTTGCAGACTTCGTGACAAAAGGCTCTGGAACAGCAGGTCTTTTCAAACCGTCAGATTTACAAAAAAACAATACCAAATCAAACAAGGGAAAATATTTTTATATTGATGTCGGATTCTGCAATCTTACGGATGACCATCAGGAATTTACAAGAACAGACGGTCCGAGCAGCGAGACATATTCAACGCTTTTTCATGAATTCCAGCACATGATAAACTATTCCATCAATGACGTAAAAAACATATCTGCCTCAACGTGGTACACAGAAATGCTTTCAATGCTTGCAGAAGACATCTTGAGCGAATCATTAAACCTCAAAGAAAAAGACAAGCCTCAATACAACAGAATAAAACCATTTTTATCCGAATATTATATGGAAGGCTTTGACAAATGGAACAACAACACTCTTGAATCATACGAAGTCACATATGCATTCGGTGCATTCCTCATGAGAAACTACGGTGGAATTGAATTCGTAAAAAAACTCAAGTCAACGGGCAAGGCAAACATGGAGGCAATTCTTGCATCAATCGGAAATCCTGACGTAACGAAAGAAACACTTGTCCGAAATTTCATTGCATCATGCGTATTCAGAAACGATTTCGCACTCGAAAACGACCTCCCGACATATCAGGCAGAAACAGGCACTTATTCATCATCAAGTGGTACATTGACCTTGAGCAAGATAGATCTTTTTTCATCAAATCTTTCATACAAGCTTGCAAATCAAAAATCATCAGGCAAATATTTAGGTCCGCTTCTTTTCCATGGAGTTCCGCATTACGATAAATCCCAAGGCCAATATTTCATCTACGTGCCGCAAGAACTCAAGCCACATGCATTCTCGCTGAATTACATAGGAATCGCAATATCCGATACCGTAAGAATAGAATTCGAAAGCAAATGTTCCAAAAGTGAACAGAAAACATACATTTTCATACAGGATGATTTCAAAAACATTACAAATTAATTTCATTTGCAATTCATTTGGAATCCATTTATAAGAAAAAATTAAATCGTTAAAGGGAACTTCAAAAAAACGTTGGAAAAAACACATGAGGTTCCTTTTAAAATTGCAACATGCACAATCTCATGATATACTTACAAAACCCATAGAAACATTTTATGGAAGTTCTGTAAACAGCATTTTAGGTAATTTCAAAAGGAGACAAGTCATGAACCTCTTTGATAAAAAAGAACGTACTCCAGCCGAGACAATAATCCAGGAAGTATGCAAGATAAAGAAAAATGAAAAAGTCTTGATTATCGCAAATCCAGAAACAAGCGCAATCTCACAGGATTTGTTTCAGGCTGCACTGGAAGTTGAAAGCAAGCCGACTCTGATATATCAGACAAAAAAAACATCCAGCGATTTTGCAGAAGAAATGGTCGTCGGTGCAATAAAATCAGAACCAGACGTAATATTTTCCATATCGGAAAACAAACTCGGAAAAGACGAAAAGGCAATAATTACGCCATATAAGCTTGATGACGGAAGGACATTCGACAACACGTTTGACTATCTTCTTTCAGGAAAGAAAACAATGCGTGCAGTATGGACACCAGGCCTTACAGAAGACATGTACAACCGCACGGTGAACATAGACTATCAAATGCTGAAAAAAAGATGCAGGGAATTATGCGAAAAATTCAAGGATGCAGAAAGCGTTCACATAACAGCACCTGGAGGAACAGACCTCTTAATAGGATTGAAAGGCAGACTCGGTATGGTTGACGACGGAGATTTTTCAACACCTGGAAGTGGCGGCAACATACCAGCTGGGGAAGCTTTCATAAGTCCGGTAGTTGGAACAAGCGAAGGAAAAATAGTATATGACGGAAGCATGACATTCTCTGACGGCGATTCAATTCTTGACACACCAATCACATGTATGGTAAAAAACGGATATGTAACAGACATAACGGGTGGAAATGAAGCAAAAAGACTCCTTAAAGACATAACAAATGCAGAAAAAAGTGCAATTGCCATGGAAAAGGAAGGAAAATTGCCTTCAGGACAGGGAAAGATTTATGCAAAAAATGCACGCAATATTGGAGAACTTGGCATCGGCTTAAATCCTGCCGCACAGATTACCGGCAACATGCTTGAAGATGAAAAAGCATTCAGGACATGTCATTTTGCAATCGGAGAAAATTACGACGGAGACGCACCAAGCCTCATCCACTTTGACGGTGTAGTTAAAGAGCCTACCATTATCATAAAATATACAAACGGAAAAGAACTGACAATTCTTAAAGACGGAGACTTGCAGATATGAAAAGAACAACAAAAAAACTAATACTTGCATTGATTGGATTTACATTTTTCACGACAAGCATTTATTCATCTGATGATTCGGGAGATAGCGGCGGAAGCATCTTTGACAAGGCTGCAAGCGGCATAGAAAAAGGTGCAAAAGCAGCTGCAAACGGCATAGAGAAAGGAGTGAATGCAACGGCAAAAGGCGTAAAAAAAGGTGCTGATGCAGTAGAAAAAGAAACGGCAAAAGACTCCAAGGAAGCCGAAAAAGAAGAAAAGAAGGCAAAAAAGAAATCCAAAAAAGAAGAAAAAAAAGCTAAAAAAGAAGGCAAGAAAGCAAAGAAAAAAGTAAAGAAAGAAACAAAAAAAGCTAAAAAAGAAGTCAAAAAAGATACAAAAAAGGCAAAGAAAAAGGTTAAAAAAGCCTTGGACGACTAAATCTTGGCTCATCTACATGCATTCCTCGCATTGCATGTAGAAATTCATTATGAAAAATGATACAATGTTGGAGCTATTTTTTTTACTTGAGGGAACTGTCCGATATTTTACGGATATATTATAGGGGACCTCTAAAAACTTCAGTTTTTGGAGGTTTCTCTGAAATTGCGACGTTCCGAGCCTTGTAATTTCAAGACTTGGAACTCGATGGCATCCCTAAAAATAGGTTTTTAGAGATGTCCTATATATCCCATATCAAGGACAAGTCTTTTTCAGACCCCTTAAATGGAGATTTAATAATGGATACTACAGAAATAACTAAAACTGAACGACAGGAAGACGAAGAAATATCTTTGATTGACCTTCTGGCAGTCCTTCTTCATCACAAAAAGATGATCATGACAATTACGGCCGTGGCAGCAGTTTTTTCTATAGTATTTTCAATCATAACAATCGTCCTTCCACCTGAAAAATCTCCACTTCCAAATAAATTCACGCCAAAAGCAGAAATGCTCATAAACGACTCATCATCGTCAGGAGCAGGCCTTGCAAGCATGATAAGCTCATCAGGTCTCGGATCTCTTTTAGGAGGCTCTCTGGGAGGCGGATCATCAAATTCAGCCCTTGCAGAATACCTTATACAGTCAGATTCAATTCTTGATGACATCATCAACAAGTTCAATCTCATAGAAAAATTCGAAATAAAAAAATCCCCAATAACAAATTCACGCAAAACGCTTAAAAAACTTCTAAAAGCAGAATACAACATGGACAACCAAATCTTTACAATTTCCATGGAAGACATTGATCCTGTATTCGCATGCGACGTAATAAATTATGCGGTAGGTCTTCTGGAACAAAAATTCACGGATCTTGGCATAGACACAAACCTCACAAAGAAAAACAATCTTGAAGAAAACATCACATCATGCCTCAAGGAAATAGAGGATCTCCAAGCCCACATCAAAGGCATAGAAAGCACTGTATCAAACGTCTTTGGCTCAAGCGTACAGTCAATAGCACTTGACGCAACAAGATTAAAGCTTGAACTTGAAGCACAGGAACAGATTTACAAGCAGCTTAAAACTCAATACGAACTTACAAAAATCGAAATCGAAAGCAACACTCCGGTTTTCCAGATACTTGAAAAAGCCCAGGTGCCAGATCAAAAGTCAGGACCTTCCAGAGGAAAACTTTGCATCATAATCACATTTGCGGCAGGTTTCATGTCTGTATTCATTGCATTCCTATTAAATGCAATAGAAAACCTCAAAAACGATAAGGAAGCTATGGACAAGCTAAGGAATGCAAAATGAAAACACTGAAAAAACTGTTTACTACATCCCTATTCATACTTTGTGCCATGACGCAATTGGCAGCCCTTGATGAATCGAGCGCCATAAATAGTTATCTGAATGGAAAAAAATTCAAAACAGATAAGAACAACAAAAATGAAAAGCTTGAAAAAACCGAAAAAGATGGAAAAAGCTTGGAAAAACTGCAATCTCTTACAAAAAGCTACTCACCTCAGCTTGCACTTGCCACAGAAGACTACAGGGTAACACCGGGAGATGTATACACTCTTGCTTTCATGGCAGGCGGAGAAGTTGTACAGTATTCCATGACTGTTGATACTTCATATAAACTTCGTGTGGCAAATCTTGCCGTATTAAATGTAAGAAACAGAAAACTTGTTAACGTAAAGCGTGATGTAGAAGCCATCGTCACAAAAAACTATCCGTTGAGCGGCGTACAGTTCATCCTTACAATGCCTGGATATTTCATGGTAAAGGTAAAAGGCGAAGTTCAAAAAGTAACAGAAGTACAGGCATGGTCTCTTACAAGGCTTAGCGAAGTAATAGAAGACATTACAACTGATTACAGTTCAAAACGAGACGTGGTCATAAAACACAGAGATGGAACCGAAGAACATTTTGACCTATTCGAGGCATCAAGAAACGGAGACATGAGCCAGGACCCGTACATAAGGGAAGGCGATACCGTAATTGTTCAGAGAAAAGGACGATTGGTAGAACTTATCGGAGAAGTTGAAAAAGAAGAGGTTTACGAACTTAAAGATGGAGAAAATCTAAAACAGCTCATAGAATACTATGGTCACGGATACACAAATTTTGCAAACAAAGACATGATTCAGTTGTCACGATTTGACGAAAACCAAAACAGCAGTATTTTTTATCTTACAGACAAAGATGTACAGGCTGATTTTCAGCTCAAAGACTATGATTCCGTTACCATTTCATCCATAAATGATCTTATGCCCGTCATATTCATTGAAGGTGCCATCATAAATGCAGATAAAAAAGGAACCACAGATGATACTGACGATGTAGATGACGCAAAGGCAACAGAAAAAATCACGATGCAATTTATACCTGACACCAACTACACATATTTCATTCGTGCAAACAGAGAACTTTTCAACACAGTTGCAGACCTTGAAAATGCATACGTACTCAGAGAAGGTTCATCAATACCTATGGATATAAGCAAAATTCTATATAACAAGGATTATTTTGTTGATGAAAAACTCCTGCCGCACGACAAACTCATAATACCTTTCAGACAGTACTTTGTAAGCGTTGCAGGTGCAGTTGCAAAACCAGGAAGATACCCTTACATTCCAAATCGAGATTACTTGTACTATGTAAATCTTGCAGGAGGATTTCTCGAAGACAGAAACAATCGTCAGGCCGTAATAATCACCGACTACACGGGAAAAAGGCAGCAAAAAAAAGATTTCATCCAGCCGGAATACTCAGTATTTGCAAAATCAAACTCATTCACATACTACTTTGGAAAATACTCAACAATCATAACAACCTGCCTTACCATCGTCTCAACAAGTCTTGCAGTATATTCAATTACAAAATAGCCAATACATTTTTATAGCGAATTTTGCATTTTGCGAAACTCGGGTTTTCAAAACTGCGAAATTTTATCATATGGAACGTAAATTTTTGAATGATGTAGCGCTTTGGCAGGAACTTGATGGAGACAAAAAAGTAAAACCAGGTGATCATCTGGAAATGCGCGGAGTGTTGGATTGTTGCTCTGGAGGTTGCCAGCCTGCAATAAGGCATTTTATTGAGAATAATGATGGTATCACGGCAAGTTATGAATCGGATACAACAATATATGAATGGGAGAAATTCAGTCATCCGAAATTAAAAGGAACTGTATTGCAAAAGGAAACGAATAAGAAGACTGGAGAAGTAAAGTGTTATAGATACTGGACTAGTCCGTCAGGTAAATCGCATAGAAAAGAATATAAGAAGGAGAATTAATGATGCTAAAAGAACTATTTAAAAAGCTGGATGTTTATAGAAAGATGTAACCGATTATGTGGATAGTGAAATATTTGATGAGAAACAAAATGAACTGGACGTAAAATTACCACAATCTTTGATTGAATTTTATACACATTTTGGTAATGATGAAGAAGTCTTAACGTCCTACAATGATTTTGGCACAGCTGAGGATATCGCTATTGTACGTGGAGCTCTGGTATTTGGAGAAAAGTATCAAAGTGTAGGACTTTTGGGTATAACATTAGGCGAGTTAGAGAAAGAACATCAAGTAATCAGTTGGTACCCTTATCATATTCGAGAATGGGCTGTTGAATCAGCAAATGATGAAGTATTCTTTTTAGGTAGTGCTAGTTGGCAAGTGTTAAGTGCAATGCCTTCGATTGCGAAAAAAGAAATGTCCAAAGAAGCGTTTGAAATGTTGATTGGAAAGAATCTGCAATACCTTAGTGATAAAAAACTTCATAGATTAGGGGATGTGTTAACTGTTATTGGAGAAGGAGTTTTGGGATGTTACTTGGTAAATGCCGAAGTGTTGTATCTTGGTACAAGAGAGGGAGATGAAGTTTTAGAAAGATACAAAAATTGTAAAATATATATAGTAAATGTAATTGCGCAAGAAGATAAGATTAAGAACCGCGATCTGATTCCTGTGCCAAAAGACAAAGCTTATGAGGAAGCTATAGTAAAGAGAGCAGAAAGTAATGTACTCGGTAAAGAGACATTGACAATTATTTTTTAGAGGTGAATTGAGTTATGGAATATGAAGAATTAGGAGATTTACCACAAGAGTGGATAGATTTATTAGATACTATGCCAGATATCAGGGAAGAATTTATAGAAGCTAAGCTTTATAATGAAGATGAAATGCTATCTCCTTACTTCTTTTCATATTTTGAAGAGGATTATAAGTTATGCAAACCATTCTTTCTTTGCTTTGAAAGAGGAGAAGCGGTATTCAATAATTTTTATAGCTTGTACGGAACTACAGATTCAGAAAGCAAAGAAATCAATGATGCAAAGATACAGACTCTTCTAAGAAAACATATGGAGGGAATGAATTATTTACTAGAGCTAAGAAACGAGAAAACATATACTATAGAAGAGATGAAATTCGAAGAGACAACCTATGAAAGTCTTTCAAATGAATATGATTTTCAAAAAATCGATAATGGAATAGTTCTGAATTATATTACGGATGCTATGTTGTTTAACGTTTTGCCAGAAGAAGAGGATAATCCTGTTGTTGCATTTCTTGAACCACTGTATCAATTGACTGGTAATTACATGGTCATTTATTATATTCTTTGGCCACTTGGTGGAAATGATGATTTAGAAAATCCGTTTGCCGCATATATAGAACTTTGGAAACAAGGGATTACACCTTATATAATCAATGATAATTTAGTAAAATATACAGTGAAAAAATAGTTTATGATTATGCCAACCGAAATTAATGCAAACTTTAAGCATTATGGAGGAATTTCAGAAACCAATAACGGTGCATTTGATGCAGGAGGATTTGCAGAATTTTATACTTATCCATAACAGGTATGTTTGAAGTGATTCGCTAACGAATGATAGGGTGCAAGTTACATATTATATTAATTAGAGAAAGGGAGAAATGACATGAAAAAGAATGATGAAGTATTTGGAGAAATTTTATATGATGGATTTTATTGGGCAGCGAAAAAGGATATTTCATTTTTTACACAAAAATCAGATGTTGATGTCTTAATCAGTGTTGATGATGAAGAGGATGAAATCTTGGAAGAACAACAACAAGCATATTCAAAGCTTTGGGAGAATTGGGAGGATATTCAGCAAGAGATATTAGAAGCAGTTTTTGAGTACTATAAAGAAGAACAGGAAGTTTGGGATTATTCAGAAGAAGATGGATATCCATCAGGAGATTCTGCTGAGGAACTAATTGAAACACTTTCTATGCGGATAGTTCATATTTATAAGCCTAGAGAAGATAAAAGACGAGTTTCTATAGTGTTTGAGGCTGATTGGGATGAATCATCGGGTGTTGGTGTTGTTTTGGTAGATGAAGAAGTAGTTGAGGCTGGTCCTAGAGATATAGCAAGGTAAAAGTTTTAAAAGATTTCAAAATGTATCATTACATTATGGGGGCACAACATTACATGAAACAAGTGATTTAAAGCATGAATTAATAGTGCCCTTTATTGTCAATAATACATTTGGTCATTGTGGTGGTATCAGTGAGGTTAATGCAGGTGGTTTAGATAGTTCAAAACAGGGAACAGCTGCAGTTACTCAAGATGGTTATATAACCTCATCAGATGATGAAACTAAAATCCAAGTAAGGGGTGGAGTAAAAGGTTTTGCAAGTACATGTAACTATCACAAAGATCTAGTTAAAAAGGATCCAGATACAAAAGGTGTTATTATCCCAAGTTCTAAAAAAGCTGGGGCAGTTCCGTAGAAGCAAAAGTGTCAGATGAAAAAATTCAGGAAACTGAGAATAGATAGGAGAAGCATTATGAAAATAGTGGATAAAGTATTTGGAGAAATCGAGTATCAAAGTAATTGGTGTAAAAAAATGAAGGTTCCGTTTATGGGAAAAGAATATGA